>CAZWDD010000187.1:4282-10724 GCA_964632345.1 uncultured Solibacteraceae bacterium | reverse complement strand
CCGGCTTCCCCGTCTCGGCGTCAAGCGACTACAGCCGCCCCCCCTGCGTCCCGTGCAGAATGCGCTTCTTCCTCCCGTCCGTCCAGTACGAACACCCCCGCGAGATGAACAGGTTCGCCGCCCGCGTCTTGTCGATCTGCGGGTCGAAGGCCCACAACTCCTTCCCCGTCTCCGCATCCAACGCCACCACCCGGTTGAACGGCGTCGTCAGATACATCGTCCCGCCCACCACCAGCGGCGTCGTCTCAAACGCCGACCGCATCACGTAGTTCTTCCCGTCGGCGATCTCGCCCGTCTTGTACCGCCACGCCACCTGCAGCCGCCCCACGTTCCCGCGGTGGATCTGCTTCAACGCCGAATACTTCTGCCCGCCCGCGTCTCCGCCCCAGTGCCGCCACTCCTGTGCCATCGCAAGGGTGATCGCCGCCGCCAACAGTACAATTCGCATAGGTTCAGGTATATATCACCCGAACCCGCGTCCGCTCGCGCCCTACCGGCTCTCTTTCGCCAGCCGTGTCCGCGCGCCTTCCAGCTTCTTCTGCACCTTCCCGATGTCCAACCCCTCGCGCTCCGCCGCGCTCGAATTGTTCCACGCCTGCACCGACTTCTCCCACGCCGTGATCGCGTCCTTCAGCCGGCCCATCTTCAGATACACATCCCCCAGATGGTCCTGGATCGTCGAGTCTTTCGGCACCTTCTCGGTTGCCGCCTTCAACGACGTCTCGGCCTCCGCATACTGCCCCAGCCGGTACTGCACCCACCCCAGCGAGTCCAGATACGCTCCGTTGCCCGGGTCCTGCTCCAGCGCCTTCCGGATCATCTTCTCCGCCTCGGCCAGCTTCACATTCCGGTCCGCAAACATGTAGCCCAGGTAGTTCAACGCCGCCGCGTTGTCCGGGCTCTTCTCCAGCACCCGCCGGAACTCCCGCTCGGCCTCGTCAAACTTCTTCTGCCGCTCCAGCATCGACCCACGCGAGAACCACACCGCCTCCCGCTCCTCGTCCGTCGTCGATAGCTTCTCCGCCGCGTCCAGTGACTTCCCCATCTCTCCGTAATTCTTCATCCGCTCGTGCAGTTGCGCCAACTGCAGATGCGTCTCCCGGTCGCTCTTTCCGTCGAGCATCGTCTTGATGTCTTCCACGGCCTCTTTCCCGCGGCCCGCCTCCACCAGCGACGACGCCCGTACCAGCCGGATCATCCGGTCTCCCGGATACGTCTTCAACGCCTCATCGGCCGCCGCAATCGACTTCGCGAAATCCTTCCCCTGCCGCCACGATTCCACGATCTGCGCCGCCGCCCGCGCCCCCGAGTCTTTGTCCAACTCGCCCACTTCCCGGAACGCTCCGGCCGCTTCCGTATACTGCCCGTTGTTCCGGTACAGCAATCCCAGCCGCTCCATCAGCCGCGCCCGGTTCTTCTTCGCCTCCGCGCTCCCGCCCCGCATCGAGGAGTCGCCCAGCACTTCCTTCATCGCCGAAATCGCTTCCGGCAGCTTGTCCTGTGCTTCATACAGGCCCACCGCGTTGTAGCGGATTTCAATATTGCCCGATTCCAGCTCCGACGCCTTCTTGTGCGCTTCCCACGCCTTCTCCGTCCGCCCCAGCTGCATATTCAACTGCGAAATCCGCAGCCACGACCCGGCGTCCCGCGCCTCGCCCTTCACGACTTCTTCATACGCCGCCAGCGACCCTTCGTAATCCTCCGCCTGCATCAGCAGATTCGCGTACTCCCGCCGCAGTTCGTTGTTCTCCGGCTGCAGGTCCACCGCCCGCTTCAGCGTCTGTCCCGCCAGCTTGTACTCCCGCATCTGCTCATCCGTCGCCGCCAGTTGCGTCAACGTCCGCAGGTTCGGACTCTTGTCCGCCAGCTTCTTCAATAGCTCCGCCGCCCCTGCCGCGTCCCCCACATCCGCCAGCACCATCGCCAGCCCGCCCATCGCGTCCATGTTGTCCGGCTCGGCCTTCAGCACCTGCTCGTAGGCCTTCTTTGACTCCACCGAGTTCTGCGCCATCTTATGCAGGCGCCCCAGCATCAGCCACGCTTCCGTGTCCCCGGGCTCCAACTCCGTGATCTTCTTGTAGTGCTCCGTCGCCTGTTCCAGCATCCGCTGGTTCATCCCGCGCTGCTGCGGATCCCCGATCAGCCGCGCCGAAATCCGCCCCAGGATCCGCCGCGCCGTCAGGTCGTTCGGATTCGCCTTCAACGCGTCTTCCGCCTCTTTCACCGCTTCCCGCAGCCGCCCCGTCTGGATGTAGAGGTCCGACAGCTCTTCCCCCAGAAATCCCGCCGCCGGGTCTTCCTTCATCGCCTGCCGGTAATACTCAATCGCCTTGTTCAGATACTCCGCGCGATTGTTATACGTCGCCCCAAGGTCCGCATACAGATGACCCATCGCGTAGTTGAAATACGCCGCCGACTTATCGGAAAGAACGCTCTTCCGGGCCGCTTCCGCCTGCCCATACACCGGACCACACGCGGCTCCCAACGCCACTACCCCTGCGCCGAGCCAGCGCCCTACCTGTTTCCGATCCATGTCGTTGTCTGTCCTTCTCCGTTGCCGGATTCGCCTTTCCGCGAATTTGCTTCTTAGTATACGATTCCTGCAATCCCCCGGCGGTTCCTCAAATCCGTTCCGTCTAAACTGGAATCTGGAAGTAATGTCCGACCTTCCCCTCATCGCCGTCACCGGGCCCACCGGGGCTGGGAAGTCCGCCCTCGCTCTCGCCCTCGCCGAACGTTTCCACGGCGAAATCATCAACTTCGACTCCGTCCAGCTCTACGCCGGCTTCGACATCGGCTCCGCCAAACTCCCCCTCGCCGATCGCCGCGCCATTCCCCACCACCTCATCGATCTCTGCGCCCCCACCGACCTCTTCACCGCCGGCGACTTCGCCGCCGAAGTCCGCGCCCTTCTCCCCCACCTCGCCCGCCGCCGCCGCCTTCCCATCCTCTGCGGCGGCACAGGCTTCTACCTCCGCGCCCTCCTCAATGGTCTCTCTCCCGGTCCCGCCCGCGACGAAGCCCTCCGTGCCAGCCTCCAACTCCGCGAACAGCGCCGCCCAGGCGCCATCCGCCGCCTCCTCCGCCGCCTCGACCCCGAAGCCGCCGCCCGCATCCATCCCAACGACGCCAACAAATCCATCCGCGCCCTCGAACTCCGCATCCTCGCCCGCCGCCCCGCCTCCGCTCACTTCTCTTCCGCCGGCCTCCAACCCCTCTCCGGTTACTCCCCCTTCCTCATCGGCCTCGACCCGCCCCGCCAGGATCTATACGCCCGCCTCGATCTCCGCTGCGTCGAAATCTGGCGCGGCGGTCTCCTCGATGAGGTCCGCCTCCTCCTCGCCGCCGGCGTCCCCACCTCCGCCAAGCCCTTCGAGTCCCTCGGCTACAAACAGGCCCTCGCCTTCCTCACCGGCCCCCCCTCCGCCGAATTGGACGCCATCGCCGAAATGCAGCTCCGCACCCGCCAGTACGCCAAGCGCCAGTGGACCTGGTTCCGCGCCGAACCCAACGTCCATTGGTTCTCCGGCTTCGGTTCCGATCCCGCCCTCCAACACGCCGCCACTTCCGAAGTTGCTGCTTTTTTGAAAAATTTCTCCTCCCCTACGGAACATTTCTCCACCTGACCCGTATATCCAGGCATACCGCGATGCATTCGAGTCGCATCGCAAAAAACTCCCGAAATGCGAGCCTTTTCAAGCTCTCCTTTCCGCGAGTTTCAACAAGTACAGACCGGAAGGCTCAAGCACTTCCGGCAGTTTAGGAGCCTGGATAACCATGAAGAAGATGATTGTGTGTCTTGTCGCCGCCGTGTCCCTTGTCTGGGCCGGCGCAATGAATTCGAAGGTCACTCTGTTTCAACCCGCCACCCTCAATGGCGTCGATCTCAAGCCCGGCGAATACAAGCTCTCCGTCGAAGACGGCAAGCTCACCCTCAAGAACGGAAAAAGCGTCGTCGAAGCCTCCGTCGAAACCAAGGAAAACGGCCACAAGTTCTCCTCCACTTCCGTCCGTTTCAACAACGCCGACGGCAAGATGAAGATCTCCGAAATCCGCATCGGCGGCACCGCTACCACCCTCGTAGTCAACTAACCTGTTTTCTCCTGCGCGCCGGCCCCCCTTGTACCCCTCGGGGCCGGCGCTTTCTTTCACGCCCTCCCTCTCCCGCCGCGCTAAAATACCGTTAATGTTCCGCTTGCTGTCCGCGGCGCTGTCGCTCGTCCTGCTCGCTCCCGTCCTGCGCGCGGACGCTACCGTTGCTCTTCCCCTCTCCAATCTCTCCGCGGACCGCTCCCTCGATTGGGTCGGCGAGTCCGTCGCCGAAGCCATCGCCGAAGCCCTCCACGCCGAAGGTCTCGTCGTCCTCGATCGCCTCGACCGCGCCGAAGCCTTCAAACGCCTCTCCCTCCGCCCCAACGCACCACTCTCCCGCGCTTCCATCGTCCGCATCGCCGATGAACTCGACGCCTCCAGCGCCGTCTACGGCTCCTTTGAAGTCTCCCGTCCCCCCAACGCCAAGCCCTCCCTCAAGCTCTCCATCCGCGTCCTCGATCTCCGCAACCTCCGCCAAAGTCCCGAACTCTCCGCCGCCGGCCTCCTCGAAGATCTCGCCCCCCTCCAGGACAAACTCGCCTGGATGGCCCTCGCCGCCATCTCCCCCCAGTCCCCCGCCGCCGAACAGGCCTTTCTCTCCCGCCGCCCTTCCATTCGCGTCGACGCCATCGAAAACTATGTCCGCGGCCTCCTCGCCTCCGATGATGCCGCCCGCCACCGCTTCTTCACCCAGGCCGTCCGCCTCGAACCCAACTACTCCCAGCCCTGCTTCCAACTCGGCCTCCACTACTGGGATAAAGAGGACTTCCAACACGCCGCGCAATGGTTCCAGCGCGTCGCCTCCTCCGATCCTCATTTCACCCAGGCCCTCTTCTACTTCGGTATCTCCCGCCACCACGTCGCCGATTACCCCGCCGCCGAAACCGCCCTCTCCTCCGTCGCCGCCGCTGTCCCGCTCAATGAGGTGTTCTCCAACCTCGGCGCCGCCCAGCTCCGCCAGGGCAAACTCCCCGCCGCCATCGAAAACTTTGAAAAGGCTCTCGATGGCGACCCCGCCGACCCCGACTACCACTTCAACCTCGCCTACGCCCTCTGGCACGCCAAACGCTTCGACGAAGCCGCCGCCGGCTTCCGCGCCGTCCTGGAACGTATCCCCGACGACAAGGACTCCACCACCCTCCTCGGCTTCTGTCTCAAACAACGCCCGCCCCGCCCAGGCGACCCCAATCAGGAAGGACTCGAACGAATTAAGGAGGAGTACGCCGAAGGCGTCTTCCGCCAGCTCAAGTCGATGCTCGAAAAGAAGTGATCCGCCACATCTCCCTCCTCTGTCTCGCCGCCGTCTCCCTCGCGGCCCAGACCCCAAAAACCGCTCCCCCCGCCACCGCCCCGGCCAAACCCCAGCAGTCCATGGGCTC
This sequence comes from uncultured Solibacteraceae bacterium, assembly GCA_964632345.1. Lineage (GTDB taxonomy): Bacteria > Acidobacteriota > Terriglobia > Bryobacterales > Bryobacteraceae. The sequence goes on along the minus strand of CAZWDD010000187.1, from coordinate 5,253 downwards.
CACCGCCATGCGCAATGAAAACGTGGCCGTCTTCCTCATCGATACCAACGCCGCCAAGGAGTCCAACATCCGCGCCGGCTCCCAGGTCGCCCTCATCACCGAAGCCGTCGTCGAGTCCAACTACTTCGCCGCCGATCAGGGCCGCCCCGCCTCCGGCGCTTTCACCTTCAATTCCCCCCGCCGCTCCGCCGGCTGGCACGGTGAACTCTACCACCGCCATCAAAACTCCGTCTTCAACGCCCGCACTTTCTTCCAGGTCGGCCCCGTCCAGCCCGGCCGCCAGAACGCCTACGGCGCACGCGCCACCGGCGACCTCGGCAAAGCCGGCTTCCTCACCGCCAACTTCGGCCAGCGCAAGGTCCGCGGCATGGTCAACGGCAACGTCCTCGTCCCCCTCCCCTCCGAACGCTTCTCCACCTCGCCTGATCCCGCCATCCGCGCCGTCGTCAACCGCTTCTTCCAGGCCTACCCCGACGTCCTCCCCAATCGCACCGACTTCGATCCCCGCGCCCTCAACACCAACGCCCCTCAGCGCATCGACGAAACCAACTACGACCTCCGCCTCGATACCAATCTCTCCCCCAGGAACCGCCTCGGGCTCTTCTACACCAACTCCCGCCAGAACATCGATGCCTTCCAATTCGTTGCCGGCCAGAATCCCGATACCACCCTCGATAACCACACCGCCCGCGTCACCCTCAACCGCGGCGGTCTCCAACTCACCGCCCAGTTCCAGCGCAACGTCTCCCTCCTCCTCCCCGAGCCCAACGCCGTCGGTCCCCGCGTCCGCCTCGGCTATCAGATCGAGGAGCTCGGCCCCGATTCCGGCTTCCCCGTCGACCGCGCCCAGAACACCTACCGCTACGGCTTCGTCTACACCCGCTCTCTCGATGGCGGCCGCCATGACATCCACATCGGCGGCGACTTCCAGCGCCTCCTGCTCGTCCAGCGGCGGCAAGAGACCGGGCAGG
>CAZWDD010000187.1:0-4272 GCA_964632345.1 uncultured Solibacteraceae bacterium | reverse complement strand
GCAACATCCGCGGCCTCTTTAGCTTCCAGAACAACTTCGGCCGCACCGCCATCGAAAATTTCCGCCTCGGCATCCCCAATGTCTATGAGGTGGTCCTCGGCGACATGGCCCGCGGCTTCCGCCAGTCCGCCGGCAATCTCTATCTCTCGGACCGCATCCGCCTCTCGCCCTCTCTCCAGCTCTACCTCGGCCTCCGCTACAGCCCCGAAGGCAGTCCCTTTGAAGTCACCGGCCGCGGCCCCATCCCCTATCCCTGCGACTGCAACAACCTTGCCCCACGCGCCTCCCTCGCCTGGCGCCTCCGCAACAATTGGACCGCCCGCGCCATGTACTCCCTCAGCTACTCCCCCGTCCCGCCCGTCACCTACCAGCAGGTGCGCTCCAACCCTCCCTTCGCCCAGTACCTCACCATCAATAACCCCGACTTCCTCAACCCCCACCGCGATCTGTCCACCTCCAACCTCGCCTCCCAGCCCGCCCTCAATATCCTCCCCGATAAACTCCTCTCTCCCTACGCACATCTCTATTCCTTCGTCCTCGAACGCCAGTCCACCACCCGCGGCATGTTCCGCTTCGGCTATACCGGCAGCCGCTCCATGAAACTCCTCACCGGCATCGTCCTCAACCGCGCCGTCCCCCACCCCACCATCCCCTACGCCACCGCTACCATCAACGAACGCCGCCCCGATCCCTCCGTCGGCGAACTCCGCACCGTCCAGAACAACGGCATCGCCTACTACGACGGCGCCCAGTTCTCCTACGATCTCCCCTACCGCCGCGGCGTCAATCTCGGCGTCTCCTACACCTTCGGCAAAGCCATCGATACCGGTGTCGATTTCACCGGCACCGCCGCCAATCGCGACATGCTCAACGGCCGCGCCCAATCCCAGTTCGATCAGTTCGGCGACCGCAAGGGCCTCTCCAACTTCGATGCCAAACACGCCGTCGCCCTCCGCTGGCTCTATGACCTTCCCTGGCAGGGCATCCAACTCTCAGGCATCTCCGCCTTCCGCACGGGCACTCCCTTTACCCTCTTCATCGGTTCCGATTCCCCCGGCTTCGGCAATGTCGATGGCTCCGGCGGCGACCGCCCCAACATCCTCGACCCCTCCATCCTCGGCCGCACCATCTCCCACCCCGACATCGCCCCTCTCATCCTCGCCCGCGACAAGTTCTCCTATATGATTCCCCCGGACCAGCGCGGCAACCTCGGCCGCAACGTCATGCGCAAAGCCTCCATCGCCAACTGGAACCTCGCCGTCCAGAAGTCCTGGCGCCTCCGCGCCCTCCACGAAGCCCAGTTTCAATTGCGCGGCGAAGCCTACAACGGCTTCAATACCCCCCAGTTCGACGAGCCCCAACGAAACCACACCTCCCCCGCATTCGGGAAAATCACAAATACTTTGAATGACGGGAGGGTTTTTCAGCTCGGTTTGCGCGTTATCCTGTAGGTCGGTGTAGCTCGGTTTACACGCCTGTAAGGAATTCCTTCATCCTGACGTATAATCGGAAAGTTCATGCTCGAAGCGTTCGGTCTATCTGACCCAGGTTGCGTTCGGTCGAATAACGAGGACTACTATCTCCTTGCGCCGTCGCTTGGCCTTTTTCTCGTGGCCGATGGCATGGGCGGCGCCCAGGCCGGCGAACACGCCTCTCAACTCGCCGCCGAAACCGTCGGTGAAGTCGTCTGGCGCTCCTCTGACCCGCCCTCCCCGGAGGTCCTCATCACCGCTCTTGAGGAAGCCAACCGCCGCGTCCTTTCCGCCGCCAGTACAGACACCAACCTCGAAGGCATGGGCACCACCCTTACCGCCGTCCTCCATGACGGCCCCCAGGCCTACATCGCCAGTGTCGGCGACAGCCGCGCCTACATCTACCACGAAGGCCAACTCCTCATCATCACCGAGGATCAGACCTGGGTCCAGGAAGTCGGCAAAAAACTCGGCATCGAGGAAGCCCAGTTGAAAACCCACCCCATGCGCCACGTCCTCACCATGGCCATCGGCGTCAGTGATCAGCTTCGCATCAATTCCTACATCGTCGAACTCTCCCCGGGCATGCAGTTCCTTCTCTGCAGCGACGGCCTCCATGGCGTTGTTGGCGATGACGGCATTGCCGGCATCTTCGCAAATGAAGATAATCTGGAAGGGAAGGGCAGAACCCTCATCGAAATGGCCCGCGCGGCCGGCGGCCCGGATAACATCACCGCGGTGTTGCTCCGGGTCCTCCACCCCGCCGAGGTCCCACAGGAGCCTGTCGAACAGACACAGTAGAGGATGCATCTCCGGCGCCGCGCCGTGGCCTTCCTGCTATCGCTAGGCCTCACGGTTCAAGCCGCTCAATCCCCCCCGCCGGTACCCGCGGACGGACAGCAACAGCAACCCCCCTCCTCTCCCTCCCTCCTCCGCATTCGCGTCGTCGAAGGCGAAGGCGCCATCCATACCGCCGGCGCCCGCTCCTCCCAGCCCATCGTTATCTTTGTCGCCGATGAGTCCGGCCGCCCCGTCCCCGGCGCCTCCGTCTCCCTCCGCCTCCCCGATGACGGCCCCTCAGGCGTCTTCACCTCCGGCATGCGCACAGAGGTCGCTCTCACCGGTCCCGATGGCCGCGTCTCCCTCCACGGCATTCAATGGGCCCGCGCCACCGGCGCCGTCCAACTCCGCATCGCCGCCTCCAAGGGCGAAGCCCGCGCCGGCATCGTCTCCACTCAGTTCGTCACCGATCGCTCCTCCCGCGCCGCCAGCCCCACCGCCCCCGCCGGCGCCCCGCCGCCCAGGGCCGATTCCCCCTCCCGCTCCAAGTGGGTCTTCCTCGCCGCCCTCATCGGTGGCGCCGCCGCCGGCGGTGTCGCCGCCGCCGTCCGCAGCGGCTCCTCCCCGGCCGCTCCCCCCGCCGTCTCCCAGCCCTCCGTCTCCATCGGCAATCCGTCCATCTCCATCGGCCAGCCATGATGCATCGCCTCTTCTTCCTGTTTGCCTCCGTCCTCGCCGCGCAGCCGGCCCTCGACGCTCCCTCGCTTGCCATCGTTCTCGATCCCGCCGGCCGCCTCACCCCCATCCGCGGCCTCGCCGGTAACTTCCTCCCCGGCTCCCCCGGCCCAGCCCTCCTTGCCTATTCCAATGACGGCGCCATCGAATGGCGTCTCGAGGAAGGCTTCCTCACCGCCACCACCCCCCACTCCTCCGCCTCCTATCCCACGCCCGCGCCCGACGCCATCTTCCGCGGCCCCTACGCTCTCCTCCCGGGCCGCCCCGGCGCCCTCCACTTCGACGGCGCCGAAATCCACCACGTCGACGACGTCCCGCCCCCCCTCATCGCCGGACGCCACATCGAGTGGCTCGACGGCGTCCTTTCCGTAACCCACCCCTCCGGCCTCCGCGAAGATCTCGAATGTCCCGCCGAGCCCTCCCGCCTCACCGCCGCCGCCGCCGATTGGGTCCACCTCTCCATCGGCTCCCAGCCCCACCTCCTCCGCCTCTCCCAGGGCCGCCTCGCCCTCTTCGTCCTCCCTCTCCCCTTGGAGGCCGAATGAAGCCCCTCCTCTCCGCCCTCCTCCTCGCCCTCCCCCTCGCCGCCCAGATCCAGGTCTTCTCCCTCGACGCCGCCTCCCCCATCCAACTCGGCCCCAGCTTCAACCTCGGCTCCGCCGCCGTCGCCGAAACCACCGAGTTCCACTTCCGCGCCCGCAACGCCGGCATCGCCCCCGCCAGCTTCCAGACCCTCTCCGTCAACGGCGCCGCCTTCTCCCTCGCCCAACCCTTCACCCCCCTCACCCTCGCCCCTGCCCAGTCGTTCGATTTCGCCGTCCGCTTCCGCCCTCCCGCCTCCGGCTCCTATAGTGCCTCCCTCACCGTCAACTCCTTCACCTCCCTCATCCGCGCCTCCGCCTCCCCTGGCCCCGCCATCTCCCTTACCCTCGACGGCCAGTCCACCGAAATCACCGGCCCCTCCCTGGAAATCCGCGCCGCCACAGGCCAGTCGCTCCCCCTCGCTCTCTCCATTTCCAATCCCCATCCCACCCCTCTCTCCCTCTCCGTCATCGCCCTCACCGGCGATGGTTTCTCCCTCGACGCCGTCCCCGCCCTCCCCGCGCAACTCCTGCCCGGCGAATCCCTCCCCATCCCCGCCACCTTCCGCGCCTCCGCCCCAGGCGAGTTCACCGGCATCCTCACCGCCGGTCCCCGCCGCCTCCGCCTCCTCGCCTCCGTCACCACCCCCGTCCTCGGCCGCGCCCGCTTCCTCACCAGCTCCAACGCTCCCGTCAACGGCCAG
>CAZWDD010000186.1:0-10734 GCA_964632345.1 uncultured Solibacteraceae bacterium | reverse complement strand
TTCTCGCCGTCCTCCGCGCCGCCGCCGCCCATCCGGCCCTCCGCTCCCGCCCCGTTCTCCTCGCCGCCCAGGGCCGCCTCACCGTCCCCGCCCAGTTCGCCGCCGCCCTCGCCCCCTCCGTCCAGCGCCTCTATCTATCCGGCGGCCTCTCCACCTTCCGCTCCATCGTCGAAACCGAGAACTACAACCACTCCTTCGCGAACTTTCTTCCCGGTGTGCTTTCCCACACCGACTTACCCGATGTTACGGCGCAATCCCGCGCCGCCCGCGTGGTCATCGCCGGGGCAATCGACGCCGCCGGCCAGCCTGTCCCCGTTGACGAAGTCCGCCGCGTCTATCAACAGGTCCGGAATCTGGAAGTCAAGCCCCAGCCCGCCTGGACCGTTGAAGCGCTTAGCCAGGTGTGACGGCCCACGCGATGTAAGTCAGCGGACTCGCCTCCGCCTCCGGCAGCGTGAATTCCACCCGGTAGGAATTCGCATCCGCGCCCGTGTAGTTCAACCGGCACGGCTGCAGGTCGAACCCGTTCACCCGCAGCGCCGGCCCGTGCAGGCGGCACGCCACCGGCCGCCACGCATGCAGCGAGCAGGCCCCCGTTTCCACCTCCAGCACGGGGCAGGGAAGCCACGGATGCCGCAGATCGAACGCGTCGGCCGCCTCCTGGCTCTCCACCCGTCCGCTTGCCCAATCGCCCGGAAATCCCTCCCGCATCGCGGCCCGCGCCTCCGCGCATCGGGCGTCGAGCCTTGCCCGGTCGGTCTCCCCCAGTTGCAGAATCCCCTCCCGCAGCCGCTGGAGGTCCCGCTCGGTCACCGCGAACGGTCCCACGCAGCAGTGGCTGCAACCCGCCCGGCAGGTCACTAACTCTCCCGCCCGCCGCACCGCCTCTGCCACTGCATCGTCGATGATCTGAACCAGTTCCCCGTCCCTACTCATCCCGTTCCAGGATCGCCTCCGTCCACCGCCGGAAATCGAACGCCCCGAACGCCACGTCGGCCGTCAATACCGCCACCTCCGCCGGCCGCTTTGCCCGCAGCGTCGCGCTCACCTTCCCGCCACCCCGCCCGGCCACCGTCACCCGCTCCTCCCCGCGAACCAACTCCCATCCCGCCGGCACGTTCCAATGCACCCGGAACTCCTGCCGCCCCGCCGCATGGTTGTCCAGCCGCAATTCCAACTCCACCGTCTGCCCAGCCATCGCCTTCGCCGTGTAAGGATAGATTCGCGCCCATCCCTCGTCCACCGCGTAATTCGCATCCGGAAGCGGCGTCAACTCCGCCAGCAGCCGCTCCCGCTTTGCCAACTCCTCCCGCATCCGCCGCATCCTCGCCGCGTCATAACGGAACATCGGCGCCACATGCTGATTGATCAGCCAGTGCTCCCCGCCCAATTTCTCCAGCAGGTCCAGGCAGTACCGGTAACCCTCGCCGGCATGGACGAAGTTCCGGTTCTGCAGGCAGTAATCGTCCGTGCCCGACGGCGTAAACGAATCCCCGACGAAGAATAACTTCTCTCCGCCTTCCCGCTCCACTTCCAGCCCGCCATGATACAGCGTTTGCCCCGGGAAAAAGTAACTCGCCATCCGGAACTCGCGCCAACTCCAACGGTCCGCCTCCCCCCGCGCCTCCCCGCTCACCGGGTTCGTCGTCAGGCACGGCATCCGGTAACGCCCCGGATTTTCGACAATATCCCGGATCCGCTCGTTGTAATAGACCTTCGCACCGAACCGCTTCGCCACCTTCGCCGCATGGTCGGTATGGTCGTCGTGATAGTGCGTAATCCACAACCCTTCCAGGTTCCGGAATCGTCCCTGCTGCTGCAACTCCTCCAGTTTCTCCACGATCTGCGGATACCCCGCGTCTAACAAAAACGCCGCCCCGCTAGTCGAAACCAGCAGCCGCGAGTTCCCGATCGCCAGCACATACCCCGGCAGGTCCCGCTCCACGGCCATCTCCATCGGCGCCCCCGGCGCCTTCCCCATCGCCAGTTCCGCCCGCTTTCGCCAACTCTCCTCGCCCCAGTACCAGCGCAGCGCGTCCGTCGCGAAATGGCTCTCCAGCAGCGCATGCAGCCGCCCGGTCAGCAGGTCGATCGCCTCGTCCGGATTCGCAATCCGCGGCCCCCGCGCCGGAATCAATACATCCGGCCGCGCCTCCCGTATCTTCCGCAGGCTGGCCATCAACTGCCCGGCCCGCGCTGCGAACCCATGATACCCGCGCGTCTTCGTCTCCGGCACCGCGTCCTGAAGGCTGTAAATATCCAGTAACTTCCCGCCCGCCTGTATCAGGTCCCCCGTCGCCGCATACCGCTTCCCGTTCTGCTCGAACAGATAACTCACCGCGCCCGTCGTGAATCCCGGTGTGTCGATCACGTTGACGGTAACATCCCCGAACCGCAACGTATCTCCGCCCTTCACCGTCCGCGCCACCGCCATCGTCCGCTCCGGCACCTTCGTCGTCCTCTGCCCGTAGTCGTGGAAACGTGTCTGCCGGAACAGAGACCAGAACTTGTCGGCCTCCGTGATCCACTTCGCCTCCCCCTCCGGCGCCACCAGCGCCGCCTCCCCCGCCGCCCACATCACGTCTCGCCGCGCATGGGTCAAAAGGGCCGTCCGCGCCCCCGGCGCCCCGTAAATCGCCGCCCCCTCCGGCAGCGCCACCGAGTTCACCGGCCATCTCCCCTCCCGCCGCCCCTGCGCCGCGGCCACCGCCAATCCCGTCAATAGAAACGTTCGCCGCTGCATGGTTATAAGCTCAGCCGCCCTTCCACCGTCATGTCCGTCAGCTTGAACTTCCGCTTGATCTCCAGCGGTCCCAGTTTCGTCACGAACTCCACGTCTTTATCCTCCAGCACTACGGCATCGCTCTTCGGGAATACAAAATACGCCAGCAGCGTCTTGTCCGCCATCCCCAGCGTCACCTGCGCCGGCAGTATCGGATCCTTCCCCTTCCGCTGCAGTTGCGTCACCTTCTTCAGCGCCTCCCGCATCCGCTCCGGGTTGGCTTGCGCCATCCGTGCCGGCAACCCCTCCACCACCACCACATACACAGGGTCTTCCGTTGCCAGTATCTGTTTGGCCTGTTCGGATGTCCCCGCCTCCACGCCGAACTTCCGTTTCACCAGCGCCTGTTTCACCGGCAGCGCCGTCTGCCACCGGATCTTCACCATCACCGCCGGTGGTGCGCTCGCCACGGCCGCCGCTCCGCCCATTGCTCCTCCGCCGCTGCTCTCCCCGCCTCCCATTCCCGCGCTCGCGTCCGGCGCCCCGCCGCCTCCGCCCCGCATCCCGCCGCGTCCCCCTCTTCCACCTGGCGACCCTCCGCCTCCCGGCATCCCCGCCGACACCTCCTTCGCCCACGGCGAATTCGTCAGCAGCTTCTGCACCTCTTTCTCACTCCACTCCGTGTACGGCTTCGCCTTCCAGAAATCCTCGCCCGCCAGCGGCAGCAGTCCCAACAGCATCGCCAGATGCACCTTCAACATGGTCCTCACTCTAGCAGGTCCCCGCCGTGATAGCATTGCCCGGTCATGCGCCTCGTCCCGCTCCTGCTCGCCCCTGTCCTTCTCTCCCTCTCCTGTTCCTCGCCCGAACCCGCCGGCCCCATCGAGATCAAGGCCGAACTCATCGCCTCGGACCCCTCCTGGGGCAACACCGAAGGCCCCGCCATCGACGCCAACAACAACCTCTACTTCACATCCCGCGGTACCTACAAAGGCGTCGTCAAATGGAACGCCGCCGAAGGCGCCTCCCGCTATCTCGATATCGCCACCGGCGCCGGCCCCGGCGGCCTCTGGATCGACGACGCCGGCAACCTCTTCGCCACCGCCACCAACGAACGCCAGATCCTCAAGGCCACTCCGGACAAAAAGGTCTCCGTCATCGCCCGTGATTTTGAAAAGGATCCCAAAGTCTCCACCGGGCCCAATGATCTGGTCGTTGCCCGCGATGGCACCATCTACTTCACCGCACCCAACGGCTACGACGGCTCCTCTCCCAATGGCACCATCTACCGCATCGACCCCGCCGGCCAAACCACCGTCTTCAGCGACGAAATCACCGGCCCCAATGGCATCATCCTCAGCGCTGACCAGAAGACCCTCTACGTCGCCCACAATACCGCCCCCAATACCTCCAAAATCGAAATGTGGTCCGTCCCAGAAAAAGGTCCTCGCAAGGAGTTGATCACCATCGAGGGCTGCCAGGCCGACGGCATGGATGTCGATCAGGAAGGCGCCCTCTGGCTCACCTGCTACAGCTTCGGAACCGCTTACCGCATCACTCCCGATGGCCGCATCACCCACAAGGTCACCACCGAACAGAAAGCCCTCACCAACGCCAAGTTCGGCCGTGGCGCCAACCACAAGACCCTCTATCTCACCAGTTCCGACATGGATCGCGTCACCGGCTATGTCTATAAAGCCACCGTCCCCGTCGGAGGAATTCGGTAACGGTTCCCTAACTGGTTACACTAGTCTTACGGAGCCCGTGAACCCCGTCTACCGCCAGTTCGCCGACCGTATCACCGCCGACGCCCGCACCGCCGCCGGCGCCGGCAGGCGAAGCGATGCCTTCGATTGGCTCACCGGCGATTGGCTCTGGAGCGGCTTCCCCGTTCACTTCCAGTCCACCCCCTTCGGCATCGCCACCAACGACGACACCCCTTTCCTCATCCATCACGCCGCCTCCGGCATGTGGCTCCTCGTCCTGACGGACCCCTCCTCCTTCGGAATCCTCGTCGGACTCCCCCTCCGCGACGGCAAGGCCGCCTTCTCCGGTGACGTCACCATCGAGGGCATCCCCGCCCGCCTCCGCCAGAAGTGGACCCTGCAGGACGACGGCTCCATCGAAATCGTCAACTACTCCTTCGATGCCGGCGCATGGGAACCGCTCGACCGCTCCCGTCTCCGCCGCCTCAACCCCTCCGCCTGATCCGCCCCGTCCGCAGCAGCATCACCCCGCATGCCGCCGATGCCACCAACAGCAGCAGTTGATTGATCGACGCCAGCCACGTCGCCCGTCCCAGCGCCGCCGATTCCACCGCCTCCGCTTCTACCACAAGCCCCCGGATTTCCCGGCTCAACCGCCTCTGTAACTCCTGGTCCGGTGACGGTTGATACGACGCCAGCACGCCCACTCGCCGCGCCGCCGCTTCCAGTAGGTCTTCCCGTCCCTGTCCGGCCAGCCGCTCCGCGATGAACGCCAGCCGGGCTGCCGCCGCTGCCCGTTCTTCCTCGCTCGATGTCTCCATCGTCGTCATCAGCGTCGCGAACTCCGTCAGTGTCTGCCGCGACACATGCCGCCGCGCCGCCTCCGCCTGCGCCGCCAGCCCCACCCATTGCAGGCCCGCTGACGAACTCACAGACAGAAAGCACACGAACGTTAGAATCCGCGATACCGGAGAAATCGCCGACTGCATTCCTCCATCTATCGGGCGTACCGGAATCTTCCTATAGCACCCCTTCGCGGAAGTGGTACCTTTTTGCCGCTACCGCCCGCCCCGTCGCCGGATCCGCCGTCACAATCACCGCGTGCAACTCCACGCTTCCCTTCGCACCCTCCATCCGCACCGGCAGCGCCGTCTGGAACTTCCGCAGGATCGGTCCCTTGTCTACCCCGATCACTCCGGCGTACGATCCCGTCATCCCTGCGTCCGTCTGGTACGCCGTGCCCCCCGGCAGCACCCGCGTGTCCGCCGTCGGAATATGGGTGTGCGTCCCCACCATTGCCGTCACCCGTCCGTCCAGGTGCCACCCGAATGCCACTTTCTCCGACGTCGCCTCCGCGTGAAAATCCACAAACCGGATCTTCACCTCCTCCGGAAGCGTCGCCAGCATCTCGTCCACCTTCCGGAACGGATCGTCGATCGTCGCCATGAACGTCCGGCCCTGCAGGTTCAGCACCGCGTACGGCGCTCCGTTCCGCGCCTTGCCCACATACATCCCGCTGCCCGGCAGCATCGGCGGATAGTTCGCCGGCCGCAGCAGCCGCGGTTGCCGGGGCAGGTACTCATGCACCTCGCTCTTGTCCCACACGTGGTTCCCCGTCGTCATCACTTCCACGCCCAGGGATAGCAGGTCTTCCGCAATCTGCGGCGTCACGCCGAACCCTCCCGCCGAGTTCTCGACGTTGGCAATTACCAGGTCGATCCGCTCTTCCGTCACAATCCGGTTCAAATGGTCCGATACGACCCGGCGTCCCGGCGACGCATAAATGTCGCCAATAAATAGTATGTGCATTGCGGTGGTTTGGAGCGCACCAGAATAGCCGTACGACCCCGTGCCTTGACCCCTGATAATGCTAAGGGTGGAGTCCTCCGCACACCTGCAGGCTTCTCCCTGGACCGTCAAACGGTCAGGAGCTTGCTCAACGGTGCTTTGTAAAACGAGATGGACCCCGTTTCGAATGGCATCGGATCAAATATAGGGGCCGCACCTGCCTCCCAGGAACGCTCCACTCGCCAGAATAGCATGCCGCCAAAACAAACCGGCCGGATCCCGCGGGACCCGGCCGGTAGCTGTTTGTTTGGAAAGGACTAAACCGCCGGGTGGCCCATCGCCTTCTTCCGCGCCGCGATATTGGCGAAGTGGTACTGGAAGAAGTACACCGAGAAGAAGAACGTCAGCACCGCGCCGGTCGTGTCCATCAGGTTGATCCCCATCGGCTCCACCGTCGTGTAGTAGTTGTGGATCGACGTCCGCATCTTGAACGCCGCCAGGATCAGGCACACGAACCCGCCCAGCGTCACAAGTTGCCCCAGCATCGGCAGCACCATCGCGATTTCCGATCCCATTACCCCGGCCAGTATGGCCCCCAGGAAGATCACCACGTATCCGCTGACGTACAAAATCAGAGCATACATGTAGAACTTCGGTGCATCCGTCTGCGGATCCAGCCGCTTCACAAACTGCGCCTGTTTATAGATCCAGAAGATCAGAAACAGGCCGCACGTGAACATACCGATGATCAACACCAGCCACCACTGCATGTCCGGCGGCATCGGGCCCACGGCCCCGCCTCCGAATCCACCGCCCATCGGCTGCCCGCCGAATCCACCCGGCGCCGGCTGCCCGCCGCCGAATCCCGGCTGCCCGCCTCCAAACGATGGCTGCGTGCCAAACCCGCCAAACGCCCCGCCTCCCGCGTCGGACGGCGGCGCCGGCTGGCCGAATCCGCCTCCGCCGAACCCGCCCGGCTGCGCAGGCGGCTGCCCGAAGCCTCCCGGCTGTGCCGGCGGTTGCCCGAATCCGCCCGGCTGCGAGGGCGGCTGTCCAAAACTACTCGGCTGCGCAGGCGGCTGTCCAAATCCACCCGGCGCGCCAAATCCCGATGCCGGCGGCTGGCTCTCGCCGAATGCCGGTGCGCCGCCACCAAACGATGGCGCCTGCGGCTCCGGTTGCGGCGCCGGTGTCATGGCCGCCGCGCCGAACCCGGCTGCTGCTCCGCCAATTCCGGCTGCCGCTCCGCCAAATCCGCTCGGCGCCGCAGGTTCGGCCGGCGTCGCCCCGGCATTCAAGACCTGCTGCCATGGCTCCCACTGCTGGCTGTCTTCCTTCCGGATCAGGTCGTTCGGGCCAATCCGGTTCTCCGCCTGATACCGCTTCAAGTCATCGTAGGAATAGGGGCCATAGGTGCGGCCATCTCGCTGAAGAAAATATTTCATATTGCCCTCAAGGGTCGAAAGTTGCACAGCAACCGCCCCCTGACTGTACCACACTTGTGACGTTCGTTACGTCCGGTGCAGGATCTCCGCCAGGTCCTTCTCGGGGATCGCCCCCTCCTTGATTACCCGCCAATACGGCTCCGTAATGTCCACCGTCGTCGCCCCCAGCCCCGGACACAAACCCCCATCCAGCACCAGGTCCACCCGGCCGTCCATGGTCCCGAACACCTCAATTCCGCTCGCGCACGTCGGCTGCCCGCTCAGGTTCGCGCTCGTCGCAATCAGCGGCTGGTTGATCTTTTCAATCAACGCCTGCGCCACCTTCGATTGCGACTGCCGCATCGCCAGCCGCCCCGTGTTCCCCGTCACCCGCAGCGGCACCTTCGCCGAAGCCGGCACGATGATCGTCAACGGTCCCGGCCAGTAATGCCGCGCCAGCATCCGGAATCGCGCCGACACCTCGCTCGCCAGCTCCTCCGCCATCATCAGGTCCGCCACCAGCAGCGGCAGTGACCGCTCCTGCTCCCGTCCCTTCGCCTCAAATACCTTCGACACAGCCCGCAGATTGAACGGATCCGCCACCAGCGAATACCGCGCCTCCGTCGGAATCGCCACTACCTTCCCCCGCAGCACCGCCGCTGCCGCACGCTCTATCGATTCGCTCTCCGGCGACTCGGCGTCTATCACTATTAAATCGGTTGCCAATTCCCTTAGTCTCTCTCTATCGCTTCCGCTACATCGATCGCCATCTGGTAACGCCCGAACGGCGCCGACAACTGCACCCCGTCCACCATCGGCTGCACCCGCCGCACCATGTCCTGCGCGATCTTCACGCCTTCCACCCGCGCCGCCTCCGCCGATTCGGCCAGCCGCATCCGCTCCATATACTCTTCCGGCACCGGCACCCGCAGCTCGTTCACCATGAACTCCGCGTTCCGGTGGCTCGTCAACGGCCAGATCCCGCACACCACCGGTATCCGCACATGCTCAATCCGCCGCAGGAACTCCTCCAGCAGCCGCACGTCAAACACCGGCTGCGTCACCACATACTCCGCCCCGGCTTCCACTTTCCACTCAAACCGCCGGATCTCCTCGTCCAGATTCAGCGCTCCCGGGTTCGCCCCCACCCCCATCAATAGCGCCGTCTGCGACCCCATCGGCGTTCCGCCAATATCCAGCCCGTGGTTCAGGTTGTTCACAATATTGCACAGCCCGATCGCGTCCACATCGAACACCGCCGTCGCGCTCGGGTAGTTCCCCATCCGCGGTGGATCCCCCGTAATGCAGATCAGGTTCCGCACCCCCGTCGCGTGCGCCCCCAGCAGTTCGGATTGGATCCCCAGTATGTTCCGGTCCCGGCAGCAGAAGTGCAGCACCGCTTCAATCCCCGCCTCCCGCTGGAAGATCTGGCACGTTACCTGCGCGCTCAGCCGCGCGCTCGCCCGCGGCCCGTCCGGCACGTTGATCACATCGATCCCGGCCTCCCGGCACAACCGCGCCCCTGCTACCTCCCTTGACGGGTCCACTCCCCGCGGCGGCAGTATCTCCACGAACTTCACAAACTTCCCCGCCGCCAGCTTTTCCCCCAGCTTGGACTTCTCCCTGACGGCGATCTTCTCCATCGCCTCCGGCTTCGCCGGTTTCCCGTCGCCCCCGTTCGCCACCGTCACGCTGATGTTCCGCTGCGTCGGCTGCAGGCTCCTCGCCTCGCTCCGTACCTGTTTAATGTGCTCCGGCGTCGTCCCGCAGCACCCGCCGATGATCTTCACCCCTGCCCACAGAAACCGCCGCGCATACTGCGACATATACTCCGGCGAACACAAATAGATCTTCCGCCCCTCCACCTCCGCCGGATGTCCCGCGTTCGGCATCGCCGATAACGGCTTCTTCGTGTACGTCGTGATCTTTTCCAACGTCTCCAGCGTCGCCTTCGGCCCCACCGAACAGTTCAGCCCGATCACATCGCACGGCCACTCGTTCATCGCCTTCGCGAACGTCTCCGTGTCCGTCCCGTCCAGCATGTTGCCGTCGTCGTTGATCGTGACCTGCGCCACCACCGCCATCTGTCCGCCCGTCACCTCATGCGCGGCAAACAATGCCTCCCGCAGCTCGTTCAATTGGTAGAACGTCTCAAACACCAGCAGGTCCACCCCCGCCGCCACCAGCGCCGCCACCTGCTCCCGGAACACCTCCCGCGCCTCGCCGAAGCTCGTCGGCCCCAGCGGCTCAATCCTCACCCCCAGCGGCCCGATCGCTCCCGCCACAAACGCCCTGTCCCCCGCCGCCTCCCGCGCCAGTTGCACCCCGGCTCGGTTGATCGCCTGCAGTTTCTCCGCCATCCCGAACGCCGCCAGCCGGATCCGGTTCGCCCCGAACGTGTTCGTCTCCAGGATCTGTGCCCCGGCCTTCACATACGCCTCATGCACCTCCCGCACTATCGCCGGCGTCGACAGATTCAGCTCGTCGTAGCACCGGTTGATAAACACGCCCTTCTCATAGAGCATCGTCCCCATGGCCCCATCGGCCACCAGCACCCCGCTCCCCAGGGCTTCCCGAAATTCCTGCGCCCGCGAAGCGGGCATCGTTTCCATGCTCATGAGCGGTTCAAGGCTGCATCCTCGTGCCGCATTCTGGCACAGCAGCCCGGCCGGGAGGAACGCAACCTAGAGTGTACCACCCTCCCTCTTCGCCCTCTGTACGCCCTCTACCTCTGGCACCGCCCACAGTAATAAGTGGACCGTCCCCCCTGCGCCACCCGCTTCACCTCCGCCCCGCACACCCGGCACGCCTCCCCCTCCCGTCCATAAACCAGCAGCGTCTGCTGTTCGGCCTCAATCATCCGCCCCGGCCTTGAATACAGCTCGTAAACCGAATCCATCGCCCCCCGGATTGTCTCCACAATCGCCCCGTGCAGCCGCTCCACTCGCTTCCGCCCCAGCTTCCCCACCGGTTTCCGCGGGTCCACCCCCGCCCGGAACAACGCCTCGGCCGCATAGATGTTCCCCAACCCCGCAATCTTCCCCTGGTCCATCAGAAACAGCTTCGCCGGCTGCCGTGACCCCTTCGCCATCTC
>CAZWDD010000185.1:0-10755 GCA_964632345.1 uncultured Solibacteraceae bacterium | reverse complement strand
CTGCGCCAGCAGCGCGGAAGAAAAAAGAACAAGCCCAAAAAGCAAGCGTTTCATTAACAATTATTCTGCCACGCGCCGCGCTCCATTCCCATCACGCCGCCGCCGCGTCATCGTCCTCCTCCGCCCATTCCCCGAAGGGATCGGTGAACTCCGCCCAGCCCGCCTCGCCCAGCGCCATCTCGGCCTCCGTCAACAGACACTCGTCGAGCGACCGCTCGATCCCCGCCCGGTCCATTCCCGCGCCGATGAACACAATCTCCTGCATCCGGTCCCCAAACGGCTCCGCCCAAAGGCTCCGAATCGCCGCCCGCGACTCCTCGTCGTCCGGCCATTCGCTCTCCGGCATCGCAGCGAACCAGTAGCGCTCCGGTTCCGTCGTCACGCAATTGCCCGCCTGCGAGAATGCTCCGATGATGTTGTGCTTCGTCGCCAGCCAGACGAATCCCTTCGCCCGCAGCACGCCAAGACAGCCTTCGTCGAGCACATGCCGGAACCGCTCCGGATGAAACGGCCGCCGCGCGCGATAAACAAAACTGGAGATTCCGTATTCTTCCGTCTCCGGCGTGTGCTCGCCCCGCAATTCCTTGATCCAGCCCGGCGCCTCCGCCGCCTTCTCCTCATCGAACAGCCCTGTGTTCAGAATCTCCGCCGCCGCCACGCGGCCGAATGCCGATTCCAACAGTCGCGCCTCCGGATTCAAATGCCGCAGAATTTCGCGCAACCGAGCCACTTCCGCCGCCTCCATTCGATCCGTCTTGTTGATCACCAGAATGTTGGCGAACTCCACCTGGTCGATCAGCAGATCCGCAATCGTTCGCTCGTCTTCCTCGCCCAGCGCCAGCGCCCGGTCCTGCAAGGACTCGATCGATGAGAAGTCCTCCAGAAACTTCTCGCCGTCGATCACCGTCACCATCGTGTCCAGCCGCGCCACATCGGCCAGCGCGCGCCCCTCTTCATCCACAAAGCTGAACGTCGCCGCCACCGGCATCGGCTCGGAAATCCCCGTCGACTCGATCAACAGATAATCGAAGCGGCCCTCCCGCGCCAACCGCGCCACCTCAATCAGAAGATCCTCGCGCAGCGTGCAGCAGATGCAGCCGTTCGTCATCTCCACCAGTTTCTCGTCCACGCGGTTCAGCCCCGCCTGATTGGCGACAAGCCGCGAGTCAATGTTGATCTCGCTCATGTCGTTCACAATCACCGCCACGCGCAGCCCCTCGCGGTTGGCCAGCACATGGTTCAATAGAGTCGTCTTGCCGGCGCCAAGAAAGCCGGATAACACAGTCACAGGAAGCAGATTCGTTTCAGCATGCATGTTGATTGTCTCGATCGGTCAGGGGTAAAGTTGCGGCGCACGCGCGGCATGCGCCGTATATCATGACGTCGTGGCGCTGCGCCCGGAAGCCTTCCGGAAGCAGTTGGTGCAATCCCGGCACGCAGCCCGGCAGGTCAAATACCCGCCCGCACGCCGAACACAGAAAGTGATGATGATGCGCCTTGCCGGCCCGCTCATAGCGGCACGGTTGTCCCGGCAACTCGACGGCGATCAGCCATCCGTCCTCCAGCCAGTGAGAAACGTGGCGGTAGACGGTGGCGATTCCCAGTCCGGGATGCTGGCGTTGCGCCAGCGATAGGATTTCGTTGATGGAGAGAGGAGACGGATGCGCGGCGAGAATGGAGCGGACAGTTGCGGACTGACGTGTCTGGCGCATGGAAAATCCCGGCTTCTTCCGGTAATGATACAGCAATATCGAAACAGAAGGAAGCCGGGATTCGTAGAGAGCTGGCGGTTCGGTCAGACCTGCTGGTAGTTGACGCCGCCCGGGAGGGCTCGCATGTCATTGCGGGACATCACCATCCAGCAGATGGGATAGGCGATCAGCGGGAGGCCGGTGGTGAAGGTCAACACAACCCAGATGAGGCGCATGATGGTCGGGTCGATGTTGAAGTAGAGGGCGAATCCGGAGCAGACGCCGGCGATCTTGCGGTCGGACATATCGCGTTCCAGGCGGCGGGGCGGCTGCGCGGGCGGAGGCGGGGGCTGACCCCACTGATACTGGCCGTCGGCGGAGGGTTTGCCGCAACGGGCGCAGTAGCGATGTTCGTCGGACATGGAAAAGCCGCAGGCGGTGCAGAACATGGTTGGATAGCTCCTTCTGGAAAAGAGTTACGGAAGTTGCGCCGGAAAAGTTCCCTTACGCATCTGGAGGGAGAGGGAAAAACGGATAGGATAATCGGGAGAGGGAGAACTGACGCGATGCTGATTCGAGTGCCGAAGGGATGGGAGATTCCGGAGCGGGAGGCGACGCCGGAGGCGGTTTACTGGAACCGGCGGGCGATTCTGAGGGCGGCAGGCCTGCTGCCGGCGGTGGCTGCGTTCGGGCAGGGAAAGCCATTGTATCCGGCGAAGAAGAACGCGGAGTTTGATGTGCCGGCCGCGCCCGTGACGCCGGAGTGGGCGGCGACAGGCTACAACAACTATTACGAGTTCGATCCGTATGGGAAAGAGACGGTTAAAGACCTTGTGGGGAAGTTTGTGACCTCTCCGTGGAAGATTGAGGTTTCCGGGCAGGTGAGCAAGCCCGGGACCTACGACCTGGACGACCTGTTGAAGCAGTTGCCGGTGGAGGAGCGCGTCTACCGGTTCCGGTGCGTGGAGCGTTGGGCGATGGTGGTGCCGTGGACGGGCTTTCCGATGGCGGCGCTGATCAAGATGCTGGAGCCGAAGGCGAGCGCAAAATATGTTCGTTTCGTTACGGTTAGCCGGCCGAATGAGATGCCGGGCATGAAGCGGGCGCCGTATCCTTGGCCGTATTTTGAAGGGCTGCGGATGGACGAGGCGATGAACCCGCTGACGCTGATGGCGACGGGGCTTTACGGGAAGCCGGTGCCGAAGCAGAACGGCGCGCCGGTGCGGCTGGTGGTGCCGTGGAAGTACGGATACAAGAGTCCGAAGTCGATTGCGAAGATCGAGTTCACGGAGCGCGAACCACCGATTTTCTGGAACGAGCTGCAGCCGGCGGAATATGGCTTCTACTCCAATGTGGAGCCGAAGAAACCGCATCCGCGCTGGTCACAGGCCTATGAGCAGATGATTCCGACGATGGAGCGCCGCCCGACGCTGCAGTATAACGGCTACGAGAAGTGGGTGGCGGGGATGTACAACGGAAAGGAGTATTAAGCCTTCCACTTGTAGAAGTAGAAGAGCAGGTTCTTGGAACCGGCCTTGATGCCGTGGGATTTGTTGGCGGCGCAGTACATCATGGAGCCGGGGCCGACTTTGTAGGTCTTGCCGTCGACCATGAGTTCGCCGGTGCCTTCGGTGATGACCATGAACTCCTCTTCGGGGTGGGCGTGGGGCGGGTGTGGCTCCTGGTTGGCATAGAGGAGGAGGCTGCCGGCGGTCATGGTCTTGAGCTGCTCTGTGGGGCCGTCGAAGAAGATTTTGAGTTCGCCGAAGGGGGCCTTGTTGGTGCGGACTTTGGCCGCGTCGACGACGATGTTCTGGAGCTCGCCGGATTTGGCGGCAAACAGGGCCATAGGGCCGAGGAGGGCGGGGAGCTTGAAGACGTCTCTGCGTTTAGGCATGCCCTATTTTCGCTGATTTTCGAGGACAACGATGTAGCCGAGGGTGAAATCGCGGCGTTTATCGAGAGGGTCCAGGAGGGGGAGCAGGAGGGCTGCGGGAGCGACGGCGAGGAGCCAGAGGAGGCTGAAGGGGGCGGGGAAGAACTGGGCGCCGCTGAGGAGGCGGCGGGAGAGCAGCCGGAAGTAGCCGCCGGCGGGTTCCAGCGAGACGATGTGGAGTCCGGCGGAAGCCGCAAGCGATTCGACGCCGAAGCGGGTGTAGCGGAAGAAGTCGTGGGGATGCTGGTGGACCTCCCACTCGTGCGGAACGATGAGGAGGAGGCGGCCTGCGGGGCGAAGGACGCGGGCCAGTTCGCCGACGACGGCCGGCGGGTCGGGGACGTGTTCGAGGGTGACGATGTTGAGCGCGGCGTCAAAGGTGGCGTCGGGGAAGGGTAGGCGAGCGAGGTCGCCGAGGACGTCGAGTTGGGAGTAGTCCCAGAGGTGGTCGCCGATGGCGAGATCGAGTCCTGTATAGCGGTGAGCGGAAAAGTGGGCCTTGTAGGCGCCCTCGCCGGCGCCGGCGTCGAGGACGCGGGAGTTGGGAGGAAGAGAGGCGGCGAAGGAGCGGACGGCATCGAGAATCCGGCGCTCGAAATCAAGCACATAGGACTTGAGCGGGGCCGGCAGGAGGCCGGCGTTCATTTGCGGCGGGCCTCGATCATGAAGGTGGAGCCGGCGCGGCAGGCGGCTTCGAGCAGGGTGAAGGGGAGGCAGAGAGTGGTGAGGGCGAGGTAGGCGAGGTCCTTGCCGATGCGGAGGGCGGGGGATTCGGGGACTTTGCGGACGCGGCGGCCCATGGGGTCGAGGGAGGCGGAGATGGAGGTGGCCATGCCGGCGGGGTTGTCGCGAAGAGAGAAGTACTTGCGGCGGACGACCTCAAAGCCGCAGGACTCGACGAGGGTGACGATGTCGGAATCCTTGAAGTTGACGAGATGGCGTGGAATGTCAATGCCGTTCCAGTTCTGTCCGAACAGGAGGAACTGCCAACTGGCGGCGTTGGGGACCTGGATGATGAGGCGGCCGTCCGGGGCGAGGAGGCGGTGGGCCTGTTCGACGTAGGAGGCGGGATCGAAGAGGTGTTCGAGGACGTGGAACATAGTGACGACGGAGATAGAGCCTGGGGGAAAGGGAGGGCGGGCGAGGGTGCCGCAGAGAGCGGGGACGCGGTTGATGCGCCAGGCGGTGAGGGCGGCGTCCATGGAGAAGTCGAGGCCCATGACCTTGTGGCCGTGTTCGCGGAGGAGGCGGAGGAATAGCCCGCCGCCGCAGCCGACGTCGAGGATGGGACCGGCGGCGGAGGTGGAGGCGATGGCGCGTTCGACGAAGCGAACGTGATCCCCGAGGACGAGGCGCCGGTAGAAGTCTTCGAGGCGGGAGACGGCGTCGGAAGCGGGAGCAAACCAGTAGTTGGGGGGGTAGTAGGAGGGGAGTTCAGCGGCGCCGGGTTGGGGGAAGAGGCGGAGGAGGCGGCAATCGGAGCACTCGACGACCTCGAAGTGTTTGCTGGTGGTGGCAAAGAGGCGGTCTGTGCCGTGGAAGAGGGTGCGCATGGCGGCGCTGCCGCAGGCGGGGCAGAGGTCGGCATCGCGAAGGGTTTCAGTGGAGACGGCTTGTTCGGTCACGGGGCGACCTCCGTGCGTGGGGCGATGCCGAACAGGGCGGGGAAGGGGCCGACCAGAAGGGGAAGGGAGACGTAGAGCGGGTTGCGCAGAAGGGGGCTCCAAGGGAAGAGCTGCCTGGCTGGCAAGTGTTTGCTAGCGGTGGCAAAGAGGGGTAGTGTGCCGTGGAAGAGGCCGGCTTGGGGAGCGGTGTTGGTAGAGACGGCTTGTTCGGTCACGGGGCGACCTCCGTGCGTGGAGCGATGCCGAATAGGGCGGGGAAGGAAAGCCGGTGGGAGAGGATAAGGCGGCGGACCTGAGCGGGGGAGAGAACGGCGAGGCGGCGGACGGCGGCGCGTTTGCGAAAGGTGCGGGGGAGGCGCAGGAGCGCCTGCCACTGGCCGTGGAGAAGGGCGGCGGCGAGGCGGAGCTTGGAGGAGAAGCCGGGGAAGGCGGCGAGGTCGCCCTGGCCGGAGCCGGCGGCGAAGAGGCCTGCCAGAAGGCGCAGGGAAAAAAAGAGCGGGTTGAGCAGGAGGAGGCTCCAGGGGAAAAGTTTGACGGCGAGGAGGATGCGGTTGCGTTCGATAAGGCGGACGCGATCCGGGTTGCCCTGGCCGAGGGTGGAGCCGCGGCGGTGGCGGACGACGGCGAGGGGGATATAGAGGCAGCGCCAGCCTGCGATGCGGGCGCGGAGGCCGAGTTCGGCATCGTCGCCATAGGCGAAGAGGTCCTCGTCGAAAGCGCCGATTTGATCGAGCATCGATTTACGATACATGGCGGCGCAGCCATCTGGCCAGAGGACCTCCTCTTGTTTGTCGTACTGGCCGCGGTCGATCTCGCCGGTACCGCGGCCGCGGTTCTGGCCGTCGGGGAAGATGAGATGGCCGGCCTTGTCGATGCGGGAGGGGTCGGCATAGTCGAGGATTTTGGAGGCGGCCATGCCGATCTGAGAATCTGCTTGCATTCCCGCGTGTAAGTGTTGAATCCAGTGGGGATGGGCGACGGCGTCGTTGTTCAGTAGGGCGATGTAGGGGTGGCTGGCGATGGCGATGCCCTGGTTGTTTGCGGCGCAGAAGCCCAGATTTTTCTGATTCTTGAGTAACAAAACGTACGGAAAATCCCTCGTTATCATGTCGACGGAGTGATCAGTGGAAGCGTTATCGACAACGATGATTTCCAACGGAAACGGGTGTCCGGCGGCATCTACCTGCGCGGCGAGCGAGGAGAGGGACTCGCGGAGGAGCTCTGCGCGATTCCAGTTGACGATGATCACGGAGACGTATCGGGTTGTTTGCTCGTACGGCAAAGGTATATTATAGGATTGATTTTGCGGGAATTCTCATGGCCTCATTGGGACAGAAACTGAAGGAAGAGCGGTTGCGGCGGGGTTTGGACCTGCGAGCGGTCGCTGAAGAGCTGCGGATAGGTTCGCGGTACCTGGAGGCGATTGAGGCCGAAGACTGGAAGCAGTTACCGGGTGGATTTTTCAATCGCAGTTTCGTGCGGCAGTACGGGCAGGCGCTGGGGCTTGACGCGGCGAAGGTGGAAGAGGAATACAACGCGATTGTCCGGCCGGAGTCGGTAGACCTGGAGACGTTGTCGGCGGCCTATGATCCGAAGGCGAGGAAGGAAGCGGAGAAGAAACTGATCTCTGTGGAACCGCTGCGGACGTCGTCGGGTGGATTTTTCGATTCGCGGACGGGGCTGGCGGCGGCGGCGCTGGTAGTGCTGGTGGCCGGAGGCGGGGGCCTATCGCTGCTGATTGACCGATTGAACGCGCCGAGCGAAGTGCGGCAGCAGAATAGCGCGAACGCACCGGCGCCGGTGGTGCCCGCGCCGGCCGCGGCGAAGGAAGCAGCGACTGCGACAGTGGCAGCGCAGATGGCGGCTGGCACGTTGACGCCTGTGGTGACGGAAGACGCGAGCGGGAAGCTGACGCTGAACATCGAGGCGACCGAGCAGACGTGGATCGAAGTGACGGCGGACGGCAAGCGGATTTTCATGGGCGTGCTGGAGCCGGGTGATACGAAGTCGATCTCGACGCTGGAACGGGCGAAGATGGTGGTGGGCAATGCCGGGGGAATCGCGGTGCGGAAGGGCGGGCAGGATATAGGCCCGATTGGTCCGCGCGGGCAGGTTCGGACGGTCAACATTACGCCGGATTCGGTGGAGATTGTGGAGCCGCGGAAGCCGGCGCCGCCGGCAACGGGAACGGTTTAGCGCAACTGTTCGAGCAGGAGCGCGGTGAGGTCCGAGATGAGGACATTGCCGATGTTGTCCGGCGAGTAGTCTGTTTTCTGCATGCCATCGACGGTGATGGCGAGAGCATATTTTTCCGCCTTGCGGGTGACGATGCCGACATCGGAGCGAAGCGCGTCGAGCGCGCCGGACTTGGAGGCGACCTGGTAGCCATCGAGATGGCGGCCGATACCGTCGGTGTACTGCTGGCGGCGGAGGATGGAGACGATCTCCTTCGAGGCGGCGGCGTTGATGATTTCGCCTTTGTCGAGCATGGCGAGGAGGCGGACCATTTCGCGGGGTGTGGAGACGCCGATGCCGTACTTCTTGTGATCGGCCTGCTGGCTGAAGGCGCTCCAGCCGCTTGGGTTGGGCTTGAGGTTCTTGCCGTCGCCGAGGATTTTGCGATTTGAGCGGGTGTGCTGGAAGCCGTATTTCTGGAGAACGGAATTGACGTAGTCGGCGGTGAAGCGGGCGAGCAGTAGGTTAGTGGCGGTATTGTCGCTGACGACAATCATCAGGTGGGCGAGATCCCGGAGGAGGAACCTGCGGCCGGGCGTGAACTCATGCAGGACGCCGGAGCCGGCAACTTTGTCATCCGCGGTGAGCGTGATCTCTTCGTCCCAGGAGGCCTTGCCGTCGGCGACGGCCTGAAAGACGGCGACGAGGATGGGGAGCTTGATGGTGGAGGCGGTGCGGACGCGGTCATCGGCGCGAAGGGCGAATTCGGCACCGGAGTTGAGGTTGAGGGCATAGAGGGAGACGACGCCGGGAAAGCCGGCGATGCGGTCCTGGATGCGGGCGGCGGGAGAGGGTGCGTCCTTGGCGCAGCGGAAGCCGATGTTGGGCTGGCGCTGGGAGGGGCGGACCCAGTTGCGGAAGAAGACGGTGATGCGTTTGGGCGGGTCCGACCAGGCGCCGCCGCGGATGATTTTGTAGGCGCCGGTGGCGGGTCCCTTCGGGTTTTCGGCGGGAGAATTGGCGTAGTATTCGCGCGCAAACCAATCGGCGGTCCACTCGGCGATGGAGCCGGCCATATCAAAGAGGCCGAAGGCGTTGGGGGCGTGGCGGCCGACATCGCCGGGGCCGGTTTCGGTGTTGTGGCGGGCGGCCTTGGGGTCGAACTTATCGCCCCAGGGGTAGTCGGCGCCTTCGATGCCGCCGCGGGCGGCGCGTTCCCATTCGGCTTCGGAGGGGAGGCGCTTGCCGCGCCATTCGCAGTAGGACTTTGCGTCGTCCCAGGTGACGTTATAAGCGGGGAAGTTGGCGGTGCCGGCGGGGACGGCGCCATTGGTCCAATGGTAGGGTGCGGTGCGTCTGGTGGCCTTGACGAACTCGGCGTACTGGCCCTGGGTGACTTCGTGGGAATCGAGGAGGAAAGCATCGACGGTGACGGCGTGGACGGGGCGGTCATCGAGGAGGATCTGCGGACGCATGGTGGTTTTGTCGTCCGGGGTGAGTTTGGAGCGCCCCATCTGGAAGGTGCCGTGGGGGATGAGGACCATACCAGGCTCAGCGGCGGAAGCGGCCGAGGCGAGCAGGCAGGCGAGGATGGCGGGGCGCATCAGACGAACAGGTCCGCGATCTCGTCGTCCATGAGCATTTCGGTGGCGCCGAGGGAGTCAACGTAGCGGTAGGCGCGGCGAGAGGGGGTGTTGGTGATGGCCTTAGTCCAGTCGATGCCGAGGGCGGAATAGATGGAGGCGTAGATGTTTTCGGTCTTGATCTGGTGCTTCTTGTACTTCCAGCCGGTTTCGATGACGTGTTCACCGGCGGCATCGGTTTTGCCGAGGATGCGGCCGCCCTTGACGCCGCCACCGGCGAAGAGGGATACGTAGGCGAGATTGTAGTGATGGCGGCCGGCGATGCCGTTGAGAGCGCCGGGGACGCGGCCGAACTCGGTGATCATGACGACCATGGTTTCATCGAGGAGTGTTTTGCCGGGGAGGCGGGGAGAAGGGGCGGCAGAGAGATCGCGGAGGAGTTCGGCCATGGCGCGGTCAAACTCGTTGCAACGGATGTAGTGGTTGCTCTTGACCGCATGGTTGTAGATGTTGCGGTGGTGGTCCCAATCGGGGTGGGTGATATGGATGTAGCGGGTGCCGGCGTCGGCCTGGACGGCATTGCGGGCGAAGAGGCAGCCGAGGCCGACGGAGTTGTCGCCGTAGCGGGCGATCTCCTCCTTGGACATCTGGAAGGCCTGTGGCCAACGGGAGTCGCCGAGCAGGTGATAGGCGGACTGCTGGAAGTCGCGGAAGGAGCTGAACTGGCGGTCGCGGCCGGAGCGGGAGCCGGCCATTACCTTGTCGAGCTTGGAGAGGATGCGGTAGCGCTCCTCGAGGACGGCCATGGCCTCGGCGTCACCGGGAGCGGAGGCCGAGCCTTCCTTGAGATTGACATCGAGGACGGAGAAGCGTGGAGGGAGGAAACCGGTGGAGAGAGCGCCGCAGCCGGAGGTGTCGAGATTGCAGCCGATGTAGGTGGGGAAGGTGTCCTTTTCGCGGCGCTGATTTTCAAACTCGTAGCTGATGACGGAGCCGACGGAGGGGATCTCCTGGGCCTGGGCGGGGTTCAAGGGGCGGCCGGCCTGGTTGTAATACTGGCCGCGGAAGTGGACGACCTCGTGGCTCTTCATGGAGCGGATGATGGTGACCTTGTCCATCTCCTTGGAGAGTTCGGGGAAGAGGCGGTAGGGAAGATAGAGATCGTCCTTGACCTTGCGGACGTCGAAATCCTTCTGCGTGCCGGCGTCTTCCTTGAAATCGAAGGAATCGATGTGGCTGAGTGCGCCGGCGAGTTCGATGACGATGCAGAAGCGGGCGGTGCCGCGGGGATTGGCGCGGCCGGCTGCTTTGACCTGGACGGGGAGCATGGCCTGGCTGGCGAAGGCGCCGAGCAGGCCGTGGCCACCGAGCTTGAGGATATCGCGGCGGGCGGGGAGGAAGTCAGAAACGCGCTTGTCCATGAGGGCCTCAGTAGTTGAAGAGAAACTCGGGCGAGTTGAGCAGCGCCCACTGGAGGTTTTCGGCGCCGCGGCGTCGGTCCTTTGCAACGGCTTCGAGGCCGACCTCGAGTTCCGGGGCGGAGGGCTTGCGGGAGACCGTATGCAGGTAGAGCTGTTCGACGAGCGCCTTATTGTCGGGAGTCTTTTCGAGAAGGGTGGCGAGGAGGCCGCCCTTGGCGGAGTTGACCCGTTCGGTAACGACCTTGGACTGCATGAGGAGCATGGCCTGGAGGGAGCTGGGGGGAATCTTCTTCGGCATGTCGTCACGGTTGGACTGGCCGAAGG
>CAZWDD010000184.1:0-10784 GCA_964632345.1 uncultured Solibacteraceae bacterium | reverse complement strand
CAGATCAAGATCGATTTTCTGTGCCGGGATTCAATTCTGGCGGCGCCGCTGGTGCTGGACCTGGTGCTATTCCTGGACCTGGCGCAGCGGGCTGGGATGAAGGGGGTGCAGGAGTGGCTGAGCTTCTACTTCAAGGCGCCGATGACGGCGCCGGGGCTGTATCCGGAGCATGACATTTTCATTCAGCTGATGAAGCTGAAGAACACGCTGCGGTGGATGCGTGGCGAGGAGATGATCACGCACCTGGGGCTGGAGTATTACGACTAACGGTTGACGAGAGGGAGGAGCATCCGGCGTATGATGAACAAACCTATGCGAATGCTCCTCCTGATCTCGATAGCCAGCTTGCTGGCGGCGCAGCCTGCCTATGATGTTCTGCTGAAGGGCGGGCATGTGATCGACGCGAAGAACGGCATCAGCGCGATGCGGGACGTGGCGATCAAGGATGGGAAAGTGGCGGCGGTGGCGGCGTCGATCCCGGCGGCGCAGGCGCGGAAGACGATCGCGGTGCCGGGGCTGTATGTGGTGCCCGGGTTGATCGACATTCACGCGCACGTGTTCAACGGCACGAACGGGGGGATGCTGGCGGGCGGGGAGTCGAGCATTCATCCGGACAGCTTTGCGCAGCGGGTGGGGGTAACGACGGTGGTGGACGCGGGGTCCTCGGGGCGGCACAACTTTTCGGAGTTCCGGCGGAACGTGATTGACCGTTCGCGGACGCGGGTGCTGGCGTTCCTGAACATCGGCGGGGAGGGAATGCCGGGAGACGCGCGGGAGCAGAACGTGAGCGACATGGACGCGCGGGCGGCGGCGGAGATGGTGAAGGCGAACCGGGATGTGATTGTGGGCATCAAGGTGGCGCACTACACTGGGCCGGACTGGACGCCGGTGGAGCGCGGGGTGGAGGCGGGGACGATGGCGAATGTTCCGGTGATGATCGACTTCGGGGCGTTCCGGATTGAGCGGCCGTTTCAGGATTTGGTGTTGAAGAAGCTGCGGCCGGGGGATATCTACACGCATGCGTTTTATGCGCCGGTGCCGTATTTCGACAAGGCCGGGAAGCTGCTGCCGTATCTGAACGAGGCGCGGAAGCGGGGCGTGCTGTTCGATGTGGGCCATGGCGGGGCGGCGTTCGAGTTCAAGCAGGCGGCGCGCGCGGTGCGGCAGGGGTTTCCGCCGGACACGATCTCAACCGATGCGCATAGCGGGAGCCTGAATGCGGGGATGAAGGACATGCTGAACGTGATGTCGAAGTTCCTGAATATGGGGCTGGGGTTGGACGATGTGGTGATGCGGTCGACGTGGAACGCGGCGCGGGCGATCCGGCGGGAGGAGTTGGGACACCTTTCGGTTGGTGCGGCGGCCGATATTGCGGTGCTGCGGCTGGAGAAGGGTGACTACGGGTTTGTGGATTCGTGGGGGGCGGGGTTGCGGGGTACGCAGCGGCTGTCGAACGAGTTGACGTTGCGGGACGGGATCGTGATCTACGACACGAACGGGCGGACGCGGGAGAGTTGGGACAAGTTGGGGGACTACAATCCGCAGGGCGAGCCGTGGTGGGATGGGACGCGGTCGAGCGGGCCTGTGCGGGGGAAGCGGAAGTAGACGGCGAAAAAGTCTGAACATTTCAAGGCGACCGGGAATATACGGTTGCCTTGAAAGTGCGAACTCCTTTTCTTCTTGCCATCTTCACGATTGGAGCTGGCGCCCAGCCGGCATCTTCGGCGCTGGAGGTGAGTGTCGTCGACCCGGCAGGGGCGGCGGTGGCTGCTTCCGGTGAACTGACGGCGAAGGGCGGGGCGGGCGGCAGTTATACGTTCCGGGCGTCTGTGGCCGGGGCGTACCGTTTTGCGGCGCTGCCGGCGGGTGAGTACGAGTTACGGCTATCGGCGGCGGGGTTCGAGGAGTTGCGGGCGGAGGTGACGGTGGGCGCGGGGGGCGGAGGCTCGTGGCGGTTTGTGCTGCAGGTGGCGCCGATGGCGTCGTCGATTGTGGTGAATACCCTGCCGCGCAATCTGGACGGGATTCCTGGTTCGACGGCGGAGTTGACGTTGGAGGATCTGGCGGCACTGCGGCCGTTCAGCGTGAAGGAGTCAATACGGCGGATGGCGGGGTTCCATATCGTGGATGAGGACGCGTTCGGGTTGAACCTGAACATCGGGCTGCGGGGGCTGAATCCGCGGCGGAGCCAGCGGACGATGTTGATGGAGGACGGGGCGCCGGTGCATCTGGCGCCGTACGGCGACCCGTCGGGGCACTATCACACGCCGCCGGAGATGACGGAAGGGATCGAGGCGATGAAGGGTTCGGGGCAGATTCTGCATGGGCCGCAGACGGTGGGCGGGATGCTGATTTCCGGGACGGGGGGGGTGCCGGTTACGCTGGGGGCGGGGTGGCTGGGGGGGGGGGGCAACGGGGACAACCGCTGGTTCTGGGTTCCGGGGGGTAACCCTGGGGGGGGGGTGGGGCTACTTGGCAGCTTTGTGCATCGGGAGGGGGACGGGGTGCGGATCGGGCACGGGCACCGGGTGGACCAGGGGCTGTTGAAGACGCATATCCGGATCAGCCCGGCGCAGACGCTGCTGTTGAAGGGGGGCTACTATCAGGAGGAGTCACGGTATTCCGAGGGCGGGATGAGCCAGGCGCAGTTTGCGGCGAACCCATTGGGGAACCCGTTCGGCAGCGACCGTTTCCAGCTGGACCGGATTACGACGCAGGCGCTCCATACGCTGGACGTGACGGAGGGAGTGCGGCTATCGACGAACTTCTACTATCAGAAGATTGACCGGACGTCGTACCGGCAGATCGACTTTCCGTTCGATGAGATGACGGCGGTGGCGGCGAACGGATGCACCGGAGCGGCACGTGTGGACTACGGGAATTTCGCGTCGAGGTGCGGGAACAAGATCCGGCCGCGCGGGTACGAGTTTTTCGGCGTGGAGCCGCGGCTGAGCTGGCGGGGGCGGTTGATGGGGATGCGAGCGGAGGGGGTGGCGGGCGTGCGGATTCACCAGGAGTGGATCAGCCGGAGGCGGTTCAACGGATTCCGGCCGGATGCGCGGGAGGACGACGCGAATATCTTCTTCCGCGACTGGAACGAGATTCGCGTGAAGGCGTTTCCGTTCTTCGTGCAGAATACGTTCACGGCGGGGCATTGGAGCTTCACGCCGGGGTTGCGGGTGGAGACGATCCGGCTGCGGAACCGGGGCTTGCGGCGGAACAATGCGGCGATCGACGTGGTGGCCGGGGACAACCAGGTGGCGGTGCTGCCGGGGTTCGGGATGACGTATGCGGGAATGTCGCGGGCGGTGCTGTTTGCGGGAGTACACCGGGGATTCGCGCCACCGCGGCCGGATGACAACTTTGATCCGACCGATTCGCGGTTCACGCCGGTGAGCGCGGAGCGGAGCACGAATACGGAGTTCGGCGTGCGGTCGGATGCGGCGCGGGGATTGCGGCTGGAGGCGGCGTTCTACCGGATCGACTTCCGGAATCAGATTGTGCCCGGGGAGTCGGTGGGGCTGCCGCAGTTCACGTGGGCGAACGCGGGGCGGACGTTGAACCAGGGGGTGGAGACATCGGCGCGATGGGAGATGGACCGGTGGTTGCCGGCGGGCCACAGCCTGGCGTTGAACGTAGCGTATACGCGGCTGATTGTGGCGAAGTTCAACTCCGACCAGTTGACAGACGGGGTGAACGTGCGGGGCAACCGGCTGCCGTATGCGCCGGGACATCTGTTTCATCCGGGGGTGTTCTACCGGCACCGGAAGGGGTGGAGCGGAAGCGTGAGCTGGGACAGCATCAGCCGGCAGTTTGCGGACGGGCGAAACCGCACGGCGGGATCGGTGGACGGGATGACGGGACTGATCCCGGGCTTTTCGACGCTGCAGGCGTCGTTTGCAGCGCCGGTGGGGGAGAGCGGATTTGAGTTCTTCGTGAGCGGAGCGAACCTGACGGACCGGCGCTACATTGTGAGCCGGGTGGACGGCATCCATGTAGGGAGGCCGCGGCAGGTGATGGTTGGCATCCGGTATGCGAAGTAGGCGCTAGGCGGGCGGGTCCGGCATGCCGAAGGCGGCGCGGGCGGCAGGGGAGAGGCGGTTGACGTTCCAGCCGGGCTCCCAGGTCTGTTCGACGACGACTTTGGCGACGCCGGGCACCTTCATGAGTTCCTGGCGGACGGGTTTGGAGTTGCCGCCGGAACCGAAGGTGAAGTAGCCGAGCAGGGGGCGGCCGCGGTGGGGCATGGTCATGACGACGGTGACGGTGTTGCCGCGGACGCGGAGATCGTAGACGAGGCCGAGGTCGACGACGGATAGGTTGCTGCGGTAGAGTTGCTCGTCGAGGCAGTTGCGGAGGGCGTCCCAGAGGGCGCGCTTGGAGATGGGGGAGTCGCCAGCTTCGCCGGGGCGGGCAAGGCGGGTGGGGGATGCCGAGGCGGCGGGGAAGGAGGGGTTGTTGAGGGGAGCGGTGAGGTAGGGGTTGAGAAGGCGATGGCGGAGTTGTTCGAGGCGGCGGGGACCGTCGGCCGCGTCGAAGGGGATGGCGGCGTAGGCGTTTTTCTGGTGAAGGACAGCGCCGGCGGGCATGCGTTTGGCGGGGAGGGGATAGCGGCTCCAGACGTGGCCGTGCCAGCGGTAGAACATGAGTGGGCCGGCGGAGTGGCGGGGCTCGGGCATACCGTCGGAGCGGTGTTCGAGGAAGAGGGCGGCGAAGGAGTCGCGGCTTTGGGGATTGGCGAAGCCGATGGCCCAGATGTTGTCCTTTTGCGCGTCGTCGATGGGGCCGGTGCGCATGCGGCCGTCGGCACCCATCCAGAGCAGGTCGGTGAAGGACTGGCCGGAGAAGACCCACTCGTCGTCGCGGAGGGCCTCCATTTCGACGTCGCGGGTGGCCTGCATGGTGCCGGACTTGTGGAACCAGGGGAGGCCGGCGTAGAAGCGGTATTCAACGTCGATGTGGACGCGGGCGGGGGAGAAGACGGGATGGACGGGCGAGTAGGGGAAGCCCCAGCGGCGGACGGAGGTGAACAGGGGTCCGCGGATGACTTCGTAGTCGGGGCAGGTGTCCCAGAGGGTGATGCGGAGTTTCTGGAGGTTGCCGGCGGAGACGTAGTCGTGGGCCCAGTCGATGCCGGGAGGCTCGCCGTGGCCTTCGCCGCCGGCGAAGAGTTCGAGGCCGTGTTCGCGCTTGATCTTGAGGCGTTCGAGCTGGCCCATCTGGCGGGAGAGGGAGGCGCGGAAGAAGTCGTTTTCGATATCAAGGGCAAAGCCTTCGCCGCGGGTTTCCAGGTCCGAGGGGTAGGCGGGGAGTTCGGCGTCGGGGTTGCCGTAGAAGACGAGATAGGTATGGCGCTGATGAGGGCCGCCGGAGGCGAAGAAGAGAAGATTGGCGAGGCGGGTATCGGCGCGGAGGAGTTCGCGGGAGACCTGGGCGGGGACCTCGATGAGATGGGGGCCATCGACGCGGGCGAGGCGGAGTTCGCGGGCGAGGGAGGAGGCGTGGGCGGCGGGGACGCGGAGGGTGATTTCGACGGGTTCGGCGGGGCGGGGGACGCCGATGGTTTCATCGAGGGTGAAGGCCTGGAAGTGTTGCCACCGGGCGGCCCAGGCGCGCCACGGGGCGGGGAGGGAGGCGACGGAGGCTTCGGCGGAGGCGAGGGGCGCGGCGGGGGATTCCTCGACGGCCTGGGCCTGCTGGACGGTGTTGCGGATGGAGTGAGCGAGGGCGCGGGCGAGGCGGAAATCCTTGCGCTGCCAGGCGGACTGGAGGAGTTTCAGCTTTTCGTCAAAGGTATCGGTCCGTTCCCAGTAAGTGTTCTCCGGCATGGTTTTTCGACTGTATCGCACCCGGGAGGGGAGAACTCGACTATCTTGGAAAAACGATGCAGCAACGAGACGGGGACGGACTTCGACTGACGAGGCGGGACTGGGGCCGGGCATTGCTTGGCGCGACGGCGGGGACGGCGATGGCGCAGCCGGCGCGGCTGGTGCCGTGGATGTACATGATCTATCCGCTGGAACAGTGGCTGGGGGATCACCGGCGGACGCTGGATGCGTGGGAGGCGGGCGGGGTGCGGGGCGTGGTGATCGGGCCGTTGCGATTCTGGGACGGGGAGCCGACGTTCGACTTCACGTACCGGCGGGCGGGGGCGACGATTCAGACGTTCGCGCCGGAGGCGGCGATCTATCGCAAGCATGGCGTGGAGCCGCCGCAGAATGTGCGGCTGGACGCGGGGAAGGAGAAGCAACTACGGGCGCTGCTCGACGACATTGCGCGGCGAGGCTGGGAGATTATGCTGTTCGGGCCGGGGCATTATGGGAGGCCGGGGCGGGAGGCGGACCCGTTCGGGGCGCGGGCGCTGGCGGCGGGGGCGGAGGATACGCTGCGGGCGTTTCCGCAGGCGGCGGGGATCATCATCGACGGGGCGGGGGAGCACCACTATGAGCTGGCGTTCCACCATGGCGGGGAGCTGTTCGAGATACGGGACCATCACCGGGCGATCTATACGCAGCAGGGGTTCGACGTGGCGCGGATGGAGCGGGGGATGAACCATCTGCGGGCGCGGTTCCGGGCGTTGACGCCGGCGCGGGTGCGGTTTCATCAGGGCGGGGGGATGCTGGGCGGGCTGTCGCTGTTCGACCTGAATGAAGACGCGCTGTACTGGCTGCGGATGCGGCAGGAGGCGACGCTGCGGCAGATGACGACGATCCGGCGGGAGTGGGACGGGCTACCGCGCAAGGCGAAGCTGGGGACGATTCCGCGGTCGGCCGCGTTCAGCGTGCTGACGACGCAGGATTACGAGAAGACGCACGGTTTTTTTGACTACCTATTTCCGAAGCACTACTACTGGCACCGCGGGTTTGACGGGATGTACGGGACGGTGGCGCGATGGGTGGCGACGCTGGGGGAATGGAACCCCGGGTTGAGCGAAGAAGACTGCTTCGGGGTGGTGAAGCTGCTGTTCGGGCTGCAGATGCCGGGGGTGAAGCGGCTGGCGGATCTGGAGAACGGGTTTCCGGATGCGTTCTTTGACGAGGTGGTGTTTGCGGAGACGAAGCGGGCGCTGGAGGCGACGGGGAATCCGGACAAGGTGATTGCGTGGGTGTCGACGGGGCGGAATCCACATGCGGGGGATCCGATGCCGGCGAACGATCTGCGGCGGCTGCTGGAGGCGTCGCACCGGGCGGGGCTGAAGCGGTTCATTTTCCATCCGGACGTGAACCTGGGGGTGGCGGAGTGGAAGGTGATTTCGCGGTTGTGCGGGAAGGAGTGGAAGGAGGACCCGAACGGATACTGGCCGCCTGACACGCCGAAGCCCGATACATGGAATGGAGGGCGCAGGCCGGGGCGGCGGTAGTTTCCTCGGGGGGGCGCGGATCAACCAAAGGCGACGCGGGGATTGCGGACGATGAGTTGGTTGGCGGTGGCGGCGTCGAGCTTGGGGAGGAAATCAGTGAAGAGATAGGTGAAGGGCTGGAAGCGGCCGCCGCCGGGTTCGCCGACGTGGTACCAGCCGGCGTCGTGGGAGATGAGGGTGCGGTGGAGGAGGTTTTTGGCGGCCATGTTGCGGACGCAACGGAGGTGCCAATCGAGGCCGCGGGGGGAGATGCCGTCGAACTCGACCCACGCGCCGGCGCGGGCGAGTTCCTCGTGGATGGCGAAATTAGTCTCGTTCTGGGCGTGGACCCAGACGAACTTTTCCGGGGGGACTTTGTGGCGGGTGAGGATTTGGAGCTCTTCGCGGGCGGCGGCGCCGTCACCGGTGTGGGCGCAGACGGGGAGGCCGGTTTCGCGGCTGGTGAGGGCGGCGGCAGCGACGATTTTGCGGCTGAGCGGGGGAAGGGGGCCGCGGTCGACGCCGATCTTGATGAAGCGGGGCTTCATGCCCTCGACGCCGTCGTGGACTTCGCGGACCCAGCGGCGGGCCAGCTGGCGGGCGCTCTCGGTGTGGGCGAAGGAAGGGAGGAAGTGGAAGTTGCGGGCGGCGTAGAGGCCGGTGTTGGTCCAGAGTTCGATGCCGGAGGCTTCCTGGAGGCGGGCGAGGAGGATGGGGTCGCGGCCGACGAAGTTGGGGGTGCACTCCTGGAGGCGGACGCAGCCGTGGGCGTGAAGGGCCTGGAGATGGGGTAGGGCGACGCGGAAGGCTTCGTCGCGGTCGTAGCGGGAGCGGCTGACGGCGGCGGCGCCGATGAAATCGACGAGGACATGTTCATGGACGAGGATGGGGCCGGGGGGAGCGGCGAGGGAGGCGAGGAAGGCGCGGCGGGAGAGTGTGGACATGTGGCTACCCGGAGTTTATCGCTCGCCGAGGATCTCGGCGAGGCGGGAGTTCCAGACGACGCCGAGGCCGGGGCCCTGGGGAGTGAGGTAGCGGCCGCCGTCGCGGACGAGGGGTTCGGCGAGGAAGCTGTTGGCGGTGGCGTGGACGTTGGGGTTGAACTCGCAGAGATGGCAGTTGGGGGTGGCGGCGGCGAGGTGGAGGGCGGCGGCGATCTGCGGGCCCATGGCGATGCTGACATGGGGGATGACATGGCCGGGGAAGGCGGCGGCGATGCGGCGGGAGCCGGTGATGCCGGAGCGGCCAAGATCGGGTTGGAGGATGCCGGTGAAGGGGAGGAAGGGTTGGAGTTCGTGGAGGGTGCGGTAGCTTTCGCCGAGGGCGAGGGGGGTGCGGATGGCGGCGGCGAGGGCGGCGTGGGCGTCAATTTCTTCCGGGTAAAAAGGACATTCGAGCCAGCGGGCGGAGCGGGCGTCGAGTTCGCCGGTCATGGCGAGGGCTTCGGCCGGGGGGAGGTGCCAGAGGGCGTCGACGGCGAAGGACATGGACGGGGGGAGGGCGTCGGCGACGGCGAGGAGGTCAGTCCACTCGGATTCGTAGTAGAGCTTGACGGTGGCGATGCCTTCGTCGTGGTAGCGGGCGGCGAAGGAGGCGCGGGCGGCGGGGTTGGGGCCGGAAGTGCCGCTCAGGTAGGCGGGGATGGCGGGTTTGGGAGCGGGGGCGAGGAGGGCGCTGACGGGTTTGCCGGCGAGTTTGCCGGCGAGGTCCCAGAGGGCGAGATCGACGCCGCTGATGGCATCGAGCATAAAGCCGCCGGTCTGGCCGCGGACGCGCATGGTGGCGTACATGCGGTCCCAGAGGGCGGAGATCGTGGTTTCCGAGCCGTCGAATTCCTGGCCGAGGATGGCGGGGCGGAGGAGATGGTCGGCGATGGCGCAGGCGACTTCGGGGGCGAGCGGTGCCTGGGCTTCGCCCCAGCCGGTGGTGCCGTCTTCGAGCGTCACGCGGATGAGGGCGGTTTCGAAGTTGACGGAATAGAGGACGGGGTATGCGGTGGACCAGCGGTAGTTGCCATCGCCGGCGAGGGCGGTGGGCGAGCCGGCGGTGCCTTGCGCGCCGGCAAAATCGCGGGGAAGTCGAATGGGGAATGCTGTTAGCGAGGTGATCCGCATATACTAGGAAATTCGCATGAAACTACGCCGCCTGACCCGGAAACGCGCGACCGACGAGGTTTACGACACGCTGCGTGAGGCGATATTGAACCGGATGTTCAAGCCGGGGGAGCGGCTGCAGGTGGATGAGATCGCCGAGCGGCTGGGGGTGAGCCTGACGCCGGTGCGGCACGCGATTCAGCAGCTGGCGACGGAAGGGCTGATTGAGATCAAGCCGCGGAGCGGGACATTCGTGGCGACGCTTTCGCTGGAGGAGATTGAGGCGACGTTCGATGTGCGGATTGCGCTGGAGTGCCTGGCGGCGGAGAAGGCGATCGACCGCGTGCGTGCGGCTGACCTGGCGCGGCTGACGGAGTTGTTGGACATTCTGCGGGTGCCGGTGAAGAGCGAAGAGACGCTGCGGAAGCACGAGAAGGCGAACTCGGAGCTGCACACGCTGCTGATTGAAGCGGCGGGGAACCGGCGGTTGACGGAGATCTACAAGGGGTTGAACGCGCACCTGACGATTGCGCGGATTCATGCGGCGGAGCGGAACGGCGATCCGGACCCGAAGCCTGCGGCGGGAACGGCGAAGCGATTCGCGGTGGAGCAGGCCGAGCATGAGGAGATTGTGGCGGCGCTGCAGGCACGGGATCTGCCGCGGATGCAGGCGGCGGTGCGGCAGCATATCGGGAGAGCGAAAGAGTCGCTGATGACGGCGTGGAAGGCGCAGAGCTGAGCGGGTGATCATGCGGCGAGCGGCGTCCTGACGAGCCGCTTCGTGATGAGATATGCCACCGGGTGCATGAGGCCCATGACGATAAAGATGGCTTCATAGCCGAACCAATGGACGACGTAGCCGGTCATCCAGGTGAAGAGTGTTCCGCCGAGTCCGTTGCCGAAGGCGAGAATGCCGGAGACGGTGCCGATGACGGGTTTGGGGAAGACATCGTTGGTGAGCGTGGCCTGGTTGGCCTTCCATGCCATGTGGGAGAAGGCGATGATGCAGATGAGGCCGAGGGTGAGTTCGCGCGAGGGAGCGCGGTTGACGCCGAGGCTGAGGGGCATGACGAGGGCGAAGGGGAGCATGACGGCGAGGCGGGAGGAGACGGCGGAGCGGCCGCGGGCGATGAGGCGTCCGCTCATCCAACCGCCGGAGAGGGCGCCGATATCGGCGGCAAGATAGGGCATCCAGGCGAGCATGCCCATTTCGACCATGGTGAAGCCGCGCTGCTCGACGAGGTACTTGGGGAGCCAGAAGAGATAGAACCACCAGACGGGGTCAGAGAAGAAGCGGGACAGGAGCAGGCCCCAGGTTTGCGGGTAGCGGAGGAGTTGGCGCCAGTTGGTAT
>CAZWDD010000183.1:0-10860 GCA_964632345.1 uncultured Solibacteraceae bacterium | reverse complement strand
GGAATACAATAGCAGGCCTATGCGTGGCCTTGCCGTCGTCTTCCTCACGCTCCCGTTGCTCGCCCAGCACGGGCGTTACCTCAGTGATTCCAAGCATCCTTCCATCGGGAATCCCCAAGCCATCGCGGCCGGCAGGAAGCTATTCATGGGCTCCTGCGCCGGTTGCCATGGGCCCGACGGCGGAGGCGGCGCGCGGGGGCCAAACCTCGTTCGCCGGTCGCTTTGGCACCCGCTCAGTGACGATGCGATCTTCAATGTCATCCGAAAGGGCGTTCCCGGCACCGACATGCCGCCCATCGTCCTCTCCGACGAACAGACCTGGAATCTGGTGGCCTTCATTCACGCGCTGACCGGGCCGGCCAGCACCAACCCGGTGCCCGGTGACGCCGACGCTGGCAAGGCCGTCTACTGGGGCGCCAAAGCGGGCTGTTCCAACTGTCACGCCATTCGCGGACAGGGCGGCCGCCTCGCCCCGGATCTCAGCAACGTCGGCGGTAGCCGCCCGCTCGCCGTCATCCGCGAGGCCGTTCTCGAACCCGCCAAGGACCTCTATTATCTCGGCAACGAACGGGCGACCGTCGTCCTGAAAAACGGAAAGACCATCGACGGAGTCGCCAAGAACCGCAGCAACTACTCGCTGCAGCTCGTCGATACCAACGGCCGGCTGCACCTCATCGCCATGCAGGACGTGGCGAAACTGAGTGTCTCCGACACCACGGCTATGCCGGCCGACTATGCGACGCGGTTGACGAAAACCGAACTGCGCGACCTGTTGGCCTACCTGGCCCGGCAGGATATTCGCGCCGAACAAGGAAAGGGCGGGAAATGAAATTACGCGGGTTGCTATTGACGCTGCTTCTCGCCGCGGGCGCCGCGGCGCAGGTGCGGCATGAGGATATTGCCAAAGGGCCGGGCGCTGATTGGCTCACCTACGCCGGCACCTACTCCGGCTGGCGCTATAGTCCGCTCGACCAGATTACGGCGGCCAACGCCAGGAACCTGGTGCCGAAGTGGGTTCACCACATTCCCGGTGCACGCGGGCTGCGGAGTTCCCCCATCGTTTATCAGGGCGTGCTCTATCTCACGAACACGAATTCCGTCTACGCCATCGACGCCCGCAGCGGACGGCAGATCTGGCAGTATGCCGACCCCCGCGCCGATAAGGGCGGGGTCAATCGCGGCGCGGCCATCTGGGGCGAAAAGGTCTACTTCACGACCACCGACAACTATCTGGTTGCGCTCGACCGCCATACCGGCGCTCTCATCTTCAACCGCAAGTTTGCCGACATCGAGAAGGGCACCACCTCGACCTCGGCGCCGGTGATCGCCAAGGGGAAGGTGATTGTCGGCAGCGCGGGCGGCGATAGCGGCATGCGCGGATTTATCATGGCCCTCTCGGCCGAGACGGGCGAGGAGGTGTGGAAGACCTATACCGTGCCGGCCAAGGGAGAGAAGGGCGCCGAAACCTGGGGCGACCTCATCGAGTGGGGCGGCGGCGCCGCCTGGCTCTCCGGTACCTACGACCCGGAGTTGAACACGCTCTACTGGACCACCGGCAATCCCTGGCCGGACTACAACGGCAGCGTCCGC
The DNA here is from genome assembly GCA_964632345.1 of uncultured Solibacteraceae bacterium. Lineage (GTDB taxonomy): Bacteria > Acidobacteriota > Terriglobia > Bryobacterales > Bryobacteraceae. Next base: position 9,270 of record CAZWDD010000183.1, on the reverse strand, counting down.
AAGGGCGACAACCTTTATACCTGTTCTCTCCTGGCGCTGGACCTCGAAACCGGCAAAATGAAGTGGTACTTCCAGTTCACCCCGCACGACACGCATGACTGGGACGCGCAGAGTTGGCCGGTGCTCGTCGATACCGAGATCCGCGGGCAGAAGCGCAAAGTGGTTCTCCACGCCAACCGCAATGGGTACTTCTATGCGCTCGACCGCGTCACGGGCGAGTTCCTGCGCGCCACGCCGCTGATCGACAAGATCACCTGGGCCAAGGGCATCGACGACAAGGGACGACCCATCGAACTCCCCAACATCGAGCCGACGGCGAAGGGAAACTGGATCTGCCCCAGCGTCAAGGGCGCCACAAATTGGATGGGGCAGTCCTACAGCCCGGGAACCGGGCTTCTCTACGTGTTGACGCTCGAACAGTGCGGCATGTACTTCCGCTCGTCACAGGAGCCGCAGCCGATGAAGAGTTTCTCCGGCGGCGGCGCCACGGAGGAAGGCGGGCAGGTGATTCTTCGCGCGTTGGACCCGAAGACCGGAAAGCGCGTCTGGGAGTACCCGATGACCGGCCTCGGCCGCATGTGGACTGGCACGGTGTCGACTGCGGGCGGCGTACTCTTCAGCGGTGATGACGATGGCCACCTGGTGGCGCTCGACGCAAAGACGGGCAGAAACCTGTGGCACTTCAACATGGGCGAGACGCTGACGGCCTCGCCGGTCACCTACACAGTCGACGGCAAACAGTATGTCGCCATCGCGTCAGCGACCGCCGTCTTCTCCTTCGGCCTCTTCGAGCCCGCAACGCCGGTCGATCCTCCGGTGCTCGAGATCCGGAAGAAGTAACAGCCAAAAAGCAAGTGCCCCGGCCAAAGCCGGGGCACTTGTAGATATAGCGGTCCAGGTAGAAGTCTAGAACTGATTCCAGAGGTACTGGTTGTAGACCTCGTGGTGATACTGCACTTCCGGCGCCTTCACTACCGTGCCGAGGAGGCGCGGGCAGCGGTCGGCCGACGCTTGCTTCAGTTCTGCATAGCGGCCCTTGACTTCCTCGCCAAGGAGCTTGCCGGTCCACTCCGCCTTCTTGAAATTGGCGAGGGCGTCGTAGATGTTGTCCGGCAGGTAACGGTCGGCGTTCCGGAGGTTCTTTACCTTCTCGATGTCGCCTTCCAGGCCCGTCTTGAACACCGAGAACAGGACCATGTACGGATTCGCGTCGGGACCCACCGAGCGCACTTCTACACGCGAGCTCTTCTCGTTGCCAATCGGGATGCGAACCATCGAACCGCGGTCCACAGCTGATGCCTTGATCTGGTTCGGCGCTTCGAAGTGCGGATCCAGGCGGCGGTAGGCGTTCACCGACGCGTTCAGCAGCAGGCAGATGTCGTTGCCGTGCGTGAGAATGCGGTCCACGAACGACCACGCGAACTTCGAGATCTTCTCTTCGCCCTTCGGGTCCCAGAAGAGGTTCTTTCCCTTCTTGGTGATCGAGACGTTGGTGTGCATGCCGCTGCCGTTGACGCCGACAACCGGCTTGGGCAGGAAGCTCGCGGTCAGCCCCATCTTCGTCGCGACCTGACGGCAGATCAGCTTGTAGATCTGGATCTGGTCCGCTGCCGTAACCACGTCGCCGTAGCTGTAGTTGATTTCGAACTGCGACGGGGCGACTTCCGGATGGTCTTTTTCATTCTCGAAGCCCATCGCGCGCTGCACTTCGGCGACGGTGTCGATGAAGGTGCGAAGCGGGTCGCCGGGGAGCGAATGATAGTAGCCGCCGGTGTTCACGTACTCGAACTTGCCGGTTTCATGGAAACGGCGTTCGGCGTTGATCCCCTCAAACAGGAACCCTTCGATCTCGTTGGCGGCGTTAAGCGTGTAGCCCTCCGTCTCGTACATCTTGGCGGCGTAACCCTTCAGCACCCCGCGGATGTCGCCCTCGTAGGCCGATCCGTCCTTGTCGATCACCTCGCAGAACACCAGCACCTTGCCGGATCCGAAGATGTCGGCCGGCGCGTGGTAGAACGCCGACCAGTCAATCGCCAGGCGCAGATCGCTTTCGTGCTGCGCCGTGAAACCGCGAATCGACGAGCCGTCAAACGTCAGGTTGTCCCAGCTCTTCAGCAGGAACTTCTTGTCGTAGTCGAGCATGTGAAGGCGGCCTTCCAAGTCGCTGAACAGCACCGTGACGGCCTTGATCCGCGACTCCTCGGCGAGGTACTTCAGCCGCTCTTCCCGAATCTGTTCGGCCGGCACGCGGTCCTTCCGCTGCTGCTTGATTGCCAGATTTTTTTCTTCCAGCTCTGCGTAAGAGAGCTCCAAAAAGTCGCGCAGGTTGCTCAATTCAATCTCCTCAGGAAACGGGGTGGGGAACGGCGGAGTGCGCCGCCATTTCTCGATTATAGGGGCGGCGGCTGGAAAGAGCCTTATTCCCAAGCGCTTTCTTCCAATGTATTTATTTATGGACCCTATATCGAGTCGCTATGGGGAGGGTCCGCCACGGCCTCCGTCTCCCCTTCGGCCAGCCGGAGCCGCAGTCGCGTTCCAGCCGGCGCCGCGGCCGGCCGCCGCAGCACCGAGCCGTCCGGTAGCGTGACCACGGCAAAGCCGCGATCCAGGATCTGAAGTGGATTCAACGCCTTGAGCCGCGCCGAAAGCAGCGCCTCGCCCCCCCGCGCCGCCTCCAGCCGCTTGCGCCACCCGGCCTCCAGCGCTGCTTCCGCCCGCGCCGCTCGCAGACGCGCGCCGGCCAGCCGCAGCCGAAGGTCCAACCCCCGCAGCCGCTGATCCAACCCAACGCAGCGATTGCTACGAATCGCCAGTATCTCCCGCACCGCGTCCCGCAGTCCTTGCCCTGCCTCGTCCAGCCGCTGCCCGGCGCGGAACAGGCGGCGCTCGATCGTGATCTGCGCCCGCTGAGTGCTAAGGTCCGCCAACCGCCGCGCGGCCCGGGACATCCGCAGCCGGATGGCCTGTGCCAGCCTCGCATCCGCCGTCAGAATCTGGTCGAAGATGGCCTCGCGCGACGCAGAAACCAGTTCGGCTGCCGCCGACGGCGTCGGCGCTCGCAGGTCCGCCACAAAGTCGGCGATCGTAAAGTCCGTCTCATGGCCGATCGCCGAAATCACCGGCACCGCCGAACGCGCGATCGCCCTCGCCACGGTCTCTTCGTTGAACGTCCAAAGGTCCTCGAGAGATCCCCCGCCGCGTGCCACAATGACAACGTCGGCCCACCCATTCTGCGAAAACCATTCCAGGCCTGCCACCACCTGCGCCGCCGCTCCGGCCCCTTGCACCTGTGCCGGATAGATGCGGATCTGCAGCCCGGGAAAGCGCCGCTCAATTACGTGCAGAATGTCACGGATCACTGCTCCCGTCGGACTTGTCACCACACCGATCCGGCGCGGCAGGCGCGGCAATGGCCGTTTCCGGTCCTGCGCAAACAGCCCCTCGGCCTCCAACTTCCGTTTCAATTCCTCAAACGCCGCCTGCAACGCCCCGGCGCCCACCGGTTCAACCGCGTCCACGATCAGTTGATACTCGCCCCGGGGTTCGTACACCTCAATTCGCCCGCGCACCAGGTACTCCACGCCGTCCTTCGGCTTGTGCCGCAACAGCCGCCACGCGCCCTTCCAACAGGCGGCCCGTAGCGTGGCGCGGGAGTCCTTCAACGTGAAGTACGCATGCCCGGACGCGGCCAGCTTCAATCCCGATACCTCCCCCCTCACCCAGATGCCCGCATAGGCATCGGCAAGCAGTTCGCCGATTTCCGTGGTCAATTCGCCAACGGTGTACTCGCGGCGTTCAGGCAGGATTTCGAAAGGAAGTTCCATGTACATTTGCCGGGCAATAGCCGGGTTCGCTAGGCTGGTCGTGTCGTTCTATCATTCTTCCACGTGGAGGTTCAATGAGTCCGAAGGATGTTCTGGCCCTGGCCAAGGCGGAGGGGGCGCGTCAGGTGGATATCCGCTTTACCGATATCCCAGGCCTGCAGCACCACATCACCTACCCCGTTTCGCAGTTGACCGAGGACTCGTTTGAGGAAGGTTTCGGCATTGACGGCTCTTCCATCCGCGGTTGGGCCGCCATCAACGAGAGCGACATGCTCCTGCTGCCCGATCCCTCCACCGCCATCATGGACCCGTTCTTTGAGGTGCCCACCGTCGTCATGCTCGGCACCATTCAGGACCCCATCACGAAGCAGCGGTACGATCGCGATCCGCGCAATATCGCCCGCCGCGCCGAGGCCTACCTCACCAACTCCGGCCTCGCCGACTCCTGCCTGTTTGGCGCCGAGGCCGAATTCTTCATCTTTGATAACGTCAGCTTCGAGAGCCGCCGCCATACCGCCTTCTACGAAATCGACGCCGAGGAAGGCCAGTGGAACAGCGCCCGCCGCGAGAACAACCAGGGCTACCGGCCGCGCTTCCGCGAGGGCTACTTCCCCGTCCCGCCCACCGATCACCATCAGGACCTCCGCGCCGAGATGGCCGAAGTCATGGAAAAGGCCGGCCTCACCGTTGAGTGCCATCACCACGAGGTGGCCACTGCCGGACAAAGCGAAATTGACGTCAAATACGATACCCTCGTCCGCTCCGCCGATAACATGATGACTTATAAGTACATCGTGCGGAACGTCGCCCACCGGAATGGCAAGACGGTAACCTTCATGCCCAAGCCCATTTACGGCGACGCGGGCAGCGGCATGCACTGCCACCAGTCCCTGTGGAAGGATGGAAAGCCATTATTTGCCGGGGATAATTATGCCGGCCTGAGCCAGATGGCGCTCTGGTACATGGGCGGCCTGCTCAAGCACGCGCGGGCCCTTTCGGCGATCATTGCTCCAACCACGAATAGCTACAAGCGTCTTGTGCCTGGCTATGAGGCCCCCGTCAACCTCGCCTACAGCCGTCGCAATCGTTCCGCCGCCGTCCGTATCCCCATGTACTCCGCCAGCCCTAAGGCGAAGCGCGTGGAGTTCCGTCCCCCTGACCCGAGCTGCAATCCCTATCTGGCCTTTGCCGCCATGTTAATGGCGGGACTCGACGGAATTATTAATAAGATCGATCCCGGCGAGCCTCTCGATAAGGACTTCTATGACTTATCGCCCGAAGAACTGAAACGCGTCCCCTCCATGCCGGCGTCCCTCGAAGAAGCGCTTGCCTGCCTCGAGGACGATCATTACTTCCTGCTGAAAGGCGATGTCTTCACCGAGGAATTGATCGAAACTTACATTGCCTATAAGAGCCGGCACGAGGCCGAAGCTGTCCGCCTCCGGCCGCATCCATACGAGTTCTCGCTCTACTACGACATTTAATGACGCGCGCCGGGGGCAGCCGTGGATGCCGGGTCGAGGCCGATCGCCTGACCTATCGATATGGCGACGGCCGCGAGGCGCTTCGCGCTGCCTCGCTCACCGTCGAACCCGGCGAACGCGTCGGGATCATCGGCCCCTCCGGGGCAGGGAAGTCCACCCTGCTGCTTCATCTGAACGGCGTCCTGCTCCCCGCCTCCGGTTCCGTCCGCATCGACGGCGACCCGGTCACGCGTGACAACCGCATGGACGTCCGCAGCCGTGTCGGCATTGTCTTCCAGAACCCGGATGACCAGCTCTTTACCCCCACCGTCGGTGAGGACGTCGCCTTCGGTCCCCTGAACATGGGCTGCGGCGAGGAGGAGACCCGTCAGCGCGTTTCGCTCGCGCTCCGCCAACTGCGCCTCGAAGGGTACCAGGACCGGCCAGCCCATGAGCTTTCCTTTGGAGAAAAGCGCCGCGTCGCCCTCGCCACCGTACTCGCCATGCAGCCTCGCGTCATCGCCTTCGATGAGCCGTTCGCCAACCTCGATCCCGGCATGGTCGAGCAACTCGTCGAGATCATCCGCGGCCTCGATGCCACCGTCATCCTCATCTCGCAGGAGATCCTCCCGGCAATCGCCTCGGTCGACCGCCTGGTCGTCATGCAGGACGGCGCCGTCGCTGCCGACGGTCCAGCGCTCGAAATCGCCAGCGACCGCCGCCTCCTCCAGCGTTGCGGCATCGACTGTCACTTCTATGGCAATCTCTGGCGCGACATCATTGCCCTCCTCGACGCCGGCACTTGAAGCCATATAGAAAACCCGTCACGCCGAACAGAATCGCCAGCCCCAACACCGCCCGCTCGAACCGGTTCACCGGCGCCGCCGCCGCGGCCGGTCCCGACGCTTGGAAGTTCCCGGGGATATCGACCTTCGTCTCCACCCGGTGTCCCTCTTCGTCGTCGATCACCACCCGCCACTCTCCCGCTGCGTCGGGCACAAAGCTGAAACCGCCCGTGCGGTCCGTCCGGGCGTTCTGATACTCCTGAGACGACGGCGCAAACACCTGCACCTTGGCGAAGGGAACCGGGTCCGACCCGGCGTAGCGAGTCCTCACCACAACTGCCGGCGGCGCCAGCGTTACGGCCGTCTCCATATCGTGCGCGGACACCGAAACGGCCAAGGCCGTAGCACTAATGTGAAAAAACGTGCGAAGATGTCGTGAAGGAATGATGCATTCAGTTTACCGGTTCACGCGATTGGCGCTCGGTTTGGCGGCCGTCGGAATGCTATTTGGTCATGCCACCTGGGTCGCCCCTGTCGAGGAGATGCACGAACCGGGCAGGACTATCACGGTGCGTATCGGGCATGGGCATGGTTTTCCCGTCAGCGAGGAAGCCATCAACACCGCCCACGTGGACCTGTTCGTAGTGACTCCCGCCGGCAGGAGGTTGCAACTCACCCCGAAGGCGGCCGGAACGGCCGTTGATGCCGTGTTCCAGGTCAAGGAGAAAGGCCGCCACCGATTTGCGTTCATTCAGGACCGCGGCGTCAACAGCCGCACGCCGGATGGCATGAAACCCGGCGGCCGGGACCGGAACCCCAACGCCACCGCGGCGGCCAAAACACTGCGGACGGCCGTGGCGGGGACGGGTTCGCCCATCGGATTGCCCGTGGAGTTGACCGCAAAGCTGGCCGGCAATCAGTGGCTGTTGCAGTTTCTGCGCGACGGAAAGCCTGCTGGCGGCGCGGAAGTGTCCGTTTATTTGCCGGGCGTGAAGGAGCCGGTTACGATCGGCAAGGCCGGGGCCGATGGCCGTGTGGCCTACACGGTTCCGCCCGGAGGGAAGGGTCCGCTGCTGTTCGTTGCCTCGCAGAAGAACCCGGCGCCGGCCGGCTCGGCGTTTGACACCGTGAACTTCGATACATCGCTCTACGTGAGCTGGTAGCCGTCGATGCATATCGCCGACGGCATCCTTCCGGTGGCATGGTGCGGCGCGGCGCACGGTGTCTCCTGGGGTGCGCTGTATTGGCTGGGACGGAAGATCGAAACCGAGGAGGTGGTGCGCCTCGGAATGTTGGCATCGGCCACCTTCGTCGTCTCCCTCATCCACTTCCCGCTGGGCGGTACTTCGGTGCACCTCGGCCTCTACGGACTGGCGGGAATCCTTGCTGGGCGCCGGGCGTTTCCGGTCATCTTCGCGGCTCTTCTGTTTCAAACTGTGCTGTTTCAGCATGGAGGACTGCTCGCGCTGGGCATGAATGCGTTGAACCTGGGGGGCGGCGCGTTGGTTGCGGCGGGCTTGTGGCGGACAGGCGTGGGGCCGGAGACGCTGCGCGCCTTCGCATGCGGTTTTGCGGGGGTGATGACACCGGCCCTGCTGATGGCCGGTGAGTTCGCCCTCGGTGGGTACGGAAAGGGCTTCCTCTATCTGGCCGGTCTCTACGCCGCGGTGGCCGCCGCTGAGGGCCTGCTGACCGCCGGCATCGTCCGCTTCCTGCGCTCAGCCCGCCCGGGAGTCCTGCCGTGAGCCGGTGGCTGGCGGCTTTGGACGCCCGCGCGCGGCTCCTGGCTGTTGTGGCCGCCGTCGTCACCGTCTCTTCCACGCCTCCCGGTAGCTGGCTGGCCTTTGCCTGCCATGGAGTACTGACGGCGCTGCTGCTGGCCGCAAGCGGGGCTGGCGGCGCCTACCTCTGGCGGCGCTGCGCCGCAGTGTCGCCTTTCGTCCTGCTCGCCGGCGGCCTGCTGGCCTTGCAGAGCGGCTGGGGCCCCGGCGGCACAGTGATTGCGAAAGGTTATCTGGCGGCCCTGCTGCTGGCGGCGCTGACGGCTTCCACCCCGCTGCCCGAACTCCTCTGGGCGCTCCGGCGCCTGCACGCGCCCGAAAGCTTGAACCTCATTCTCAGCGTCATGTACCGCTACACCGGCATCCTCACCGAAGAGTATGCGCGGCTGTCCAGGGCCCGCGAATGCCGCACTGTCCGCCCCCTCGGCGGCCGTCGCTTCACTGTCTACGCGCGGCAGTTGGGCGCCCTCCTTCTCCGCAGTCTCGACCGTGCCGAGCGCGTCCACGCCGCCATGGTTTCGCGCGGGTTTCGTGGCGAATGGCCCGTGACGCGGACCCATGTCTGGCGCGCCGCTGACGGCCTCGCGCTCGGCCTGTTTGCCTCCGCCATGGCCTCTATCCGCTTCGGCCTCTAACGGCCTGCCCGTCCGGCCTCGGTACAATCGAAAAGTCACTTGTCGAACGTAGCCGTCATTGCTGAGAAGCCGTCAGTGGCACGGGACATTGCCAAGGTCCTGGGCGCGACGCAAAAGGGAGAGGGGTTTTTACACGGCGGTGGATACATCGTGACGTGGGCCATCGGCCACCTCGTCTCGCTGGCGCAGCCCCATGAAATCCGCCCCGAGTGGCGCCAGTGGCGCCGCCACCTGTTGCCAATGCTCCCAGCCGAGTGGCCCCTGGTCGTCTACGACAAAACGAAAGACCAGTTCGCAACCGTCCGGAAGATTCTCAACTCGCCCAAAGTTGAGCGCGTCATCTGCGCCACCGACGCGGGCCGCGAAGGCGAGTTGATCTTCCGCTACATCTATGACGCCGCCGAATGCCGCAAGCCCGTCGCGCGGCTCTGGATCTCCTCGCTCACTGCTGACGCCATCCGTGCCGGTTTCTCCACGCTGAAGGACTCCCGCGAGTATGACGGCCTCGGCGACGCCGCCCGCGGCCGCAGCCGCGCCGATTGGCTCGTCGGCATGAATCTCTCCCGCGCCTACTCGCTCGCACTCGACGAGGAGATCTCCGTCGGCCGCGTCCAAACCCCAACGCTCGCCATGATCGTCGAACGCGAACTCACCGTCCGCGCCTTCGTCCCGGAGGAGTACCGCGAAGTCCAGGTCACCTTTTCGCCGCGCGGCGTGACGGGCAGCCCGTCGTACGTCGGCACCTGGTTCCGTTCCCCGGTGGCCAAGGGCGATACCGTCCA
>CAZWDD010000182.1:5758-10895 GCA_964632345.1 uncultured Solibacteraceae bacterium | reverse complement strand
TTGAGCGCGGTTTCGGTACAACGATCGGCAACAGCCTGCGCCGCGTGCTGTTGAGCTCGATTGAAGGCGCCGCCATCACGGCCGTGCGCATCGAAGGCATTGCGCACGAGTTCAGCCCCATCCCCGGGGTGACCGAAGACGCCACCGACATCATCCTGAACCTCAAGCAGGTTCCGTTCAAGATGTCGACCGACGCCGTCCATACCGTTCGCCTCGTCGTCGATCAGCCCGGTGAAGTCCTCTCCGGACAGATCGAAACCTCCTCCGACATCGAAGTGCTCGACCGCAACGTCCACATCGCCACCGTCGGCGAGGGCGGCCGGATCAACATCGAAATGCGCCTCAAGCAGGGCCGGGGCTACGTCTCGGCGGATCGCAACTTCGATGAGGACCTCCCCATCGGCTATATCGCCATCGACTCCGTTCACTCGCCGGTGCGCAAAGTGAACTACTCGGTCGAAAACGCCCGTCTCGGCCAGATGACCGACTACGACAAGCTCAACATCGAAGTCTGGACCAACGGCGCCATCTCCCCGCAGGACGCCATTGGCCACGCGGCCAAGCTCATCAAGGATCACATGAGCATCTTCATCAACTTCGAGGAGACCCCCGAAGTCACCGAAGAGCCGGCCGAACGCGTCATGAACCAGATGAACGAGGTGCTGAACCGCTCGGTGGACGAGATGGAGCTTTCCGTGCGCAGCTACAACTGCCTCAAGAACGCCAACATCGGCACAATCGGCGACTTGGTCCAGAAGACGGAAGCCGAAATGCTCCGCACCAAGAATTTCGGACGCAAGTCGCTCAACGAAATCAAGGAAATTCTCTCGGGGATGGGCCTTGGCTTCGGCATGAAAATCGACAGCCAGGGACGTTTGATCCCAGGCCCGGCCAGCACGACCACCGGTCTTTCCGCCGGCGACGACGAATAACGGTTCAATCAGAGATAACAGGAACGGAAGTACGCCACCATGAGGCACAATCGAGCAGGATTCAAACTGAAGCGCGACGTGAGCGCGCGCCGCGCGCTACTGCGGAATCTGGTCACCAGCGTGATTCTGGAAGAGCGCGTCATCACCACGGTTCCCAAGGCCAAAGCCGCCAAGCCGATCGTGGAACAGATCATTTCCCTTGCCAAGCGGGAGAAGGCTACGAAGGAAGAAGAACTGCATGCCCGCCGGCAGGCCGCTTCCTATCTGCTGACTCCGGCTAGCGTGAAGAAGCTTTTCGATAAGGTCGGGCCCCGCTTTGCCACCCGCAACGGCGGCTACACCCGCGTTGTCCGCGTGGGCGTCCGCAAGGGCGACGGCGCCGAAACCGCCATGCTCGAACTTGTCGGTTCCGAGCTCGTGCGCCGCGCTGCCGACCGCGCCAAGCGCCGCGAAGAAAAGCTCAAGGCTCTGCAGGAAGGCCGCGAAGGCGGCGAAACCCCCGAGTCCTAAACCCCAACTTTTACCACCCGCAACATAAGAGGGCGCGAATCCGAGAAGGCAGTCTTATCCAAAGGCTGAACGGGCAGGTGACGCGCCCTTTTCTGGTCTCTACATATGGAAGAATCGCTCGACACCCAACTGCAGGCTGAACCGCCACGGGTAACCGTGATCATCGTGACCCGGAATCAGGCGCGCGCTCTGCGGCGGTGTCTCGAAGCGCTCCACCAGCCCGGCGTGTTGGACAATTTTGAAGTGATCGTCGTCGACAACGCTTCCTCCGATGGCTCCAACGTCATCCAGGACGATTTCGAGAAGATCACCTACCTCAAACTTCCCAAAAACTTCGGCTGGACCAAGGCCGCCAACATCGCCCTCCGCTCCTCCCGCGCCGAATCGATCCTGTTCCTCGATCCCCGCGTCGAACTGGCTCCCGGCGCCATCGCCGCCATGGCCGCCGAGGTCACCGAACAGAGCGATGCCGCCGCCGTCTGTGCCGCCCTCTGCACTCCCGCCGACACCCCGGCCTCCGTGCTGCGCAAGCTCCCCGAGCCCGGCAACCTCCGCCCGGATTTCTACGCCCTCCCCGAGATTCCCGCCGAACCCACCGTCGTCGAGTATCCCGGCGTCTACGCCCTTCTTATCCGCAAGGCCTTCCTCAAGGGGATGAACTTTCTCGACGAACGCTACGGTGAACTCTGGGCCGACGCCGAAATCGCCGTCCAGGTGCGCCGCGCCGGCCGCAAAATCCTCCTGCTGCCCGCCGCCCGCGGCGTCTTCCATGAAGACGACGCACCCCCTCCGCTCCATCCGTCCCTGTTGGCCGCCGATTTCGAGCAGGGCGCCGCAACCTATCTGGCCAAGCATTTCGGAGGCGGTATGGGCCGCCGCGTTTCCGCCGCTCTCGGGGCGCTGGGAACGGGCAAAATCGGCCTCTTCTCCAACCTGCTCTCCGGCCAGAAGATCGACGGCTCGCAGGAGTAGCCCCCGGTGGCTCGTCCAGCGCGCGGCCTTCTCATCGGTGCGGCGACGCTCGCGCCGGTCCTCGTGGCGATGTTCGGCGCCGATTATCTCACCGACGTGCAGGACGAAATGGCGTGGCGCGACCGCCGCGGCCCCTTCGACTACATCGAACGCGGCCAAGGTGGCCGCTACCTGCCCCAGGCCCAACTCGAACTTGAGCGCGAACAGCGCCAAATCGGTCTCATCACTCGGTTGTTCCGCGACTCTGGCCGCCTGCAGATCCTCCAGGCTGCCTTCTCCCGTAATGGAGAAGAACTGGTGGCCGCTTCCAATGTCGCCATCGGCCGCTGGGATGCCCTTACCGGCCAACGCACCGGCCTTCTCCTTCCGCCCTCCGGCGCTTCCGCGGCGGAGCGCAACGAATGGGGAACGGGAATCGCCGAAGCCGTCATCACTCAACCCGGCGGCCGCGTAACGGCCCTCACGCTCTCCGGCGGCAAGGCGCTCTGGTCCTTTGACGGCATCTCCCTCAATGACCGCCTGCGGCTCGAAGGCGAGTCATTTGAGCGCCTCATCTCCTCCGGTTCAACCGTTGCTGTCATCCGGAACCGCCAGGAGGCGCTCTGGATTGACCTCGCCTCCCGCCGCATAACCCCCCTCCCCCACGCCGAAGTTGGCTGGGCGGATTTCGCACCCGGTGGCGACCTCGTCACCTTCTCTCGCCGCGAAATCAAGCGCTGGCGCAATGCCCAGCTGCACGATTCTCTCCGCCTCCCCGATGACGTCGCCAACGCCGGCCCCATGCCCGGCGGCCTCTCCTCGGACGGCCAGATGCTGCTCATCCCCGTGGGCGCAACGCTGGAAGTCTGGGACGCCGCCACCGCCAAACGCCGTTTCGCGGTTTCCCATGAGTATGGCCGCGGCGGCTTCTGCGCCAACTCGAATTGGATCGCCACCGGCGCCGAGGATGGCCGCATCCAACTCTGGTCGGCGCGCTCCGGCGCGCCCAACCACTCCTTTCGCGCCCACGCCGCCGGCGTGCAGTCGCTCTACTGCTCCGAGGCCCGCCTGCTCTCCATCGGCGACTATGGCTGGGATGCCCGCCTCTGGGACCTGTCCGGCGCGCCAAATCCGGAGCCGGTGGAACCGCTGCCGAACCAGCGGGAACATCCGGCCTGGGTGCAGGCGGGCGCCAACGCGCGCCTGCCCGAGCGGTTCCCCGCGCTGGCCGATCTCCTCTGGTCGGCCGGCGAACAGCTCAAGCTCGCCGGGTTCGCCGCCTTCATGCTCTGGTGCTGCGCCGTCTATTGGTGGTTCCGGCGCGACATCGATCAGTAGCGCGCCGTCGTCAGCCGCGATTCCGATTCGCCCCGCAGCCAGACCCGAAGCGGCGCATGCGGCGCCGGCGCCGGCCACGGCATCACGATCTCCAGCCGCTGTTCCGCTCCGTCCGGCGCCGGCAACCCGTTCACTTCCACCGAGTTTTCCTCGCTCCAACCCGTGCGTGCAATCGACTCCAGGCCCCGTCCCCGCAACGTCCCCTTAAACGTCCCCTCGGCCGCGCCCGGCTCGCTCGTCAACTCAAATGCCGCCACTACCGGCAGCGACACCGTCCGGCCCAAAAACGCCGGGTTCGACTCCCCGATCGATGCCAGCAACTCACACGGCGCCGGGCCATTCGCCGGCACCGTCAGGTAGATCGTCTCCGGCCCCAGCGAACGCGACTGCCCCTGCGGCGCCCCCCGGACTTCGCGGCACTGCAGCTTCACCTCGGCACCCGCCGGTACATTTCGTACCTGCAGCGAGAACGCCGCCGGCAGACTGTTGTCGATCTCGCCTTCCCGCCGCTCCACCGGTCCGGCCTGTTGCGGCGCCCGCGTCACCGCCACGATCTCCGGCTTGGGGCCAAGCGCTCGCAGCGCGGCGGCAAAGCGCAACGGATGGTGCCGTCCAGCGACATGCGCCTCGATATCGATCTCGGCCGGCGGCTTGGCGGCAAGCGTGAACGCGGCCGTCCGGTTGTCCGGATCCCAGTCGATTTGGGCATACTTTGACGTCAGCTTCTCAATCCGCTCAATCCCCGGTCCAGTCAGCCGCACACGCGCCGTTTCGCCTTCATGCAGGCGGATGGGCAAATTCGTCAGCGCCGGCGCTGGCGGTTGAATGGCCACCGGTATCTCGGTCTTTGTCCCACCCTGCTGCGCCACGGTCAGCGAGTACGCGCCCGTCGCCAGACCCATGGTGTTCACCTCAAACTCCAGCCAGTTCCCATCCGGCCCCGCGGCAAATGCCAGCGGAATCGGCCTTGCCAGCGGGTCGTTCTGCCGCAGCAGTTGCAAGCCGCTCACAAAGTGCGTCGTCGCCCCGCTCAGCCGCGCGCGTACCGCGCCGGAGTTGGTCACCAGCCGGTCGGCCGACTCCGTCTCCAGCCGCAGCTCCGCCAGGTCCGGCAGCGGATGCAGATGAATCTCTCCGTTCACCGTCACACGGTTCCAGTCCCAATCGGCCACCAGCTGATACTTCCCCGGTACTGCCTTCTTCGGCGCTGCCGCCAGCCGCACCGTCTTCTCATTCGCCGGCAGGTTCGCGGCCACTTCGTGCTCCACGCCGGTCTCGTCAATCAGCTTCCAGCGAAAGGCACGCGCCGCTGCAATCAGGTCGGCCTCACTCGCTTCCACCGGGATCACCGCCGGCAGCCCCAATGCCATCTGCCCGGGGCGGGGAAGCGTCAACGCCGGCGGTGC
>CAZWDD010000182.1:0-5748 GCA_964632345.1 uncultured Solibacteraceae bacterium | reverse complement strand
AGCCGGCGCGCCCACAGATAGGCGAATCGCGTCCGCGATTCCGTCGCCTTCGCCGCGCACAGCGCCGCCTCCGGCGCCTCCCGCAGCAGCGCTGACCGCAGCTCCGTCTTCGGAAACAGAATCGTCCGCATATTCAGGAACAGTGCCGCGCCACCCCCGGCCAGTCCCACCGTGTTCCCGAAAAACAGCCCCGCCACTGACGACGCCAGCATCGCCGACTGCTGCCACCGCTGCTGCGGTTCCGGCGCCAGCGGATCATACGCCCCAATCGCCGGGTTCAGCGTCCGGAACAGCGTCATCGTCTGCTGATCGAGCGACGCATTCCGGTCCAGCTTCACGCCCCCGCCCGTCGACGCCAGTCCCGCTAGTGCCGACTCCATCGCCCGGTCATCATTCCGACGCCGTCCCGAAAGCGCGGACAACACCATCTCCGTCTGCGCCGTCTTCTCCGAATACGCCGCCAGTTGCGCCACCAGTTCCGGATCCTTCACCGCCGCCCGCTTCATCTTCACTTCGTCCAGGCCCTTTGGCCCGTAGGCGATGCCAATCGTCTCCGCATCGTCCGGCAGCACCCACTCCTGCCGCCCGTTGCCCTTCTTCGTCTCCAGTAGCCGCAGCTCGCCCGTCTGCGGCGTCAGCAGCAGCAGCGCCACCCGCGATCCCGATACGTCGGTCGGCACCGGCGGATCCGACGGGAAAAATATCACCGTGTCGCCCTTTTTCACGCGGTTCACGCGGTCGATCGGGATGCCATACTCCGCGCCCGCGCGCCGCACCTCCAGACGAAAATAGCCCACCGCCGTGCCGGCCGGACAGACCGGCGCGGCGGTGGAAATCATGTTTTGGAGGAGAAACAGGAGAGCAAGAATCCGCACTCCCCTATTCAGACGCGCCATCATCGGAAAAAGTTGTCGTCAAGGTTAGGATATCTACATGCGCGCTGCCGCCATCGTCGGTGCTTCCGGCCTCACCGGACAGGCCCTTCTCAACGCGCTGCTCGATAGCGGTCGCTACGACCCCGTCTGGGCCATCCTCCGGCGCCCGCTGCCCCACCCCCACCCCCCGCGCCACCAGCCCCAGGCAGATTTAGACCACCACCAAACCCACGGCCCCCACCCCCCCCCAACAGCCATCTGCACCCTCGGCACCACCATGCACCAGGCCGGATCCCGCGACGCCTTCCGCGACGTCGACCAGGGCCACGTGATCCGCTTCGCCCGCTGGGCCCATGCCTGCGGCGCGCGCCACTTCCTCTATGTCTCCTCCGTGCTGGCCCGGCCGGACTCCGGCAGTTTCTACCTGCGGGTCAAGGGCGAGACCGAAGAACAACTGGCCGCCTTGGGCTTTGAGCGTCTCGACATCCTGCAACCAGGTTTCCTCCTCGGTTCGCGCCCCCAGCCGCGGCTCGGCGAACGCCTTGCCCAGGCACTCGCCGGGGCGCTCTCCTTCGCCTTGACCGGTCCCCGCGAACGCCTTCGCCCCCTGCCCGCCTCCACCGTCGCTGCCGCCATGGCCAGCGCAGCCATCCACACGGGCCCGCCCGGCGTCTTCCGCCACGAGTGGGCCGCCATCCGGCAACTGGCCGCCCTAGGTCGTTAGAAATACGCGCGCCATCACGTTCGTCAACGCATGCGTGATCATCGCCGACCGGATCGAACCCGTCGCCAGATACGACCGCCCGTAGAACCACCCCGCTATCGCCGCCATCAGCGCAAATCGCCAGTTCGGAAACTGCCCGAACGGCAGATGCACCGCCCCGAACAGCAGCGACGTAACCACAATCCCCACCCGCGCCTGGAGCAACCCGCGGAAGACCAGTTCCTCCCGCAGCGCCACGAAAATGTAGTGGCCCAGAAACGTGCCCACCACCGCCAGCACCACACGCGCCGGGTCTGCCGGCAGCGTCCGCAGCTTCGCAAATCCAATCGGAATCCCCACCGCCAGCGCCACCGGAATAAACAGCAGAAACCACTTTATGCCCTCCCGCCAGTCTTCCTTCGTCGGCACGAACCCGAAGTTCGCAAGCGTCGGCCGCCGGAATAGCAGCACGGCGAACAGCAGCGTCCGCAGCCAGGCGAACTCGCCGATGATCGCCGTCGGCGCCTTCGGCCACGGCGCAAAATAGAGCATCGCCGAAACCTTGCCCAGCGCCAGTGCGCCATACACAACCAGCACCGGTATGTCGGCCGCCGGGAAGCGCAGGTACCAGAAGGCAAGCAACCCCGTCACCCCCGTCGTCGCCAGCAGTTGCCAAGGCTCCCCGCCGCCCGCCAGCAGCCACGTCAGCGGGGTCAACAGCGTCAGCGCCAGCGCCACCTGCACCGGCGGCAGCGCCCGTAGCCGCTCCCGCGCGGCCCGCGACCCGGTCGCCAGAAACAGCCCCGCCTCCAGCAGAAATGCCGCCAGCACTCCCGCCGCCTGCACCGCCGGGATATCCTGTTTCTGCATGTATATCCACGCGCCAATGCCGGCCGCGGGCAACAGAGAGCCCAGCGTTCCCATCAGCGCATTGAGGCGCGGCGCCGCTTGCATCCTCCTAGTATCGGCCATCGCCGCCGGCGCCGAACCCCCGCCAGGCCTCGCCCGCAAGGCCGCCGAACGCGAAACCGCCAGCGAAGCCGCCCGCGCCCAATATCTCTACCAACAACAGGTCCGCATCGAGGAGATCGGGCCCAAAGGCATCAAGGCCGGCGAGTACCGCGAAACCCGCGAGGTCCTCTTCAGCCCCTCCGGCGAACGCTCCGAACGCCTCATCGGCAAGCCCTCCTCCACTCTCGCCCGCCTTGTCCTCACCGAGGAGGACTTCCGCGACCTCCGTGAAATCCAACCTCTCCTCCTCACCCGCGAGCGCCTCTGGCTCTACAAAACCGAGTACCGCGGCGAAGAGACCGTGCAGGGCGTCCCCTGCTGGGTCCTCGAAGTGAAGCCACGCCAGATTCTCGACGGCCAGCGCCTCTTCTCCGGCCTCCTCTGGATCGCCCAGTCCGACTTCTCCACCATTCAGTCCGAAGGTCAGGCTGTCCCGGAAATCCTTGGAACCAAAAGAGAAAATCTTTTCCCCCGTTTTCGCACCCTCCGGCATCGTATGTCTGACGGGTACTGGTTTCCGGTGCTGACCGTGGCCGACGATACGCTTCCTTTCCGCAGTGGTCCGCTGCGCCTCCGGATGCGGGTGGAATACACCAACTATCAGAAATTCGGCTCTGAGTCCGTAATCCGCTTCGACCAGTCCTCGCCGCCCGAGGAAAGGAAACCTTGACGTCCAAGCACGGCCTCTGTGTGCGCTGCATCCACCAACAATTGATCCCCTCGCCGAAGGGAATCGTCTATACCCTCTGCCGCCTGGCCCTCTCCGACAAAGCGTTCCGCAAGTATCCCGTGCTTCCCGTACTCCGTTGTGCCGGTTTCCAACCCGCCGCCGAAGACCCGTTACCGCGCCTGTAGCCGCGACATCAGCAGCCGCCCTGCCAGCGCGCAGGCGAAGATTACGTACAAAGGCACAGCATAGCTGCCCGTCCCCTCCCGCACCAGCGAGATCACGTACGGAAACCACGTCTGCCCGATCGTGTTCACCGGCAGAATCAGGCCCATCGCTGCCGCCATCCGCGCCGTGCCGAACTGCTCGGCCGCCAGCAGCGGCGTCAGAAGAAAGTCCACTCCCATTCCGAAGCCGAAGACCACCGCGAACAGATACGGTACCCCCGGCGGCTGTAACCGGAACAGCAGCGGCGCCGCCAGCGCCATTAATAGAAATGCGCCGGTCAGCACGTGGCCCTTCCGATACCGGTCGGCCAGCCGTCCGAACGTAAGCCGCCCCGCCGCGCCGACGATCAGCATCACCAGCAGCGTCTCGCCGTAAACGCGGTCCAGCAGACTCTGCGGCCCATAGCCGGCCTCGGCGAAGATCAGCTTCAAATGCTGGCTGACGGCTCCCAGCGCCGCGATCGCGCACGTACTGCCGCTCAACAGCAGCCAGAACGCCCGGTCTCTCCACACCGCTCCGGCCGCACCCTTCCGGGCCGGCGCCCCCGTGGCTCCCTCCACGCCCCGCGTCATCGCCCAGACAAATGGCAGCGCCAGCAGCACCGCCGCCCCCATCGCCCCCAGCGCCGCCCGGAACCCGTACGCTCCCGTAACAGGCGCCGCCAGCGCCCGCACCGATAACGCCCCGAACCCGCTCACCCCCAGCGACGCCAGCGCCAGCGCCGATCCCCGCCCCTCCGTAATCCGCCGCGTCAGGACCACCTGATGCACCAGCGGCCCGGCGAAACTCCACCCCAGCATGTACAGCATCCAAAGCCCGTAGTACTCCAACAAACTGCCCGACATCCGCCCCATCAACCCCATCGCCGCCGCGCACGCCACCGTGCCCCCCGCCAGCGCCCACCGCGGCGCCGTCCGCGGCACCAGCCACGGCCCCACGAAAAGCGTGATCAGCGTCCCCAAAGGCAACCCCAACGTGATCGCCCCTCGCGACCACCCGAACCCGCCCTCCGCCGCTGGCCGCGCGAAATAGTCATAGAAGAACGGCATCCCGTAGTAAGGCAGCCCCACCACCAGCCCCAGCCCCACCGCACTATACGTGATCAGTCCCCGCACTCGGCCGCCTTCCGTGCTCCTCGCGCCACCACCGTCTCCCGTTCCGGCATCTCGAACACCCGGCACCCTGCCAGCAGCACCGGATCCGTCAACTCCGCCAGCTGTCCCATCGCCGCCCGCAGGTAGCCCGGATACCGCAGCACTCCGCCGTACAGCCCGATCGTTTCCGGTTGGATCACCTGCACCAGTATCGCCAAACCCATCGCAAACGCGCCGCCCGCTTCCGCAATCAGCCGCTCCAGCGCCTTGTCCCCGGCCGCCAGCCGCGCCCGCAGTGTCTCCCCATCCACGCCCGCCCCCCGCAGAATCGCCGCGCCCGACGCCGCTTCGTCCAGCGTCTGGCCGCTTGCCAGCCGGACATGCCCCAACTCCCCGGCAAACGGACGCAGCCGCCGCAATGCAACGCCGCCCACCGACAGCGCACATACGATTCCCGTTCCTGCTCCTACCACCATCCGCACCGCCGCCCCGCCCTCATCGGCCAGCAGCGCCGCTTCGCCATCGTTCGTCACCGCTGCAAACGGCGCCCGCCACCCGCGGAACAGCGGCAGGACATCGGACTCCACGACCTCCCCCGCTCCCCCCACCAATCCCGGCACCGCCAGGCCCGTCCTCTCCGCCACCGGCAGCGTCGCTAGAATCCGCTCCAGCGCATCCGGCCCGAACTCCCGCCCGGTCGCGAAATCGTACCGTCGCTCCGTCCCGCCGCACTCGTCGAGCACCAACATCTTCGTCCCGCCCAGATCAATACCCCGGTGAATCCTCATGCTGGCAGCGTGTCCACCCGCCATAACCCCAGCGCCTTGTCCCGGAACGCGCCTCCGCCCTCCGCGCACTCCTCGATCAATATTTCCTCCGGGGGCGGCAGCGCAAACGGCGCCAGCGTGAAGTTCAACGGCCGCCAGTCGCCGTCCGGGATGTCGGCGTTCTCCTCCTGTTCGGGAAAATGCGTCATCAGCAGGTATCGCGCCCCGCTCGCCCGCATGTTCCCCAGCGCCTTCCGGATGTTCGCGTCGCACAGGTGCACCAGGCAGTCCCGGCAAAAGACCAGATCTGACTTCGGCAGGGGGTCTCGAGTCAGATCGAGCTTCAGGAATTGCACGCGGGCCCTCTGATAACGCCGCGAGTTGCTGGAGATCAGCTCCTCAA
>CAZWDD010000181.1:0-10915 GCA_964632345.1 uncultured Solibacteraceae bacterium | reverse complement strand
ATCAGTCTGATTACGCAGGCCTTCCTGGCCGATGCCCCGCTCCCGCGGCTGCCGGGACTGGAAATTTATTCATATGAAGAAGGTGCGGCCGAGGCGCTCGGGCTCTCCCACGAAATTCGTCTCTGGCTCGATGCCAACCCTGGACGGATTCACGGAAACTCGGCAAAAGACGAGTTTCTCTATCGGAAAATACCGGCTTCGGGGATCTATCGCAAAGTCCGGCTTCCGAATGAGTACTACCAGCAGGCGTTGACGCTGATTCGTACGGCGATGTTCGTCGTGCTGGGCGTCATTTATGTGTTGGCGGTCCTCCTGCTGGAATTGGTCATCATGCCGCTCTATGTCTATCGGCCGTTGCGAGCCATGCTTGCAGCGGATTATTCCGTAATGACGGGCGACCGTCCGAATGAGATTATCCCCTCGGATTTTATTCCCGGCGATGAGATCGGCCAGATCATGCTGTCGCGCAACAGCACGGTGGAGCAACTGCGTTCGCGGGAGGAAGAACTGGAGGCAGCCCTGGCGAGGCTCGAGGCAGCCAAGCAGAGCCTCGCCGACCAGGACAGGTTGGCGAGCCTGGGCATGTTGAGCGCCGGCGTGGCGCACGAGTTGAATACGCCGCTGGCGGTACTGCAGGGTTCGATCGAAAAGCTGATCGAGACGGTGAACTCGCCGAGCGCGCAGCAGCGGCTTCTTCGCATGCAGCGGGTGACGGCGCGCTTGCGATCGATCAGCGAAGGATTACTGGACTTCGCGCGCGTTCGAAAGCAGGTGATGGAACCGGTCGACGTCCGGCCGCTCCTCGATGAAGCCTGGACGCTGCTGGCGCTGGATGAAAAATCGGGCGCCGCACGTTTCGTCAACGAGGTGCCTGAAGAGTGCCGGGTGACGGGAAATCCGGACCGACTCATCCAGGTGTTCGTCAACCTGCTGCGAAATGCGCTGCAGGCGATCCCGCCGGCTGCGGGTCGCATCCGCGTGGCTGGCGTGCCATATGCGGCGGCGCAGGGTCGCTGGTGGCTGATCACGGTGGAGGACAACGGGCCGGGGATTCCGGAGGACGTGCTTCCGGAGATCTTCGAAGCCTTCATCACAACGCGGCTGGATTCGAGGGGAACCGGGCTCGGGTTGACGGTTTCCGAAGGGATCATTCAACAGCATGGCGGCACGATTGCGGCGTCGAACAACTCGGAGGGTGGGGCGCGGATCGAGATTCGCCTGCCGGAAACCCGCTAAACTGATCTCTACGTCATGGCGGCCGATACTTCTCACCCTGAAGCACTCATCGACATCGCCGTACTCGATGACGATCTCGACTTCCGGAACTACATGGAGGATGTCCTGAAGGATGAGGGGATCTACCAGGTACGTACGTTTGCGCACCCGGACGACCTGTTCGTCTCGGCCGAGCAGCAGTTGCCGGACATCGTTCTGCTCGACATGAAAATGGGCGAGTTTCGCGGCGACGCCGTCCTCGAACAGTTGCAGACGCGCTGGCCCGGACTCTGCGTCATCGTTCTCACAGGCTATCCGTCCTACGAAGACATGCGCGCCACGTTCAAAATGAACGTGTTTGACTACATCACGAAGCCGTTTTCGCTGGCGCAACTGCGGCAGGTCTTGAAGAACGCGATCGAGACGCGGGAGTTGGGCAAGACGCCGCAGGACCGGTTGCGCGAACGGCTGGGGCACCGGATCAAGGTCCTGCGGGTGGAAAAAGACTGGTCATTGAAGGATCTAGCTGGGACGACGAAGCTGAGCGTATCGCAGATCAGCGCGATTGAGCGGGGGGCGCATCTGCCATCGATGGAGTCGCTGCTGGCGATTTCGCGCGCCTTCGATAAGCGGCCGAGCGAGATTCTGAGCTCTATCGACTTCTGAAACCGGTGGTGGCCGAAACCAACCACCCCGCTGGCATTCCACCACTGAAGCAGGCCGCGAAACGCACCCAAGCAATTGTGAATAAACAACTTGCTCTTTGGCATATTTCTTGCTCCGCAGAGGGCAGGAGATCGCGCCATGAAACGGCTTACCCCCACCCTCATCACCACCGCCCTGCTCGCGGTGTCCGCGGCGGCCCAACCGGCCGAGCCGGAAAACGAGCAGGCCGCGCCGCCAGCGGCGGCCCCCCGGATGACGATTCCCGCTTCCGCGAATACCGGGATTCCGGCTGAGGTCATCCTCCCGGCGGGAGCATGGATCAAAATTCGCGTCGATGAGCGGCTCTCATCGGACCGCAACCAACCGGGCGACCGGTTCAGCGGCACGCTAACGGCGCCGGTGGTTGCCGACGGCCTCGTGGTGGCCCATCGCGGCCAGACAATTGAAGGCCGCGTGACCGAGGCCATGAAGGCGGGCCGGGCCAAGGGCACGTCGCGGCTGGGCCTGGAACTGCTCGAGATCGGCCTCGCCGACGGGCAGCAACTGCCCGTGCGGACGCAGATGATCGAGTATGGTGGTGGAACATCGAAGGGCCGTGACGCGGCGGCGATCGGCACCACGACAGGTGCCGGGGCGGCCATCGGCGCGGCGGCCGGCGGCGGCATGGGTGCTGGTATCGGCGCGCTGGCCGGCGCGGCCGCCTCCACCATCGGCGTATTCGCCACGCGCGGACGAGCGACGGAGATTTACCCGGAAACGGTGGTAACGTTCCGCACGCTGGAACCGGTCATGGTATCGACGACGCGCGCGCCGCACGCCTTCCAGGCGGTGAGCCAGACCGACTATGAGCAGCGGAGTGTGGACCGCCGGCCGGCGCCGCAGCCACGCCCGAGCCTGTACTCGCCCATCATGTACGATCCGTTTTTCTACGGCTGGGGCGGCCCTGGCTGGTATGGCCCCGGCTGGTACGGCCGCGGCTGGTTCGGTCCGCGCGTTATCGTCCGGGGAGGCGGCGGATTCCGTGGGCCCGGCCGCGTCTACAGGCGCCGCTAAACTGCCCGGTCCATGCCACCATGAAAAGTGGCATGGACCATCCGACGCGGCACCGGCGCATTCCGACGCATAACCAGACGGGGTGGGCGTCGAACCAACTGAATGAGGTCAGCGAGCTGTTCGTGCGTGATTGCCGGACGGCCACAAAGCCGGTGCTCGACATTGGAGCAGCGTTTGGAGTGGCGTCGCTGGCCGCACTCGACGCGGGGGCGACGGTGATCGCCAATGACCTGGAGGCGTCGCATCTGGCGGCGATCGGCCACGCCGCGACACCGGAGCAGTCGCGCCGGCTGATCCTGATCCCCGCGCGATTCCCTCGCCACCTGAGGTTTGCCGCCGGGAGCCTGGCGGCGGTGCATGCCTCCAACGTCTTGCACTTTTTGACGGCGCCGCAGATGGAGCAGGGCTTCGAATCGATCGCCCACTGGCTGGCGCCGGGGGGCAAGCTGTTCGTGCAGGCGTCGACACCGTTTCAGCAGCCTTTTCAGGACTTTGTCCCGGTGTTTCAGGCACGGCGGAGGGCCGGGCAGCCGTGGCCCGGGTGGATGGAAGACACCGCCGAGTATTCAACGCACCGGAAGCTGAGCCAGATCCCGAAGAGCCTGCACCTGCTCGATGACATAGCGCTTCGACGCGCGGCGGAGGCAGCGGGCCTCGTGGTGGAGGACGCTTGGCTCTACCGGCGAAGGGATCTGCCGGCGTCTCTGTTCCTCGATGGCCGGGAGTGTGCCGGCCTAATCGCGCGGCGGCCGGAAGCACTTACTCCTGCAGGAGTTTAAGCAAACTTTCGGCGGCCGAGTTCAGTTTCCGGCGCTTGCGGTGCAGAATTCCCAGCGGACGCGTCAGCGGATCGGACAGTGGAACAGCCACCAGGCGCCCGGCGGCAAGTTCGGACCCCAGAATCCGCTTCGGGGCGATGCTCACGCCGTGCCCTAGCACAACGGCTTCCTTGATCATCTGAAGGTTGTCAAAGTGCATGACGAGGTTCACAGACACATCGTGGTCGCGAAGGTAGCGGTCCACTTCACGCCGGATGGGCAGTTCTTCGTCAAACCCGATAAAGTTGACGCCTTCTAGTGCTCGGATGGAAAGCCGCGGGAGACCGGCCAACGGATGCGAAGGCGCGCAGGCCAGCACCATCTCTTCCTCGCGCCACGGGATCACGGCAATCTCCTTCGTGGGCTCCGGATAGCTCACCAGTCCGAGGTCCGCCTTTTCGGCGACAACCTGTTCGTAGACCTTCTCCGGCCTAAGGTAATCCACCCGGAGAACGGCATCCGGCCAGCGCCGGTGGAACTCGGCCTCCAGACTCGACATCTCCGATAAGCCCACCGAATAGATGCTGGCGACGCGAACCGTTCCATCCACGCCGTGGAGCAGACCGCCGAGAGAGGCGTCGAACTCTTCCTTCCGCCGCAGGACGTCGCGGCACAGGTCGTAATACAAACGCCCCGCGGCCGTCAGTCCGAGAGGGCGGGTAGACCGATCCAATAGCGTAACCGACAGATTTCGTTCCAGTTCCTGGAGATGCTGACTGGCCGCCGACTGGCTGACTTCATTCATTTGGGCGCCCCGGCTCACGCTGCGGGTGTGCGCGATATCGCGAAACAGCTTCAAATGGTCGAAGTTCACTCCGGCCAGAATACCATAAGGACGGCTTATGTCAACAGGCAGCTATTTCAGTTTCACTAATTTTCACACAATTAGCTGTTCTTATTCCACATCCCTGGCATTTCGGATTGACTAATAGTGTGACGGGGGCTATTCTAAGTGAATCCTCCGTTAAGGTCACTGTTCATGTCCAACAACCAAGATGAGTTTCAGGCGGTCCGCGGTTTACCTCCGGCACAGGGTTTATATAGTCCGGCGAATGAGCGGGATGCATGCGGCATCGGCTTCGTGGTCAACATTCACGGGAAAAAGTCGCACGACATCATTACCAAAGGGGTACAGATCCTGATCAACCTAACCCACCGCGGCGCTTGTGGCTGCGACCCGGAAACGGGCGACGGGGCAGGGTTGCTGATCCAGATTCCGCATTCGTTTTTCGCACGCGAATGCGCAAAGGAAGGGTTCACACTGCCGGCGGCGGGGCAGTACGGGGCGGGTCTGGTGTTTCTGCCGGTGGAGCGGACGGCGCGCCTGCAGGCGGAAGGTATCTTCGAGAGCATCATTCGGGAAGAGGGCCTGGAGGTGCTGGGTTGGCGCGATACGCCACTGAATGTGGACGCCATCGGGCGTGTGGCGCGGTCCTCGCAACCCTATATTGAGCAGATTTTTATCGGAGGCGCGGCGGGCCTCAGCGAAATCGATCTGGAACGAAAGCTCTACGTGATCCGTAAGCGGACCGAGCACGCCATCCGCGCCTCCGAGATTCGCGACAAGGACTTCTTCTACGTCCCGTCGTTGAGTTGCCGGACCATCGTCTACAAGGGATTGCTTCTGGCGCCACAGATTCAGAAGTTTTTTAAGGACCTGGCCGACCCGGAGTGCGTGTCCGCCCTGGCGATGGTCCATCAGCGGTTTTCGACCAACACCTTCCCCACCTGGCCGTTGGCCCATCCGTTCCGCTACCTCTGCCACAACGGAGAGATCAATACCGTGCGCGGCAACGCCAACTGGATGGCGGCGCGGCAGGCGGTGATGGAGTCCGGCGTGTGGGGCGACGATCTGAAAAAGATCATGCCGATTGTGGAACCCGGCGGCAGCGATTCAGCAACGCTCGACAACGCCGTGGAGTTGCTTTACCTGTCGGGCCGGAGCATTCCGCATGTGATGTCGATGCTGATTCCGGAAGCCTGGGACGCTGATTCGACCATGGCGCCCGAGAAGAAGGCCTACTACGAATTCCACGCTTCGATCATGGAGCCGTGGGACGGCCCGGCTTCAGTGGCCTTCACCGACGGGCACGTGGTGGGCGCCACGCTCGACCGTAATGGACTGCGGCCCTCGCGCTATCTGGTGACGAAGGACGGTCTGCTGATTGTCGCCTCCGAAACCGGCGTGCTATCGGTGAAACCGGAAGACGTCACCTACAAGGGCCGCCTGCAGCCGGGCAAGATGCTGGTGGTCGACATGGACCAGAAGCGCATCATTCCGGACGAGGAAGTAAAGCGGTCGCTGTGGGAGCGCCAGCCGTATGGCGAGTGGATCAAGGACAACCAGATCTCCCTCGACCGGCTGCCGGAACCTGGCCGCGTCTACGCCACCGACCATGACACGCTGCTGCTGCGGCAGCGCGCGTTCGGATACTCCGATGAAGACCTGAAGATGATACTGGGCCCGATGGCCGAGAAGGGCGAGGAGCCGATCGGCTCCATGGGAACCGATACGCCGCTGGCGTGCCTTTCCGACAAGCCGCAGTCTTTGTTCCACTACTTCAAGCAGTTGTTTGCGCAGGTGACCAACCCGGCCATCGACCCCATCCGCGAAGAACTCGTGATGTCGCTGACCAGCTACATCGGGACCGAGCGCAACATCCTGGATGAGACTCCGCAACATGCGCACCTGTTGAAGCTGCAGCAGCCGATCCTGACCAACCGCGACCTGGAAAAGCTGCGCCGCGTGAGTTGGGGCGACTTCCTGGCCTATACGCTGCCGATTCTCTACAACGTCCATGGCGGGGAGCAGGAGTTGGAGCGGGCGCTGGATTCGCTGTGCAAACGGGCGAGTTGGGCCATTGAGGCCGGCTACTCGCTGTTGATTCTGAGCGACCGGGGCGTAAGTCCGGAGTCCGCGCCAATTCCAGCGCTGCTGGCGTTGACGGCGGTGCATCATCATCTGATCCGCGAAGGCTCGCGGACACGCGTCGCGCTGATCGTGGAAAGCGGCGAACCGCGCGAGGTGATGCATTTCTGCCTGCTGATCGGCTATGGTGCCAGTGCCGTGAACCCGTACCTGGCGATTGAGACACTGGAGAATCTGGCCGCTCGGGGCATGCTGAACGTTCCGTTTGAGACGGCCCTGAAGAACTTCAAGAAGGCTGTTAATAAGGGTCTGCTGAAGGTCTTCTCGAAGATGGGTATCTCGACGCTGCAGAGCTACCGCGGCGCGCAGATCTTTGAGGCGATCGGCCTGAACAAGTCACTGGTGGACAAATACTTCACTGGCACGGCCTCGCGAATCGAGGGCGTTGGCCTCGACGTGCTGGCGCGCGAAGCCAAGATGAAGCACGACCATGCCTACCATCCGCTGACCGAGGCGGACGTCGAACTGACGCCAGGCGGCAACTATCAATATCGCGTTCGCGGCGAATATCACCTGCTGAACCCGCAGACGGTCAGCAAGATGCAGCACGCAGTGAACAAGGAGAGCTTCGAGACGTTCAAGGAGTATTCGAAGCTGATCAACGAGCAGAACGAACAGCTCTGCACGCTGCGCGGCCTGCTGAAGTTCAAGCCAGGCACGCCCATTTCTCTCGAAGCGGTGGAGCCGGCCAAGGAGATCGTGAAGCGCTTCGCAACTGGCGCGATGAGTTTCGGTTCCATTTCCAAGGAGGCGCACGAAACGCTGGCGATTGCGATGAACCGGATGGGCGCGCGGTCGAACACAGGCGAGGGCGGCGAGGACGAAGAGCGATTCAAACTGCTGCCGAACGGCGATTCGAAAAGATCATCGATCAAGCAGGTGGCCAGCGGACGGTTCGGCGTTACGACCAACTACCTGGTAAACGCGGACGAACTGCAGATCAAAGTAGCGCAGGGCGCCAAGCCCGGCGAGGGCGGCCAGTTGCCGGGCCACAAAGTGGATGAGTTCGTGGCCAAGGTCCGGCACTCGATTCCGGGCGTCGGGCTGATCTCGCCGCCGCCGCATCACGACATCTATTCCATTGAGGATCTGGCGCAGCTGATCTACGATCTGAAGAACGTGAACCCGCAGGCGCGGATCTCGGTGAAGCTGGTGAGCGAAGTGGGCGTGGGCACGGTGGCCGCCGGCGTGTCGAAGGCGCATGCGGACCTGGTGCTGATCGCGGGCGATTCGGGCGGCACTGGCGCCTCGCCGCTAACGTCATTGCGGCACGCGGGTATCCCGTGGGAGTTGGGCCTGGCCGAAACCCAGCAGGTGCTGGTGATGAACGACCTGCGGTCCCGCATCCGCGTGCAGACCGACGGCAAGCTGCAGACGGGCCGCGACGTGGTGATCGGCGGCCTGCTTGGCGCCGAGGAGTTCGGATTCTCAACGGCGCCTCTGGTGGCGATGGGCTGCATCATGATGCGCAAGTGCCACCTGAACACGTGCCCGGTGGGCATTGCGACGCAGGACCCGGCGCTGCGGGCAAAGTTCCACGGCACGCCGGAACATGTCATCAACTTCTTCTTTTTTATCGCCGAGGAGGTGCGTGAGATCATGGCGCAGCTCGGGTTCCGCACCTTCGATGAGATGGTGGGCCGCGTCGACATGCTGGAGATGCGCGACGTACAGGACCACTGGAAGGCGAAGGGCCTGGATCTTTCGTCGATGCTGTTCAACCCGCCGGTGCCGAAGCGCGTCGGACGGCGCTGCTCGATCGGCCAGGACCATGGGCTGGAAGAGGCGTTGGACCACAAGCTGATCGAACTGGCGCACGACGCACTGGAAAGCAAGACACCGGTGGAGTTCAAGCTGCCCATCCGGAATGTGCACCGGACGGTAGGCGCAATGCTTTCGGGCGAAGTGGCCAAGCGCTACGGATCGGCGGGACTGCCGGCAAAGACCATTCAGATCAAGTTCAACGGGTCGGCCGGGCAGAGCTTCGGCGCGTTCCTGGCTCCGGGCATCCACCTGGAACTGGAAGGCGACGCGAACGACTACGTCGGTAAGGGCTTGAGCGGCGGCCAGGTTGTGGTGTATCCGCCGCGAACAGCGTCGTTCGTGCCGGAGGAGAACATCCTGATCGGCAATGTGGTGCTATACGGCGCCACCAGCGGTGAGGCGTTCTTCAACGGAATGGGAGGTGAACGGTTTGCGGTTCGCAACTCGGGCGCCACGGCCGTGGTTGAAGGCGTTGGCGATCATGGCTGCGAATACATGACGAACGGTCTGGTGGCGATTCTCGGCCAGACGGGCAAGAACTTCGCCGCGGGCATGAGCGGCGGCATCGCATATGTGCTCGACGAGAGTGGCGAGTTCTGCCGCAACCGCTGCAACCGGACGGGCGTCGATCTGGAACCGGTGGAGAGCCAGAGCGACATCAACGCGCTGCGGAATCTCATCGAGCGCCACGTCGAACTGACGGGCAGCCCGCGCGGCAAGTGGATCCTGGAAAACTGGGGCGACATGCTGGCGCAGTTCGTGAAAGTGTTCCCGCACGAGTACAAGCGGGTGCTGGGCGTTGCCAAGCGCGAGACGCCCTACTTTGTGGCGACAAAGCCGGGAGAGCAGGTGTTGCATGGGTAAGGTAACTGGATTCATGGAATATGGCCGCGAGGTGGCCTCGCGGCGGCCGGTAGAGGAACGGGTCAACGACTGGTTCGAGATCTATCAGCCGTTCTCCTACGAGAAAGTCCGCACGCAGGGCGCGCGCTGCATGGATTGCGGCGTGCCGTTCTGCCATACCGGATGTCCGCTGAACAACCTCATTCCGGACTGGAACGACCTGGCGTATAAAGACCGGTGGCGGGACGCGATCCGTGCGCTGCATTCGACGAATAACTTCCCGGAGTTTACGGGGCGCGTGTGTCCGGCGCCGTGCGAATCGGCCTGCGTGTTGGGCATCAATGAACCGCCGGTGTCGATCAAGCTGATCGAACGGTCCGTCATCGACTACGCGTTTGAACAGGGCTGGATCAAGCCGGAGCCGCCCGAAGTCCGGACCGGCAAGCGCGTAGCCGTCGTAGGCAGCGGACCGGCGGGCTTGGCCGCCGCGCAGCAGTTGAACCGCGCGGGCCACTCGGTGGTGGTTTATGAGAAGGCGGACCGCGTGGGCGGGTTGCTCCGTTACGGGATCCCGGATTTCAAGATGGAGAAGCACCTCATCGACCGCCGGGTGAAGCAGATGGAGGAAGAGGGCATCGAGTTCGTCGTCAATGCCAACGTCGGCGAGAATGTTTCGGTGGAGGAGTTGAAGAACAACTTCGACGCTGTCCTCGTGGCCGGCGGGGCGGAGCAGTCCCGCGATCTGCCGATTCCGGGACGTCAACTGAAGGGTATTCACTTTGCGATGGACTTCCTGCCGCAGCAGAACCACAAGGTGGCCGGCGACGCGGTGGAGAACCAGATTCTGGCGACCGGCAAGGACGTGATCATCATCGGCGGCGGCGACACGGGCGCCGACTGCCTGGGCACGTCGCACCGGCAGAAGGCGCGCAGCGTCCATCAGTTCGAGCTGATGCCGAAGCCGCCGGATGACCGCAGCCCCGCAACACCGTGGCCGCTCTGGCCCGTGATGCTGCGCACGGAGAGTTCGCACGAAGAGGGCGGCATCCGGGAGTTTGCCATTTCGACCAAGGAGTTCATCGACGACGGCAACGGGAACGTGAAGGCGCTGCGGACCGTACGCGTGGGCCCGCCGCCGACGTTTACGGAGTTGCCGAACAGCGAGCAGATATTCCCGGCCGACCTCGTGCTGCTGGCGATGGGCTTTACAGGGCCCGTGAAGCCGGGCCTGATTGCCGATCTGGGCGTGGAACTCGACGGGCGCGGCAACGTAAAGACGGACGACCACTACATGTCGTCGGTGCCAGGCGTGTTTGCGGCCGGCGATATGCGGCGCGGGCAGTCGCTGGTGGTCTGGGCGATCGCCGAAGGCCGGAAGGCCGCGCGCGGCGTGGACCGGTGGCTGATGGGCGATTCCAAGCTCCCGTAAGGGGCGTTTGTAAAGGCAGTGTTAAACCGCGGTAAAGGCGGTTAAAGGTGAGGCGCGGCACGCAACCGCGCCTTTGCCGTTTCGGTCTACACCCTTGTCGTTACGAAACGAAATGGGGACAAACTGATGCTGATAGACACATCCCGGCACGCATTCTCGCGGCGCCGATTCTTCGCCGCCGCCGGCGCCGCGGGGCTC
>CAZWDD010000180.1:1528-10970 GCA_964632345.1 uncultured Solibacteraceae bacterium | reverse complement strand
CTGGTTCGCCATTGAAATATCTCATTGGCTACTTCAGTTCAAGGGTACAGGGGGGGTCGGGGTTGGGGTTGCGGGTGGGAGTTGCGGCGTCTGGGGACGGGCTGAAGCCTCGTCCCCGTGAGGTGGTTCGGGGTTGGTGCGGCGTCCCTTGGGGGATGTTTCCGGGTTGGGGTGGGGCGGGCTAGCGGAGGGCGGCGTCGATGGAGGCGATGTTTTTACGGGCGAAGTCGGCTTCGGCGAGGTCGGGGTTGATGTCGAGGACCTTCTGGAAGTGGGAGCGGGCGGCGGCGAACTGTTCAATGCTCTGGAGTTTCTGGGCGCGGCGGGCGTAGGAGAGGGCGAGGACGTAGTGGACGTAGGGCTCCTGATTGTCGTAGCGGAGGGAGCGCTGGCAGTAGGCGATGGCTTCATCGAAGCGTTCGCGCTTGCGTTCGCAGTCGCAGAGGCCGAAGTAGGCCAGCGAGCGCATGTCGCTCCAGACGTCGCGCTGGGCGGCGCGCTTTTTGCGGCCGATGCCGGCGAGATAGCCGAGGACATAGTAGTTCATTTTGCCGGCTAACTTGGAGTCAAAGTCACTTAGCTGGAGATAGCGCTGGTAGTTGACGACGCCATCGTCATACTTACCGGACATACGGAGGCTTTCGGCGAGCCAGAAGTAGGTTTCGGCGTTATTAGGGTTGATCTTGAGGGCGCGGCGGGCCGAATCAATGGAATCGGGGTAGAGTTCCTTCATGCGCTGGGCCTGGGCGAGGAGGGACCAGGAGAGGGCGTGTTTGGGGTCGCGCTGGACGGCGGCGTTCAACTGGCGGATGGACTCATCGACGTTGCCCGTATCGAGGAGCATGCCGCCGAAGGTGGAGCGGGCTTCGAGGTAATCGGGATCGATCTCGATGGCCTTGCGGAAGCTCTTTTCCGACTCCTCCATTGCAAAAAGATCGCGCTGGACGCGGGCGAGGTAGAGCCAGGCCTGGCTGAAGTTGGGGTCAGCGGCGATGGCCGCCCGGAACTCCCCCAGCGCCTTCGTGTACGCCTCCTTGTTGCCCTTGTTGTAGTGTTCGATGCCTTTATCAAAAGAATCGATGGCGGCGCGGGGGCGGCGGCGGATGGTGGTGATTTTGATGGAGATGGTGGATTCCTGGCCGGGGTAGACGGTCTCCTCGCGGGGGCCGTCGGGTTCGTAGCCCATGCGGACGCCGCGGACGGTGTGGACGCCGGGCGGGAGGCCGGGGAGGCGGAGGGGCTGCCCCTTATTGATGACGCCCTTACTGGCGCCGTCGACGAAGACCTCGACGTTATCCATGTTGGCTTCGATAATCCAGGTGCCGAACTTGGGGGCGGGGGCCTCGCCGGGGCTGAGGCGGGAGGGGTGGAAGGCGAGGAGCATCTGGGGGTCGAAGTTCCCCTTGTCGACGGTGGGATTCTGCTGGCCGTTGGTGGCCTCGCGGACGTTGCGGCGGACATATTCGGCGAGTTCGTCGGCGGTGACGATGGAATCCTTATTCTCGTCGGCGTAGCCTTCCATGCCGCGCACAACATAGTAAGTAAAGATACCGTGGCCGCCGCCCCAATCCTTACTCTCAAAAGACCGTTCGCGGGCGCGGGAGGCGGTCATGGAGAACATGGACCGGTTGAGGTCCAGGAGGGAGCGGTTGACGACCTCGCCCTGTTCGGGGGAGATGGCGCCGGAGTGACAGGAGTCAGTGAGGAGCACCTTCCACTTGGCCTGGACGGAGGAGCCGATGATTTTGCCGAGCTGGTCCATGCCATAGCCGGTGCCGGCGATGTCATTGGGATTGAGATCGTAAGGGGCGAGAAATGCCTTGCCGGACTTGGGATCGACGAAGCCGTGGCCGGCGAAATAGACCAGGACGCGGTCGTCGGGTTTGGCGGCGGCCGGGAGCCAGGTTTCGAGCTCCTTGCGGATGTTCGAGAGGGTGGCGCGGGCGCCGGTGAGTTTGCGGACGTTTTCGGCGCGGAAGTTGCCGCCCTCGGGGCTGATGAGGATGGAGTAGACGGCCTCGGCGTCGCGCTCGGCGAAATCGAGTTTGGCGGTGGGCGGGAGGTTGGGGTACTGACCGATGCCGATGACGAGGGCGTAGGAACGGGGAATGGCCTGGCCACCGGGCGGTTTGACGGGCTCGGTGACGACGGGATCCTTTTCAAACTTGAGGTCGCGTTCCTGTTTCTGGGCCTTTTTGGAGTCCTGCTGGGCAAAAAGGGAGAGGGCGGCGAGGGCGAAGAGAGTAAGCCGGCGCATGGGAATCCTTGTGGTTACTGGTGCGCGATGCGGAAGACGTAGTTGATCGGTTCGGCAGCTACGTTGGAGTCAGCGGGCGGGGGCACGGAGACGATGGACTGTTCGCCTTTGCGGATGAAGAAGAGCTCGCGGGGAACGAGGTTGGGGTTGCGGTTGGGGCGGAGGCCTGCGCCGGGGTCGACACATTCGCCGCGGGCCTTGAGGATGGTGTCATCGCAGCGGGGCTGGAGCGAGAGAGGGACCTTGCCGGGAGAGGGGGGCCGGGGGAGGGGCCGGTAGCGGGTGGGTTCGCCGATGCGGACGGGGCTCATGACCCAGTAGACGGTGTCGTAGCCCTTGGGGCCGGTGATGCGGAAGGCGCCGTCGGTGGAGGGGATGAGGTACTCCTGGCCGG
Source organism: uncultured Solibacteraceae bacterium (assembly GCA_964632345.1). GTDB lineage: Bacteria > Acidobacteriota > Terriglobia > Bryobacterales > Bryobacteraceae. The sequence continues at coordinate 8,319 of CAZWDD010000180.1, read as the reverse complement.
GGGTGATCTGGTTGTCCATGCCGGCCTGGTCGGAGGGGAAGAGGGTGACCTGTTCGCCGGAGGAGCCGAGGTTGACGACGTAGAGGAAGCCGGGCTGATCCGATTTGAAGCGGAAGCGGAGCTGGTCGCCTTCCTGGAAGACGTGGCCGGGGTCCATGACCTTCCAGGCGCCGGATTCGCGCTTTTCCACCGTGATTTCCAGTTTCTGGGCGGATTGAGAAAAGGCGACGAGGGCCGTGAGAAGAAACCCGAGGAGAATGCGCATGTTATTTGTGCTCCAGATTCAGGTCGACGATGACCTTACCATCGGGCCCGGCATTCTTGTTGACGACATAGACGGCGTTCTCCTTCTGGCTGGCGGGGCCGGGCTTGGAGTCGTCCACCTTTTCAAAGACAAGATCGCGGGCGACGAGGGCGTTGCGGACCTGATTGACGATGGCGTCGTCGATGGGGCGGGTGAGGCCGGCGACCTGAAACGACTTGGCGGGGCGAGGAGCATCCGGAGTATTGGAAGCCGGTTTGACGCTGCCCGGGGACGGCTGGGTCACGGTATAAATCAGATCCTCAAAGTTCTTTTCGGGTTTCCGGGACAGGACAAGAAACAGTTTTTCGGTTCCGGGCTGCTCGTCGAAGTAGAAGCGGCCGCCGTTGGGGACTTCGTAGCGGCGGAAGGCCTGGATGAAGTTATCGCCGGAGGCGACTTCGGAGACGGGGAAGAGGACTTTCCAGAGGCCGGAGGAGCCGCGGGCGATGACGTAGAGGAAGGCATCGTCATTGGACTCGACGGTGATTTTGAGGCGGTCACCGGAGCGGAAGGTAGTGGACGGGTTGGTTTCCTGATAGGGCTGATCGGCACGGGAGAGCAGGAGGGAGTAGCGGAGGCCGAGGGGCGGCTGGGAGGAGACGTAGGCGGCGGGGATGACGGCGGGGAGGTCGGGAACGGCGGGGGCGGGGGTGGAGACGGGGGCCTTAGGGCGGTTGGCGGCGAGCGGTCCGGCGGGGTCCGGGGTGGCGGGTTTGGGGCGGGCGGGACGGGCGGCGGCTTTGGCCTTAATGGCGGGCGCGGCGAAGAAGAGTTCGCGTGGGGTAAGGTCCTGAGCGGGCAGCACGGAGGCGGCCAGGATGGCGGCCGAAAGAATGTTCATTTTCATCATTTTGCAGACCTCATGGCAGGAAACGTGGGGGGCGCGATCATGCTACTATGCAGGGGTCGATTAAGGAGTTTTCCTATGTACAGAACCGCCGTTGCGAAAGCACTGCTCTTGTCCTTAATAGCGCAAACCGTGGGGTATAGCTATCAGGAAGCGGCGCAGATTCAAAAGTTAAACATCGTAATCGTTGAAGGCGAAGGGGCCGTCAACAATATACGACAGCGGCTGGCCCGAGAGCCGATGGTACAGGTGACCGATGAAAACCGGAAGCCCGTGGCTGGAGCGGCAGTAGTATTCCTATTACCGAACCAGGGGGCAGGGGGAACGTTTGCGAACGGGGCGAGGACGCTGACGACGCTGACGGACGCGAACGGGAACGCGGTGGCGCGGGGGATACAGGCGAACCGGCTGACGGGGCAGTACCAGGTACGGGTGACGGCATCGTTCCAGGGGCAGACGGCGTCGACGGCGATAACGATGACGAACGCGGCGGTGGCTGGGGCGGTGGCGAGCGGAGCGGCGTTGAAGTGGCTGCTGATACTGGGATTGGCCGGTGGAGCGGCGGCAGCGGGGACGGTGGCAGCGACGGGAGGCGGGGGAAATAACGGAACAGGAGCGAGGCCGTCGACGACCGTGACGCCGGGAACGCCGACAGTGGGAGCACCTCGATGAAGAGAGAGACATTGCTGTTTATGATGGGACTGGCCGCGGCGGGAGGGTTGCGCGGGCAGAGCGTGAGCGGCCCGGTGATGGGATATGTGGTGGACGGAGGGGCGCGGCTGCGTCCGCTGTACGGAATGCCAGCGGCGGGGCATGTGGGCGGCGCGTTGCGGGAGGGAGTGGAGGAGGCGCGGGGCGGGTTGGCGCTGCTGGCCGATGGGACGGCGATGCGAGGGGAGACGGCGCTGGAGGGGAAGTGGGCACGGCTGGAGCCGGGGGCGTTTGTGGACGAGAGCGGGCGGGAGCTATTGGTGGCGGCGGGTGAGGGCGAGGCGTGGCGGCTGACGCTGCCGGAGCGGGCGCTGGCGGTGCGGGTATCGGCGAGCGGGAACAGAGTGATCACGCTGCTGGGCGATGAGAGTGTGGCGGTGTGGAGGCGGGACGGGACGGCGGAGCTGCGTATTAACGCGAGCATCTGGTGGGGGATTGCGTTTGCGGGCGAGCGGGCGATGGGCTACGACCCGGCGGAGAACGGGTTGTACTGGCTGGACGGGCAGGGCGGGAAGGAGCTGGCGCGGCGGCTGGAGGGAGAAGGGAGCCATTATGAGCTGGGCGTGGAGGCGAGCGGGCGGTATGCGGTGCTGCGGGGGGAAGTCGGGCGGATTGTGCCGCTGGACGGGGGAGAAGTGCGGGAAGTGAAGCTGCCGGAGGGTGCGGAGCGGCTGGAGCCGGTGCATGGGGGGCGGGCGTTTCTGCTGCACCGGAACCCGGGGCGGCCGCTGTGGGTATTAGACCCGGCGCGGGAAGACGCGCTGCTGGTTGTGCCTGCGCTGGTTGAAGCGAAGGGAGAGGGACAGTAATGCGGCGGATCCTGAGTGTAGCGATATTGACCGCAGCTGGGGCGATGGGGTTTCCCAACCCGGACAACGGGTGTTCGATCTCGACGGGAGCGGTGTTGCAGCCGGCGATGCTGGGTGCGGAGAAGACGTACACGATTGAGACGGCGGGATGCGCGGGGCCGGTGCGGGAGTTCCGCGTGGTGACGGGGGCGCTGCCGCCGGGGATGGTGCTGCGGTCGAACGAGACGACGGCGACGATTACGGGGACGCCGGTGACGGCGGGGACGTATGCATTTTCGATCCGGGCGTTTGACGCGCAGTTTCGGCTGCCGAGCAAATCCTTTGTGATGCGGGTGACGGAGCGGCTGGAGATCCGGACGGCGGCACTGGCGACGGGAGTAGCGGGATCGGCTTACAGCGACGGACTGCGGGCGAGCGGGGGCGTGGGGCCGTACACGTACGCGGTGGTGACAGGGAATCTGCCGTCGGGATTGACGATGGGCGGGAGCGGGACGATCAGCGGGACGATGCCGGCGACGGGGACGCAGTTCCGGGTGCGGGTGACCGATAGCGCGACGCCGGCGAACACGGCGGAGAAGAGTTTCACGATCTTGCCCGGGGGGCAGATCACGACGTTGACGGAGGCGCCGGCGGGGAGCGTGGGCGTGGCGTACACGTTCGATATCGATGGATCGCTGGGTTTGGGGGGATTCGGGGTGGGGATCGGGCCGCTGCCGCCGGGACTGACGATGAACAGCAACGGCGTGGTGAGCGGGACGCCGACGACGGTGGGCGAGTGGGAGTTCACGGCGCGGCAGACATCGGGCGGGACGAGCGCGTGGCGGAGCTACCGGATTCGCGTGAACGATGGGGGCGGAATAGCGGGGGCGCCGCGGAACGCGGAGGAAACTTTTGCCTATGAGTGTGTGTTTCAGGCGAACGGGAGCGTGGGGCCGTATACGTACGCCGTGACGGCGGGGTCACTGCCGAGCGGGATCGTGCTGGACGGGGCGAGCGGTGCGTTGACGGGGGAGCTGGCGCAGGGGGCGAGCGGGACGTCGTTCACGGTGACGGCGACGGATGCGACGGGGCGGACGAGATCGCAGGCGTTTTCGATCACGGCGGTGACGCGGCTGACATCGGCGCCGGCGGATCCTTCGTACAACAACCTGCGGTTGCCGGCGACGGTGCAGTATGAGTTTGGTTCGATTTCGCCGTACTCGCTATTGAACGGGGGGACGACGAAGGGATTCGAGCAGATTGGCGGGGATGCGCGGAGCAGCCTGTATGTGAACCCGGCGACGGGAGAGGTGCAGTACTACTTTTATGCGCCGGGAGACTACCGGCCGGTGGTGATGGGGACGGATGAGCTGGGCGGAGCGGTGGTGCTGCCGCTGTACATTTATCCGGTGGCGGCGGGCCTGGAGATCGTGGACCGGGTGAACCCGCCGAATCCGCAGACGGGCGTGGCATACAGCTTCACGCCGACGCTGGCGGGCGCGGCGTTTTCCCCCTACGTGTGGACGGTGAGCAGCGGGCAGTTGCCGGACGGGCTGACGTTGAACACGGGGGACGGAACGATATCCGGAACGGCGACGAGCGGGCAGACGGGAAGTCTGTACACGTTTACGCTGCAGGTGACGGACGGGCGGCAGCGGACGGCGTCGCGGACCTTCACGGTGGGCGTGGGCGGAGCGATCCACATTACGACGACGACGGTGCCGGCAGGGACGTTGAACACGGCATATCCGACGTTCACGTTCCAGCGAACGGGCGGAAACATTGTGAGTTGGAGCCTAGTGAACGAGACGCAGCCTCCGCCGGGAATGACGTTCAACAGCGCGGGCGAGCTGAGCGGAACGCCGACGCAGAGCGGGACGTACACGATGGAGGTGCAGGCGGCGGAGGTGGCGGCGGCGAGTTTTATCGGGACGAGGAAGCAGGTGCAGGTCCGCGTGAACTCGGCGTTTTCGGCGACGATAGAGCCGGCGACGACGCTGGAGGCGACGCGGGGCTGGCCGGCGTACGCTTCGATCTTCACGTCGGGAGCGCATTTTCCGTATACGATCTCGGTGGCGAGCGGGTCGCTGCCGGAGGGCATGTATGTGGTGCAGGACTCGGAGGTACCGGGAATCGAAGGGACGCCGGAGGTGGTGGGCACGTTTGCGGTGACGCTGCGGGTGACGGATGCGTCCAACCGGACGGTGGACATTCCGTACACGATCAACGTGCGGAGCCGGCTGGAGATCACGACATTGAAGCTTGCGCCGACGACGCGGACGCAGGCGTATACGCAGACGCTGGCGGTGCGGGGCGGACGGGCGCCGTACACGTGGAGCGTGGACCAGTTCGGGCCGCTGCCGCCGGGACTGACGCTGAACCCAACGACGGGTGTGATATCGGGGATTCCGGTGGAGAACGGGACCTACAGCGTGCTGATCCGCGTGGATGACGCGGACGGGCGCGGGAACCTGTATGGAGGCGGGTCGGCGACGTTCAGCGCCGGCAGGGCGGAACGGATGGCGAAGGTGAGAGCGGCGCGCGGGGAAGAACCGCAGCGGCGCGAGACGTCGGCCGAGTATGGGATGCGGGTGACGGATCCGCTGGTAATCACGAACACGGTTCCGCTGGGAGCCGGAGTGGTGTTCAACAGCTACGGGACGCAGGTGACGACGACGGGCGGGAGCGGAGGGAACCGCTACTCGGTGACGTCGGGCGACACGCCGCCGCTGGTGCCGGTGAACGGGGCAACGGGGACGATCTCCGGGCTGCCGCTGGTGGCCGGGACGTATGCGTTCACGCTGCGGGCCGAGGACAATGAAGGGCGAGTGGCGACGCAGGAGCAGCAGGTGACGATCGGACCGGGGATTGTGATTCTGCCGGCGACGCTGCCGAACGGGATCATCAACGTGGGGCCGTACGCGGCGCAGTTGACGGCGCAGAATCAGGTGGGCGGGGTGTTCTGGGGCGTGGCGGCGGGGGCGCTGCCGCCGGGGCTGACGCTATCGGCACAGAGCGGAGCGATCAGCGGGACGCCGACGACGGCAGGGACGTACAACTTCACGGTGATTGCGACTGATTCCCGGGAAGTGAGCGGGACGGCGAACTACACGATCGTGATTTCGAACGAGCTGCAGATTGCGCCGGCGACGCTGCCGAACGGGTTTGTGGGCGCGGCGTACAGCCAGACGTTGAGCGTAACGAACACGACGGGGCCGGTGACGTGGAGCGTGGCGAGCGGGACGCTGCCGACGGGGTTGACGCTATCGACGGCGGGCGTGCTGAGCGGTACGCCGACGGCGGGCGGGAGCTTTACGTTCACGGTCCGGGCGACCGGGGCGGGGAGCGCGACGGGCGACCGGGCGTACACGGTGGGCATCACGGCGGGGCTGACGATCACGACGGCGTCACTGCCGCTGGCGACGCAGGGAACGCCGTACACGGTGACGCTGACGGCGGACAACCCGGCGGGCACGACGCTGAGCTGGACCGTACAGACGGGCACGCTGCCGACCGGGATCACGCTGGCGACGAACGGGACGCTGGCGGGGACGCCGACGGTGACGGGGACATTCCCGTTGACGATCCGGGTGGCGAACCAATCGGGCCAGGCGGCGACGCGCGACCTGGTGCTGACGGTGGCAAGGCCGCTGACGATTACGACGGCATCGCTGCCGCTGGCGACGCTGGGGCAGCCGTACACGGTGACGCTGACGGCGGACAACGAGACGGGGACGGCGCTGACGTGGAGCCTGCAGGCAGGGACGCTGCCGGCGGGGCTGACGCTGGCGACGAACGGGACGCTGGCAGGGACGCCGGGGACGCCCGGGACATTCCCGCTGACGATCGGGGTGACGAACCTGGCCGGGCAGTCGGGGACACGGGTATTGACGCTGACGGTGGTGCGCGCGCTGGCGATCACAACGGCGGCGCTACCGCTGGCGACCGAGGACGAAGCCTATGCAGCGACGCTGACGGCGGACGATGAGACGGGCACGGCGCTGACATGGAGCATCGAGGCCGGGACTCTGCCGGCCGGAATTACGTTTGCGACGAACGGGACGTTTGCGGGGACGCCGACGGTGAACGGGACATTCCCGTTGACGATCCGGGTGGCGAACGCGGCGGGACAGTCGACAAC
>CAZWDD010000180.1:0-1518 GCA_964632345.1 uncultured Solibacteraceae bacterium | reverse complement strand
AACGCGGGCACTGCCGTTGACGGTGGTGCGGCGGTTGACGATCACGACGGCATCACTGGGGAGCGCGGAACGGACGCGGCCGTACGCGGCGACGTTGTTCGCGCAGGGCGGCGTGAGCCCGTACACGTGGGCGCTGGAAGGGACGGTGCTGCCGGCCGGACTAACGCTGAACCCGACGACGGGCGTGGTGAGCGGGACGACGGAAGCGGCCGAAGGGGCGTATCCGCAGAGCGTGATGGTGACGGATTCGCGAGGCCGGGTGGCGCGGGCGACGCTGGCGCTGACGGTGTCGCCGGCACCGGCGCCGACGCTGGGAATTGGACCGGACACGCTGCCGAACGGACGCGTGGGCCAGGCGTACAGCGCCGGGTTCGCGGGGACGGGCGGGAGGCCAGGATACACGTTCAGCCTGGTGAGCGGGGTGCTGCCGACGGGGCTGCGCTTCAGCGGGAGCCAACTGGTGGGCACGCCGACGGCGGAAGGGACGTTCCGGTTCACCGTGAACGTGACGGACGCGGCCGGGCAGGTGGCCGGCAACCAGTACACGGTGGTGATTGAACCGGCGCTGCTGCCATTGACGATCACACCGGAGGCGATAGCCGGTACGGCACCGTTCCAGCAGGCGTTCAGCGTGCAGTTCGGAGCAACGGGCGGCAAGGCGCCGTACACGTTCGGCTTCAGCGGGACGATTCCGCCGGGGCTGAGCACGAACAACACGGGCCTGCTGAGCGGGACGCCGAGCCAGGGAGGTACCTATACGTTCACGGTGGAGGTGACGGACGCGCAGCAGGAACGGGCGAGCCGGACGTTCACGGTGACGGTGACGGGGAACCTAGCGATCACGACGCAGTTGCCGCTGGCGGAAGGGACCGTAGGAACGGCGTACCGGACGGGCTTCGGGGCGAGCGGCGGAAGGCCGCCGTACACGTGGAGCGTGACGGGGACGCCACCGCCGGGACTGGGCCTGGACGGCGGGACGGGCGAGATGAGCGGGACGCCGACGGAGGCCGGGACGTTCGCCTTCACGGTGGAGGTGCGGGATGCGCAGGAGTTGCGCGCGACGGCGCCGTTCACGATCACGATCTACGACCGGCTGGAGATCACGAACGGGCCGGGCGAGAGGCCAGTGGTGGCCGGGCAGCCGTTCCGGTTCACGTATACGACGCGGGGCGGGAAGCCGACGCCGTCGTTTACGCTGGGCGCGGGCGAACTGCCGGCCGGGCTGACGCTGAGCGGAGACGGGACGCTGGCGGGGACGCCCGCGGCGCCGGGGACGTTCGCGTTCACGGCGCGGGCGGCGGACGCGCTGGGTAACGAATCGAGACGGGAGAGCACGCTGCAGGTGCTGCCGGCACTGGTGATTACGACGACTTCCCTGCCCTCGGGGGCGGAGGGATCGGGGTATGGAGCCGGGCTGGCGGCGACGGGCGGCGCGGCGCCGTTGGGCGCATGGACGGTGGTGGAAGGATCGCTACCGGCGGGGCTGACGCTGGGCGCCAACGGGGCGATCAGCGGGAC
>CAZWDD010000179.1:0-10988 GCA_964632345.1 uncultured Solibacteraceae bacterium | reverse complement strand
GCCGCCGTCCGCCTCTCGCCCGCCCAGTTGGAGCGCGTCCGCCGCAGCCGTCTCGTCCGCGCGATTCACGACGACTCCCTGGTGAAGCAGACGATGGACGACGTCACCCCTGCCGTCGGCGCCCAGGCCGCCTACCGCAGCGGTTGGACCGGCTCCGGCATCGGCGTTGCGGTCATCGATAGCGGCATCAGCACCAACGCTGACCTTCCCGACGTCCGTTACCAGAAGGCCTTCACGCCGGAAACGGTGGCCCACGACGTTTACGGCCACGGCTCCCACGTTGCCGGCATCATCGGTGGCCGCGGCGCCAACTCCTCCGGTTCCTCCTTCACCCGCAACTTCCGCGGCATCGCCCCCGGTGTCCACTTCGTCAGCCTCATCGCGCTCGACCGCTACGGCAAGGGCCGCGAAAGTGACGTCATCGCCGCCATCGCCGAGGCCATCCGCGTCCGCCGCACCTACAACATCCGCGTGCTGAACCTCTCCCTCGGCAAACCCGTCACGAAGCGCTACACCGAGGATCTGCTCTGCACCGCCGTCGAAGCCGCCTGGCGCGCCGGCATCGTCGTCGTCGTCTCGGCCGGTAACGCCGGGCGCAACAACGCCCTCGCCACCGAAGGCTACGGCACCATCACTTCCCCCGGTAACTCCCCCTACGTCATCACCGTCGGCGCCATGAAGCCCATGGGCACCGCCACCCGGTCCGACGATGTCCTCGCCTCTTACAGTTCCAAAGGGCCGACGCTCTATGACCACATCGTCAAACCGGACCTCGTCGCCCCCGGCAACAAAATCGTCTCCGTGCTCTCCCAGGACGGCCGCTTCCGCAACTCCAACATCGAAAACTGCGTCCCGCTGAACTACTACATCGCCGGCGGCCACACACAGCCCGGCGACAAATACTTCTGGATGAGCGGCACCTCCATGGCCGCCCCCGTCGTCTCCGGCGCCGCCGCCCTCCTGCTCCAGAAGGACCGCACTCTCACGCCCGATCAGGTCAAGTTCCGCCTGATGAAGACCGCTGCCAAGAGCTTCCCGCTCCTGACCACCTCCTACGACGCCGCCACCGGCGCCGCCTACAACCTCCGCCACGATCCCTTCTCCGTCGGCGCCGGCTACCTCGATATCGTCGCCGCCCTCAACAACACCGAAAAGCCCACCCTGCCCGCGCTCTCCCCCAAGGTGCGCTACAACGCCGCCACCCGCACCGTCGAAATGCGCCGCGACGGCTACGCCACCTCCGTTCTCTGGGGCGACTCCGCTCAGCCCTGGCACTACATCTGGGGTCCCGGCATCGTCAGCGGCACATCCATCCTCTGGGGCGAATCGGTCCTCTGGGGTGACTCCCTCACCTCTGGCTTCAGCATCCTCTGGGGCGAAACCGTCCAGCAGGCCCACTCCGTTCTCTGGGGGGACTCCATCCTCTGGGGCGAAGGCGCCGTCCGCGCCGAAGCCGACGAACTCCTCCTGAAAGGCGACCGCCAATAGCCGCAAAATAGGGGTATGGCCGACACCGAACTGCCCTACGAAGTCACGCCCCGCGAAGTCGAGGAACGCCGCCGCGCCGGCGAACAGATCTGCCTCATCGATGTCCGAGAGGACATGGAGTGGCAGATCTGCCGCATTGAGGGCGCTAACCTCGTCCCCATGCGCACCGTCCCCGCCCGCCTCCAGGAACTCGAATCCCAGGCCGATTCCACTCCCCTTATCGTCTACTGCCACCACGGCGTCCGTAGCCTCAACGTCGTCCACTGGCTCCGCCGCAACGGCGTCGAAAACTGCCAGAGCATGGCCGGCGGCATCGACCGCTGGAGCGCCGAAATCGATCCCGAAGTCCCCCGTTATTAGTAGAATCCAAGGTGTGACCAGCCGCCGTCAGTTCCTGCGCCTCGCCGCCGCCGCCGCCCCAGCCCTGCGCGCCCAGTCCGCTCCCCCGCCCAACATCGTCTTCATCATGGCCGACGATCTCGGCTATGGTGACCTCGGCTGCTACGGCCAGAAGATCATCAAGACCCCCAACCTCGACCGCCTCGCCGCCGAGGGCATGCGCTTCACCGACGCCTATGCCGGCTGCACCGTCTGCGCCCCCTCCCGCTCCGTCCTCATGACCGGCCGCCACATGGGCCATACCTCCATTCGCGCCAACACCGGCGGCGTCTCCCTCCTCGACGAAGATGTCACCGTCGCCGAGGTGCTATCCAAGGCCGGCTACATGTGCGGCGCCTTCGGCAAATGGGGTTTGGGCGATGTCGGCTCCCCCGGCGTCCCCTGGAAACAGGGCTTCCGCGATTTTGCCGGCTACCTCCACCAGATTCACGCCCACTACCAGTACCCCGGCTTTCTCTATTTCAACGAGGAGGTCAACCCGTACCGCGAAAATTATGGCGGCTACAAGGACCGCTACGCCAACGACGAGATCGTCAAAATCGCCGCCGGCTTTCTCCGCGAAGCCGCTCTCAAGAAAAAGCCCGTCTTTCTTTACGTCCCCCTCACGCTCCCCCACCTCGAACTCCTCGTCCCCGCCGATTCCATGCAGCCCTACGACAAGATCATCGTCGAGGACGGTATCTATCGCGACCCCCGCAACCACTACGCTCCCCAGTCCAAACCCCGCACCGCCTATGCCGGCATGGTCTCCCGTGTCGATCGCTACGTCGGCCAGTTGATCGACACCATGAAGCAAGCCGGTCTCGACGACAACACCATCTATTTCTTCTGCAGCGACAACGGCACCGCCACCCCCATCTGGAACGACAAAGGCTACTTCAACAGTGCCGGCCCTTTCCGCGGCCACAAGACTAATTTCTACGAGGGCGGTATCCGAACCCCCATGATCGTCCGCTGGAAGGGCCGCATCAAGCCCGGTTCGGTCAGCAACCTGCCCTGGTACTTTGCCGACGTCATGCCGACCCTCGCCGAACTCGCCGGCGCCGCCGCTCCCCCGGACATCGACGGCATCTCCATCCTCCCCACCCTCCTCGGCAAGGGAACCCAGAAGAAGCACGAATACCTCTACTGGGAACTCCCCCGCTACGACAAAGCCACCGGCACCTTCCCCGATGAAGTCCCCATGCAGGCCGTTCGCATGGGCAACTGGAAGGCCGTCCGGCCCAAGCCCGGCGCGCCCCTCGAACTCTACGACCTCTCCAAAGACATCGCCGAAAAGAACGACGTCGCCGCCAGGTTCCCCAACATCGTCAAGAAAATGGAAGCCATCTGCCGCTCGGCCCGCCAGGCGCCCCGCCCGCAGAAGGATATCGAAAACCAGCACTGGCGAATCTGAGAAGTTTACGGAACTCCCGCACCCCGCGCCTCGTTGTTACCCGGCAAGGGAGTATTCCGTACCGCCATGCTTTCCACACCCACCCGTCGCCCGGCCTCCCCGCTCGTCGCCGGCCTGTTCGTCGCCAGCGCCATGCTATCCGTCGTCTCCTGGTACACCACCTTCGAGGGCATGTCGCTCTACCTCTCCCGCTGGTTCGCCCTCCTGGCCTCCATCGGCATCCAGGTGGCCCTGCTCTTCGTTGCCTGGTTGATCGGCGTCGGTGGCTCCCGCCGCGCACAGCTCATCACCGTTTACGGCATCACCGCCGCCGTCTCCATCGCCTTCAGCTACGTCAGCCTCTACCGCTGGTTCTCCGAACGCGAACGCCCCGCCCTCGTCCGCCGCGAACTCTTTGACCGCCTCTCCGCTACCGCCGCTCAGGCCGATGCTACCCTCGCCTCCGCCGCCGCTGAAGCCCGCAAGCACACCCTCGCGCTCGAGGAAATGGCCCAGGCCGAAAAGTCCCACGGCCACATCTCCCGCGCCGCCGACACCGACCCCTATCTCAACCGCGTCCGCGAAGCCGTCGCCCGCGAAGCCGCCGGTACCGCCTCCGCCTACCGCGAAGGCGCCGGCGCCGGCCTCCGCTACTCCGCCTTCGAACGCCACGCCCGCCTCGCCCGCGAGTCCCAACAGTCCATCGACGCCGCCCGCGCTTCCATCGCCTCCTGGCGCGCCGCCGCCAAGTCCGATGCTCCCGCCGAACTCCAGCTCCGATCCTTCCACGCCGCCTTCGATTCCGTTCCCTGGACCGAAGTAAACGACGCCCTCCACTCCGCCCGCCCCGCCCGCCCCGAACCCCCAGCCCTCGCCGATTACGTCGACACTACCTCCGGCGGCCAGGAAGATCTCCTCCTCGCCTTCTCCGAACTCCTCGCCTCTCCCGGCCCCCGCCACGCCTTCAGCTTCATCCTCGCTGCCTTCATCGACATCATCATTTTCCTCCTCGCCTTTGCCGCCGCTCCCCACCTCGCCGGCCCCCCCGAACAGCGCCTCACCGCCGCTGCCGCCGCCCTCGATTCCCTCGACCCACAGGTCTTCCTCCGCGGTCTCCTCCGCAAGTTCTCCGCCGCTCCCGGTGCCCTCGCCCGCGTCCCCGCCGCTGGCCTCTCCCCAGGCGAGCAGCAGTTCCTCCTCATGCTCGCCTCTCGCGGCCTCGCCACCCAGGGCGACGATCCCGTCAATCCCTCCTGGCTCCTCGACTCCTCCACCCACGCCGCTCTCCTCGATTCCCTCGCCGATCCAGGCCTCCCTCTTCGCGCTTCCCGTGCGGCTACCGCCTGAAATACGTTAATCTCTATAAGGAACTAGGGATTCCTCTCTCAACATTGTGACGACTTCGGTCAAAGGTGAATACGCCCTCCATGCGCTCTTCGATCTGGCCATGCAGGAAGCGAACGGTCCGGTCAAGATCGCGGAGATTGCCCGCAGGCAGAAGATTCCACAGAAGTTTCTGGAATTGATCCTCTCGGGCTTGAAGCAGGGTGGTTTTGTCGAATCGCGCCGCGGCGCTGATGGCGGCTACCTCCTTGCCCGTCCCGCCGATTCCATTACCGTCGGCGAAGTGATCCGCCATGTGGAGGGCGCCCGTAACGCCGGCTCACGCTCCCGCAAGCGCATCGAAACGCCGTTCACCGACATGTGGATGCGGGTTGACCGCTCCGTCTCTTCCGTCGTCGATCACACCACTTTTGCCGACCTGGCCCGCGAATGGAAGGACCGCCAGTCGAAATACGTGCCCAACTGGGAGATCTGATCCCCTCACCCCCCGTAGCCGAAAAGGAGAGCGAGATGATTTTTGAAGATAATTCCCTGAGCATCGGCCGCACGCCGCTGATCCGTCTCAACCGTGTCACCCAGGGCGCCGGCGCCACCGTGCTCGCCAAAATCGAAGGGCGCAACCCCGCCTATTCGGTGAAGTGCCGCATCGGTGCGTCCATGGTCTGGGACGCTGAAAAGAAAGGGATTCTCAAGCCAGGCAAGGAACTCATCGAGCCCACCAGCGGCAACACCGGCATCGCCCTCGCCTTCGTTGCCGCCGCCCGCGGCTACCGCATCACGCTCACCATGCCGGAGACCATGTCCATCGAACGCCGCAAGGTCCTCAAGGCCTTCGGCGCCAATCTCATGCTCACCGAAGGCTCCCTCGGTATGAAGGGCGCCATCGCCCGCGCCGAGCAGATCGCCGCCTCCGATCCCGATAAATACGTCCTCCTCCAGCAGTTCAAGAATCCCGCCAACCCCGCCATTCACGAACAGACCACCGGCCCCGAAATCTGGGACGATACCAACGGCGGCATCGATATCCTCGTCAGCGGCGTCGGCACCGGCGGTACCATCACCGGCATCTCCCGCTACATCAAGGGAACCAAAGGCAAAGCCATCACCTCGGTCGCCGTCGAACCCGTCCACAGCCCTGTCATCACCCAGACCCGCACCGGCGAGGCCGTCAAGCCCGGGCCCCACAAAATCCAGGGCATCGGCGCAGGCTTCGTTCCCGATACCCTCGATCTCTCCGTCGTCGATCAGGTCGAACAGGTCTCCAACGAGGAGTCCATCGAAATGGCCCGCCGCCTTGCCGCCGAAGAAGGCATCCTGTGCGGCATCTCCTGCGGTGCCGCCGCCGCCGCCGCCCTCCGCGTCGCCCGGGACCCCGCCAATGCCGGCAAAACCATCGTCGTCGTCCTGCCCGACTCCGGCGAACGCTACCTCACCAGCGCCCTCTACGAAGGCATGTTTAACGAATAATCCTCGCCCCGAAATACGAAAAAAAACACCGCCCGAAGGCGGTGTTTTTTCTTGGGGCGGGCACGATTGGGTGTAGGGGTGTTGTGCCCGCCCGTCGTAACGGGGATTAAACGTAAAGCGTTTTCTGTATGCGAAAGGTTACGCATTGTTCGGAAAAAAATTAACCATGCCAAAATTTTTCGCCTGCCTATTCTTTCCGCTCCTCCTGGCCCAGGATTTCCCCGGGCCGGACTGGGTCCGCGAAACCGCCGCCGCCCCTTGGCGGGCCCGCGATTCCCAGGGCGAAGCCGTCTTCCGCAACCGCCTCTGGATGCTCGGCGGCTGGTTCGACTCGTTTTCTCCCCCTCCCCGCGACGTCTGGTCCTCCCCTGACGGCCGCCAATGGCGCCAGGTCACGCCCGCCGCTCCCTGGCTCCACAGCGACCTTCCTATGACGATCGCGTTTAAGGACCGCCTCTGGATGATGGGCGGTTGGTACAACGGACGCCTTCCCGGCCACTCCGCCTCCAACGCCGTCTGGTCCTCCCCCGATGGCGCCAACTGGCGCCAGGAAACCGCCGCCGCCTCCTGGTCGCCCCGCCTCGCCGCCGCCACCGTCGTCTTTCGCGGACGCATCTGGATTCTCGGTGGCACCGAAAACTACTACTTCGGCACCCCCGCCAGCCTCAAAAACGACGTCTGGTCCTCCCCCGACGGACGCACCTGGAAGCGCGAAACCGCCGCCGCTCCCTGGGCCCCCCGCGCCTATCATCAGGCCGTCGTCCACAACGGTCGCATCTGGCTCTTTGGCGGAGGTAACTATGTCCCCGAATACCAGGCCTTCAACGATGTCTGGTCGTCGGAAGACGGAGTCCACTGGACCCTCGTCACACCCGCCGCCCCATGGTCGCCTCGCCTCTGGTTCTCCGCCGCCGTCTACCGCGGCCATATCTGGGTGCTCGGCGGCTGGTCCCGCGTCCCGGAGCAGAACTGGGGCGACGTCTGGTTCTCCCGCGACGGACGCCAATGGTCCCGCCTCGTCTCCCCCTCCATCTGGAAGGAGCGCCACGAACACTCCGCCTTCGTCTTCCAGGACCGCCTCTGGGTTGCCGGCGGCCACGCCAAGCCCCTCAGTAACGAGGTCTGGTCGCTCTCCCTCCCCAAGAATTTCCCCTCAGAAAAGTAGTGCGAAGAAAAAGCGAAGAAAGGGCTTGACCTAAGGTGAAATCTGCCGCATACTGAGGGCGAATAAACAGCGAATCCGAGGCGCCCCATGGTCAGGTCTTCTTCTTCTCCATTCTCCCTGGCAGTTTCTGACGCACCGTTGGCCATTGGGCCCTCGGGCTGGCACTACCCGCACTGGGACGGGGTCATCTATCCCCGCCAGCGCCCCCGCGGCTTCCACCCGCTCGATTTTCTCTCCCAGCGCTTCGACGCCGTGGAGATCTCCTCCTCTTTTGAATCCGAAATCCGTCCCGAGCTCGCCCGGCTCTGGATGGCGAAGGTGCATGCCAATCCGCGCTTTCAGTTCACCTCGCGGCTCCACCGCCGCTTCACCCATGAACGGCAGTTGCATGCCGCCTCGGTCGAAGCCTTCTCGGTCGGTCTGCGTGAACTGAAGCGCGGCAAGCGCCTTGGCGCCGTTCTCATGCAGTTCCCCTGGTCCTTCCGCTTCACAAAGGAGAACCGGGACTACTTCATCGAACTCCGCCGCGCTTTCCATGAGTTCCCGCTGGTGGCCGAAATGCGGCACGAAAGCTGGATGTCCTCCGAAGCCGTGGGCACCATGATCGACTATCGTGTCGGCTTCTGTAATCTCGATCAGCCGGAACATGTGCGCGCCATGCCCCCGACGGCGTTCCTCACCTCCCCCATCGCCTACTTCCGTCTGCACGGCCGCCAGCGCGCCCGCTGGTGGAACGAATATCAGCAGGGTGCCCGTCCGCAGAACTCCCCAGACCGCGGCTACGCCTACTCGCCCGCCGAACTTGCCGCATGGAAGGAGCGCGTCGAACAGGTGCGCGGCATCGCCGAACGCACCTTCTGCTTCTTCACCAACGATGGCGGTGGACAGTCGGTCGTCAACGCGCTGCAGTTCAGCGGAATGACCGCCCGCCCAGAACGCAGAAACGCCACATCGGAAACCGGACCGGTTCTCGAACTCGCCGTGGCCTGATAGTCGGCTGCGGGAAGACGAACCGGAAGAAGAGTGGTAGCGCCAAGGGGATTCGAACCCCTATTAGAGCCTTGAGAGGGCTCCGTCCTAACCCTTAGACGATGGCGCCACAGGACGAACTTTCAATATATCACGCCGTCCGGTTATACAATCAGTTCGATGCGTTTCCCACTCCTCCTTCTCGCCGTGGCCGCCTTCGCCGCGCCCCGCCCCGCTGACGTTCCCTTCAAGAAGCTCCAGCTCGATGGTGGCGCCAACGAGACCGCCGCCTTCGCCGACTTGAGCGGCGATGGCAAGCTCGACGTCGTTAACGGCGAACACTGGTATGAACAGCCGAAGGTGAAGGGCGGCGAATGGAAGAAGCACCGCTTCCGCGAACTCGAATTCTTCAACAACTACATCGATGCCTTCACCGATATTCCGCTCGACGTCAACGGAGACGGGCGCATGGATATCGTCACCTGCATGTGGTTCGGTAAGAAGATCGCCTGGTATGAAAATCCGGGCCGCATGGGGGCTCCGTGGAAGGAGCACATCATCGAGGACCAGTGGAACGTCGAGTTCATGTTCCTGGTGGATCTGAACAACGACGGCAAGGAACAGGAGCTCCTCCCGCAGTTCGGCGGTCGCGGGCCAACGGTGTGGTATGAGCTGAAGGGCGGCAAGTTTGTCCGCCACATCGTCCACCCCGATAACTTCGGCCACGGCATCGGCGCCGGAGACATCAACAAGGACGGCCGCAACGATATCCTCACCCCCCGCGGCTGGCTGGAAGCCCCGGCCAATCCCACCGCCGACGGCCAGTGGGCGCTTCACCAGGACTGGACCGCCAAGAAGCACACCGGGTTCCTCCATGTCGTCGATATCAACGGCGACGGCCGCAACGATGTCTTCTATCCCCATGCCCACGACTACGGCATCTACTGGCTCCGCCAGGAAGCCGACGGCCGCTGGACCGAGTTCAAGATCGATGACGCCTGGAGCCAGGCCCACGCCACCGCTTTCGTCGACATCAACGGCGACGGCCAGAAGGACTTCATCGCCGGCAAGCGCTTCCTCGCCCACGATCATGACCCCGGCGCCCAGGAGCCCCTCGGCATCTACTGGTATGAGTGGCGCAAGGCCGGCAACAACATCGAGTGGATTCGCCACGTCATCGACTACTCCTCCTCGGCCGGCGCCGGCATGCAGATTGCCGTCGCCGACTATGACGGCGATGGCGATCTCGATTTCGCCGTTGGCGGCAAGTCCGGCGCCTTCCTGTTTGAAAACACTTCGCCCAGGAAGGGGCCGGCCAAGTGAAGCGGATCCTCATCCTCACCGGTGACGGCGGCGAAGGCTACGAAGCCTGGTACGCCATTCACCGCTTCCGGGAAGCTGGCTACTATGCCGTCGTGGCCGCGCCCTCGGCCCGCCGTCTTCATATGGTGATGCACGACTTTGAACCGGGCTGGGACACCTACGTTGAGCGCCCCGGCTACGGTGTCAACGCCGAAGCCGCCGTCGGCGATGTGCGCGCCGATGACTTCGACGCCGTCCTCGTCCTCGGCGGACGCGCCCCGGAGTATCTGCGCCACAATTCCCACGTGCTCCAACTCGTCCGCGCTTTCGAGCAGCAGGGCAAGTGGCTCTTCGCCATCTGCCATGGGATTCAGGTCTTCAACGCCGCCGGCATCGTCAACGGCCGCAAGGTCACCTGCTATGAGCACGTCCGCTCGGAGGTCGCCCAGGCCGGCGGCGAGTGGTGCACACCGCAGGCCGTGCGGGACGGACGGATGGTCACCGCGCAGACCTGGGAATCCCACCCCGAGTTCTATCGCGAGGTGATGAGTTGTCTGGCGGGCTAGCCGCGCCCCTTCACCCGGAAGTTCTGGCCATGATCGACACGCAGCGCACGAGCGGCGCTCGCCCTCGTTCGGCCTTGACCGTCGAGGAGACCCGCGCGGCGATGTTGGCCGCCCGCGCCTGGCAACAGGCCCCGCCGGCCGGCGTGCCCGTCCGCGATGTGCTTGCCGGCGGCGTCCCCGTACGCCTCTATGGCGCCGAGTCCGCTGAGGCCCTTTTGTTCGCGCACGGCGGACGCTTCTTCAGCGGCGATCTGGCGTCGCACGACTGGCCGCTCCGCCTGCTCGCCTCTCTTGCCCCTGTCCGCATCTGCGCCGTCGACTACCGTCTGGCGCCAGAGCACACGCATCCGGCGGCACTCGACGACGTGGTCGCCGCCGGCCGCTGGCTCGCTGCCGAATCGGAGGCGATCGTCACCGGCGGCGACAGCGCCGGTGGCTATCTGGCCGCCATGGCGTCCCTCGCGCTACAGCCCCGGCGGCAGATGTTGATCTACCCGATGCTCGATCCCGCCTGCCGCACGGACTCCTACCGGGAATACTGGCAAGGCCCCTGGCCCGCCGGCGAGGACATGCAGCGCGGCTGGCAACTCTATCAGGGACCGCCCGTCTACGCCGCTGCTGGACCGTTTCCCCCCACGCTTCTCGTCACCGCCGGCCTCGACCCGCTCCGCGACGAGGCCCTCGCTTTTGCCGCTGGTCTCCGCGGCGCCGGCGTCTCCGTCACCGAGTATCACTTTGCCGATATGCCACATGGCTTCTTCACCCAGACTCGCCTGGCCCGCTCGCGGGAGTTGATCGCCCTCCTGGCAAAATGGCATTCCGAAACCCGATAAATCCAGTAGCCTTGGGTTGCCGGCTACGCCACTAGAAGGGCAGACGGGCCAGTGAAATGGGGTCCACCCGAAGCCGCAGC
>CAZWDD010000178.1:7857-11006 GCA_964632345.1 uncultured Solibacteraceae bacterium | reverse complement strand
TCGCCGCCGACGATCATCAGATGGCCAACGCCCGCGCCCTCGAACGCGCCGGAGCCGCCCGCGTCGTCCCCGACAAGGAGTTCGACGGCCCCCGCATGCTCCGCGAAATCCAGGCCGCCCTCGAAAACGACAACCTCGAATCCATGGCCGCCGCAGCACGCACCCTCGCCCGGCCTGGCGCCGCCGCACGCGCCGCCGCGCTACTCGAAGAGTACGCCGGCCCAAACTCCTGATTAAAACAATACGATAAAAGAATGTTCTATAAGCCCCAACGCCTGCATTTCACCGGTATCGGCGGCATCGGCATGTCCGGCATCGCCGAGATTCTCCTCAATCTCGGCTACACCATTACCGGCTCGGACGCCAGGCTCACTCCCGTCACCGACCGTCTGCAGTCGCTCGGCGCCACCATCCACGAAGGCCACTCCGCCTCCCATGTCGCCGGCGCCAAGGCGCTCGTCGTCACCAGCGCCGTCAATGAGTCCAACCCCGAACTCATCGAGGCCCGCCGCCTCGGCATCCCCGTCATCCCCCGCGGCGAACTCCTCGCCGAGTTGATGCGCCTCAAGTACGGCATCGCCATCGCAGGCTCCCACGGCAAGACGTCCACCACCTCGATGACCGCCACCATGCTCGCCCACGCCGGTCTCGACCCCACCGTCGTCGTCGGCGGCCGCGTCTCCACCCTTGGCGGCTCCAACGCCCGCGTCGGCCGCAGCGATTTTCTCGTCGTCGAATCCGACGAGTCCGACGGCAGCTTCCTCAAACTCGCTCCCATCATTGCGGTCGTCACCAACATCGATCGCGAGCACCTCGACCACTACGAGTCCATCGAGGAGATCCGCCGCTGCTTCACCGAGTTCGTCAACAAGGTGCCCTTCTACGGCTGCGCCATCCTCTGCCTCGATGACGAAAACGTGCAACAGATCCTCCCCGGCGTCCGCCGCCGCACCGTTACTTACGGCGCCAGCGCCCAGGCCGATCTCCACATCGCCTCCGTCGAACTCGGCCACATGACCAGCCGCTTCCGCCTCCAGTCCCGCGGCGAGGACCTCGGTGAATTCACCCTCCACGTCCCCGGCATGCACAACGTCCTCAACGCCACCACCGCCGCCGCCGTCGCCCGCGAACTCGAAGTCCCCATCGACAAAATCCGTGCCGGCCTCGCCGAATACCGCGGCGTCGACCGCCGCTTCCAGTTCCGCGGCGAAGCCGCCGGCGTCACCGTCATCGACGACTACGGCCACCACCCCACCGAGGTCCGCGCCACCCTCGACGCCGCCCGCCTCTGCCAGTTCCAGCGCGTCCACGTCATCTTCCAGCCCCACCGCTACACCCGCACCCAGCACCTCATGGACGACTTCGCCCGCAGCTTCCACCAGGCCGACACTGTCGCCCTGCTCGACATCTATGCCGCCTCGGAAGCCCCCATCGAAGGCGTTTCCAGCGAGGCCCTCGCCGCCCGCCTCCGCGCCTTCGGCCACCGCGAGGCCCATCTTGCCGGCTCGATTGAAAACGCCGTCTCCCTCATCGCCTCCATCGCACAGCCCGGCGACGCCGTCCTTACCCTCGGCGCCGGTAACGTCTGGCAGGCCGGCGATCAGCTACTTTCCCGTCTTCGCAGTAAGGAGTAACCCATCATGGCCCGCAAAAAAGAGCAGCAGCCCACCAACGAGGAACGCTTCCTCAACATCCGCCGCGGCCTCATCATCGCCACCTTCGCCTCCATCGCCATCGTCGCCGCCCTCTGGGGCGCCATGCAGTTGGAGAGCTTCCTCATTCGCGATCCCCAATTCACCATTGCCTCCCCGCCAGACCCGGGCGAGGAGAGCCCTGCCGTCGCAATCACCGGCGTCCGCCACAGCGCTCGCTCCAACTTCATCAGCGTCTTCGAGCGCGACTACGGCCGCAGCCTCTACCTTGTCCCCCTCCGCCAGCGCCGCGAGGACCTCCTCCGCCTCCGCTGGGTCAAGGATGTCCGCATCACCCGCATCTGGCCCAACCGCCTCCAGGTCCATGTCACCGAACGCGAACCCGCCGCCTTCGTCCAACCCCCCGGCGATTCCTCCCCCTCCCTCATCGATACCGATGGCGAAATCCTCCTTCCCGAGACCGAGGAGAACCTCAACCTCCCCGTCCTCGTCGGCATCAACCGCTCTCAATCCCCAGACGAACGCCGAATCCGCGTCCAGCGCCTCCGCAAACTCGTCACCGACTCCGGTGACCTGTCCGCCCGCATCTCCGAAGTCGACGCCTCCGATCCGGATAATCTAAAGGTAGTGCAGGACGCCGGCGGAAAAGCGGTCACGCTCATCCTCGGCGACCGCTACTTCAAACGGCGCCTGGAGAAATTCCGACTCAATGCTGACGATCTTCTTCGCCGCGACCCCAGCAAAACCATCTTCGACCTTCGTGTCGATGGCAGTATCTACGCCCGCCCCTCCCCTGCCCTCACCGCGGAAGGGAGCGCGCCCCGTTGATTGAGGTCCCCCATGGCCGCTAACCGCGTCCGCCTCGCCGCAGGCCTCGACGTCGGCAGCGCCTTCACGCGGTGCGTCATCTGCCTCATCGAGGAAGGACGCATCCGTTTCCTCGGCGCCGGCGAGGTCGAATCCCGCGGCTGGACCAATAGCAAGATCGCCCATCGCGAGCAGATGTCGGAGTCCGTCCGCCTCGCCGCCCGCGAAGCCGAGCGCCAGGCCGGCGTCTCCATCGACGCCGTCGTCGTCGGCCTCGGCGGCGAAACCGTTCGCGGCGATAACCAGGTCGGCAAGTACGACTTCGGCCGCCCTCGCGAAATCGATCAGTCCGATATGGCCTACGCCGTCGAAAAGGCCTGCCGTCAACAACTCGATGCCGACCGCGTCCTTCTCCAGGTCTTCCCCCAGGACTTTACTCTCGACGGAAACGCCGGCGTCGTCAATCCCCGCGGCACCCGCGCCGCCCGCCTCGAAGCCAACGTCCACATCGTCACCACCAGCGCCTTCGAACATCAGGCCCTCGTCAGCGCGGTCCATGAGGCACACCTCGCCGTGGAAGAGACCGTCTATGAAGGCATGGCATCCGCCTATGCCTGCGTCACCCAGGATGAGCGCCGCCAGGGCGTCGCCGTCGCCGATATCGGCGCCCAGTCCACCGAGATCGTCGTC
>CAZWDD010000178.1:0-7847 GCA_964632345.1 uncultured Solibacteraceae bacterium | reverse complement strand
TGCCGGCGAGGCCATGGTCCAGGCCGTCTCCATCCGCATGGGTGGCGAACACTTCACCCGCGACATCGCCCACGATTTCAAAATCTCCTTCGAGGACGCCGAGAAGATCAAGCACGAATACGGCTGCGCCATCCTCGGACTCACCGCCGACAATACCTTCATCGAAGTCCCCTCCGCCGAAGGCCGCCCCGCCCGCGAAGCACCCCGCAAACGCCTCAACTACATCCTGGAGTCCCGCGCCGACTTCCTCTTCCGCTACATCAAGAAACACCTCACCGATTGCGGCATGGACGGCCACCTCCTCGAAGGCATCCTCCTCACCGGCGGCGGCGCCTGCCTCCCCGGCATGTGCGATGTCGCCGAACTCGTCCTCAACTGCCAGTCCCGCAACGGCCTCCCCGTCGGCATCCAGGATTGGCCCGATTCCCTCTCCAACCCCAGATGGACCACCGCCGCCGGCCTCACCATGTACTCCGGCCGCCTCAAGGAACACCGCTACCAGAAACGTTCCTCTCCCGGCTTTCTAAGCCTGCTAATGTCGAAATAAAAGGACCCCGTATGAGTGAGTTGAAGTTTGAAATGCAGGATGACAACCAGGTCGGCACCCGCATCAAGGTGATCGGCGTCGGCGGTGGCGGCTGCAATGCCGTCGCCCGCATGATGAGCGCCGGCCTCGGCGGCGTCGACTTCTATGTCGTCAATACAGACGTCCAGGCTCTCAACGCCTCTCCGGTTCCCAATAAAATTGCCATCGGCGGAAAACTCACCAACGGCCTCGGCGCCGGCTCCGACCCCGAAAAGGGCCGCCAGGCCGCTCTCGACGATACCAACCGCCTCGTCGAAATCCTCGAGGACGCCGACATGGTCTTCCTCACCTCCGGCCTCGGCGGCGGCACAGGCACCGGCGCCACACCCGTCGTCGCCTCGCTCGCCAAGGAACTCGGCGCCCTCACCGTCGCCATCGTCACCATGCCCTTCAAGTTCGAAGGGCCCAAGCGCATCCGTCAGGCCGAACGCGGCCTTGCCGATCTCGCCTCCACCGTCGACACCGTCATCTCCATCCCCAATGACCGCCTCATGAAGCTCGCCCCCAAGGGCACCAGCTTCCTCGAAGCTTTCAAAATGGCCGACGACGTCCTCCGCCAGGCCGTCCAGGGCATCTCGGAGATCATGCTCACCCCCGGCGTCATCAACCGCGACTTCTCCGACATCAAGGCCATCATGAGCGGCATGGGCCACGCCATGATGGGCACCGCCACCGCCAGCGGGGAGAACGCCGCCGTCGAAGCCGCCCGCGCCGCCATCAGTTCGCCCCTCCTCGAAGAGAACGGTGTCGAAGGCGCCCGCGGGCTCCTCATTAATGTCGCCGGCTCCAGCGCCCTCACCCTCGATCAGTTCGGCGAAGCCTGCTCCCTCATCTTCGATGCCACGAAGAACGACGAGGTCCACATGAGCTACGGCCTCGTCCACGACGAAGAACTCGGCGACGAGGTTAAGGTCACCGTCATCGCCACCGGCTTCTCTCGCGAGTCTTCCATCGTCATCCCGCCCCAACCGGCGCCCGCCGTTCTGTTTGAGCGTACCCCGGTCGAGTTGACCCCCTACTTCGAAGCCGAACCCGTCGACGCCCACATCATCGAGGAGCCCGAACCTACAGAGCCTCCTCCACCGCCGCCCGCCCAGACCGCGCCGCCCTCCAACGACCCCTTCGACGACATCGACACCCCGGCCTTCCTCCGCCGCGAACGCAAACTCTTCAACGGCTGACACTCCCATCGGGGACACGCTTTAGCGTGTCCCCGATGGCCACCCCCTCAAACGAAAAAGGCCGGGCCCCTCACGGGGCCCGGCCTTTTCTCCTTACACTCAATTAGAACAGCAGCTTCAGTGCGAACTGCGTCTGCCGCGGGGCATTCGCCGTTCCCGTCACACGCCCGAAGTTCGCATTCCCCACCGTCGTATTCGGCGATCCGAACACAGGATGGTTGAAGGCGTTAAAGCTCTCGCCGCGCAGTTCCAGCGCCACGCGCTCACCCTTGATCGGGAACCGCTTGAACACCGAAAGGTCCAGCAGTTCCACGAAGTCGCTCCGCAGGTTCGGATGCATCCGCCCCACATTGCCGAACGTATACTGCTGCGGCAGGCGGAACGCACTCGTGTCGAACCACTGCGCCAGCGTCGGATTGTCCAGCCGCGCGTCGGCGCCCGTCGAATCCGGCCGCTGTCCACCACCGAAGCTGAAGCTCGTGTTCCCGGTCGTCAGCATCTGCAACGGAGAGCCGCTGCTCAGCGTCATGATCCCGTTTACCTGCCACTCGCCCAGCACCGCGTTCACGAAGCTGTTCCACGACGCCCCGAACTGCTTACCCTTGCCGAACGGCAGTTCGTACGTGTAGCTGGCTACCAGCCGGTGCGGGTAGTGATACGGCGAGACGGACTTGTCACACGCCCGGCAGTTGAAGTCCCGGAACCCGGCCGAATCCCACGCATTGTCGCCGCCATCGGCCAGCAGCTTGCTCCAGGTATAGGAAACCACCGCCGTCCCCGCCTGCGAGAACCGTTTCTTGAAGCTCGCCTGCAGACTGTGGAAGTTTGAGTTTCCCCATCCCGTGCCGGCGTAGGAGACTCCGGGGATATGAGGGAACGGGGTCAACAGTTGCCCCCGCTGGACATTCCGGTTCGACATCACGCCCACACGGATGATCCCGAAGAACGGATTCGGCACCGTGTCCAGCAACCCGGCGTCCGGCCGGATCAACGAACTCGCAAGTTGGTCCATCTGCCAGCTCAGCGGTAGGTTCGTACCCTTGTTCCCGGCGTATGCTACTTCCAATACCGACGTATTTCCCAGGTCTTTGGCAATCGAGAAGTTCCACTGTGAGTTGTACGGCGTCGTCATCGTATTCGGCACCGGCGAACCGACACCCAGACCCAGCGCCGCATTCAAACCACCGCCAGAGCCCGGCGGTTGCAGCACCCCGTTCGGGAACGGATTGCTCAGCAGGTCCGTCGGCGTCACGCCGTCCACCGTCGGCACCCACGGTGTCGAGGCGCGGAACGGCGCTGTCCCGTAGTTGTTCGCCCCGTAGGGAGCCGTCGTGTAGAAAATCCCGCCACCGGTCCGGATCACCAGACCAGGCATCACCTGATACGCGATTCCAATGCGCGGCGCGATCTTGCCCCATTCGATCGGCTTCAGCCGCCGTCCCAGTCCACCCTGCGTCGGGAACGTCCAGCCGCCGAACAACTGCATCCCTACCTGCTGCCCCAGCGGATTCACCGCCGTCGGATCAAAGATCCCGTACCGGTTGTGGCGCTCCGTCAGCCCGGTTTCGAAGTCCCAGCGGAGTCCAAGATTCACCGTCAACTTCCGGTTCACCTTCCAGTCATCCTGCAGGTAGAACCCAAAACTCCGGTTCTCCAGCGCCGGCCGGATGCCGTGTACTTCGCTGCCGCTTGCACCCGTCCCCAGCAGGAACGACGCGAACCCGAACCCGCCCGTCGCGGAAACCACGCGCGGGTCGGGCCCCTGCGTCATGCCCCGGTTGAACGTGAAGTTCATGCTCCACGGCGCCTGCATGTGGTTGATCAGGTTCAGCCGCATCTCCGTGCCCACCTTCAGGCTGTGGCTGCTGATGACCTTCGACAACGTGCCGACTACCGTGTGCGACTGGTTCGCCGAACGGAAGTTCCAATGGTGCAGCAATCCGGGCATCGTCATCTCTTCCACGCTGAACTCCGGAAACGCTAACAGGTCGGCGCCGTCTTCCACGTACGACGGCAGGCCCAGCGTCGTCGGCCGGAAGCCCTTGTGCCAGCTCCCACGGTCCAGAATCGAACGCGCGAATCCATACCGCAGGTTCAACAGCGTCGTCGGGTTCAGCGTCCAGCTGTAGTCCAGCGCTGCGTTCTGTTGCCGTTCATAGTTCGAGTAGCAGCCGCCATCCGGACATCCCGGCCCGGCCCACAGCTCCGGCTGCGAGTTCTCGTTCTGGAACAACGTATACCGGAAGAAGATGCGTTGATTCTCGTTGAAATTGTGGTCAAACTTACCCGTCCCGCGGTTCACGTCCGTCGGCGCTTTCCCCTGGAAGAAAAAGTTCTGCTGTCCCGTGTTTACCTGCCCAGGCAGATTCGGCCGCGGGCCGTAGAACTTCAATACATTCGCCGATACAGGGTCGAAACGGTTCACCGGAATCCGGTTCCCCGGGAACGGCGTCCGCAGAAACTGCCCCGGCCGCGCCGGGTCCGGCGTCGTCGTGAACGGATCGTAGATCGTCCGCAACTGCCCCGCCGCCGTCAATGTCTTCGAGAAGTCGCCGCCCATCTGTTCATCCGTCGGCAACGTAAAGAACCGCGTCGACGCCGAACGCTGCCGCCGCCCCTCATAGACCATGAAGAAGAAGCTCTTGTTCTTCCCGTTGTACAGTTTCGGAATCGACAAGGGCCCGCCCAGGCTCGCGCCAAACTCGTTCCGCTGGAACTTGCCCAGCCGGCTTCCACTTGCGTTTGCGAACCAGTTGTTGGCGTCCATCCTGCTGTTCCGGAAGAACTCGAACAGGCTGCCGTGCAGCTCGTTCGTACCGGACTTCGTCGCAATCGTCAGCACGCCGCCGCCGGAGCGCCCGTATTCCGCACTATACGAGTTCGTCTGAATCCGGAACTCTTCCACGCCTTCCACCGATGGCACCGCGCTGTTGGCGTTCATGTTCTGTGTGTTCGAATTCATCGTCACCGGCACGCCGTCCATCATGATCGCGTTCGACGAGTCCCGCCCGCCGTTCACCGTGAACCGGCCGATCGACTCAAACCCTTCACCCACGCCGCCATTCCCGCCCGCCGGACGAAACCCGAACACGCCCGGCGTCAACGCGGCCAGCGCATAAACGTTTCGGCCATTCAGCGGCAAGTCGATAATCCGCTTGTTCTCCACCACGCCGCTCAGTGTCGCCGTCGTCGTTTCCACCATCTGCGCGCCGCCCGTCACCGTCACCGATTCCGACACCGCACCCACCTGCAGAGCGATATTCACTTCCGCTTTCTGCTGCGTCGCAATCGGCACCGACTCCACCAGGTGCGCCCGGAAACCCTGCCGCTCCGCCCGCAACCGGTAACGTCCCGGCGGCAGCGGCGATATCAGATAGAACCCGCTCTCATTTGAGTTCGAGCGGAAATTCGTATTCCGGTCTATATCGGTCACCACAATATTCGCCCCACCAATCGCGGCTCCAGACGGATCTGTAACCAGGCCGGAAATCTGGCCTGCCACCGTCTGGGCGCCGGACCGGGGCGCCAGCAAGCCGAGCGCTAATGGCACGGCCAACAACCACGCGGACTGTAAACTTCTCATATACCTTCCTTAAATCGGGGGATGCGATACAGCAGGAGGAAGCATATAACCGTTCATTACAAAAACGCAACCTGGCATTATTGGCAAAAAACGGCCGGCCCCACACCGCGGGCCGGCCGTTTTTCAGGAACAGCTCCGGATTACCAGAGCAGCTTCAGTGCGAACTGCGTCTGCCGCGGCGCATTCGCCGTTGACGCCACACGGCCGAACTGCGCATTGCCCACCGTTGTATTCGGGACGCCGAATACAGGATGGTTCAACGCGTTGAAGCTCTCGCCGCGCAGCTCCAGCGCCACCCGCTCACCCTTCACCTGAAACCGCTTGAACACCGACAGGTCCAACGATTCCACGAAGTCGCTCCGCAGGTTCGGATGCATGCGCCCCATGTTGCCGAACGTGTACTGTTGCGGCAGGCGGAACGCACTCGTATCGAACCACTGCGCCAGCGTCGGATTGTCCAGACGCGCATCGGCGCCCGTCGAATCCGGCCGCTGTCCGCCGCCGAAGCTGAAGCTGGTGTTCCCGGTCGTCAGCATCTGCAGCGGCTGCCCGCTGCTCAGCGTCATGATCCCGTTCACCTGCCACTGGCCCAGCACGGCATTCGTGAATCCGTTCCACGACGCGCCGAACTTCTTGCCTTTCCCGAACGGCAGTTCGTAGGTCGCCGTCGTCACCAACCGGTGCGGGTAGTGGTACGGCGAAACGGACTTTTCGCAGGCCCGGCAGTTGAAGTCACGGAACCCGGCCGAATCCCACGCGTTGTCGCCGCCGTCGGCCAGCAGCTTGCTCCACGTGTAAGCCACCACCGCCGTCCCCCCCTCGGAGAACCGCTTCTTGAACGTCGCCTGGAAGCTATGGAAGTTCGAGTTCCCCCAGCCCGTCCCGGCGTACGACACACCGGGCAGATGCGGATACGGCGTCAACAGGTGGCCGCGCTGCACCGTCCGAGTCGACATCGTGCCCACCGGAATGATCCCGAAGAACGGATTCGGCACCGCGTCCAGCAGCCCCGCATCCGGCCGGATCAGCGAGTTCGGCAACTGGTCCATCTGCCAGCTGAGCGGCAGGTTCGTCCCCTTGTTGCCCGCATAGGCCAGTTCCAAAACCGTCGTCGCGCCCAGGTCCTGCGCGATCGAGAAGTTCCACTGCGAGTTGTACGGCGTCGTCATCGTATTCGGCACCGGCGATCCCACACCCAGCCCGAGCGCCGAGTTCAAACCACCGGAAGCCCCCGGCGGCTGCAGCACCCCGTTCGGGAACGGATTCCGCAGCAGGTCCGTCGGCGTCACTCCGTCCACCGTCGGCACCCAAGGCGTCGAGGCGCGGAACGGCGCCGTCCCATAGTTGTTGGCGCCGTAGGTTGCCATGGTGTAGAAAATCCCGCCGCCCGTGCGGATTACCGTACCGGGCCGCACCTGATACGCCAACCCGATGCGCGGCGCAATCTTGCCCCACTCAATCGGCCTCAGCCGCCGGCCCAGCCCGCCCTGCGTCGGAAACGTCCAGCCGCCAAACAACTGCATCCCCACCTGCTGCCCCAGCGGGTTCACCGCCGACGGGTCGAAGATCGCGTACCGGTCATGCCGTTCCGTCAGGCCCGTTTCAAAGTCCCACCGCAGGCCAAGATTTAGCGTCAGCTTCCGGTTCACCTTCCAGTCATCCTGCAGGTAGAACCCATAGCTCTTGCTCTCCAGCGCCGGCCGGATGCCATGCACTTCGCTGCCGCTCGCTCCTGTCCCCAGCAGGAACGACGCGAACCCGAAGCCGCCCGTCGCCGAAACCACGCGCGGGTCAGGACCCTGCGTCATCCCCCGGTTGAACGTGAAGTTCATGCTCCACGGCGCCTGCATGTGGTTGATCAGGTTCAGCCGCATCTCCGTGCCCACCTTCAGGCTGTGGCTGCTGATGACCTTCGACAACGTGCCGACTACCGTGTGCGACTGGTTCGCCGAACGGAAGTTCCAATGGTGCAGCAATCCGGGCATCGTCATCTCTTCCACGCTGAACTCCGGAAACGCTAACAGGTCGGCGCCGTCTTCCACGTACGACGGCAGGCCCAGCGTCGTCGGCCGGAAGCCCTTGTGCCAGCTCCCACGGTCCAGAATCGAACGCGCGAATCCATACCGCACGTTCAACAGCGTCGTCGGGTTCAGCGTCCAACTGTAGTCCAGCGCCGCGTTCTGTTGCCGTTCATAATTCGAATAGCAGCCGCCATCCGGACACCCCGGCCCCGCCCACAGCTCCGGCTGCGAGTTCTCGTTCTGGAACAGCGTGTACCGGAAGAAAATGCGCTGATTCTCGTTGAAATTGTGGTCAAACTTCCCCGTCCCGCGGTTCACGTCCGTCGGCGCCTTCCCCTGGAAGAAGAAGTTATTCTGCCCCGTGTTCGGTTGCCCCGGCAGGTTCGGCCGCGGTCCATAGAACTTCAGCACGTTCGCCGACACAGGGTCGAAACGGTTCACCGGAATCCGGTTCCCCGGGAACGGCGTCCGCAGAA
>CAZWDD010000177.1:0-11024 GCA_964632345.1 uncultured Solibacteraceae bacterium | reverse complement strand
AGCGAGCCGAAGGACCGGGCCAAGAACTTCGGACTGGTCGGGATGGCGTTCGGGCTCGGCTTCATCATCGGCCCGGCGCTGGGAGGACTGCTGAGCAAAATCAGCCTGCAGGCGCCCGCCTACGGGGCGGGCTGCATTGCCCTCTGTACCGCGGTTTTCGGCTATCTTCGGTTTCCCGAGACCCTGCCGCAGGAACGGCGGAAGACCGGCGCAGTGACGCTTGCCGAGGCGAATCCGCTGCAATCGGTGGCCGGAGCCCTGGCGCGGCGGGAGATCCGGATGTTCCTGGTCGCCCTGTTCTTCCTGAACTTCGCCTTCGCCGGACTTCAGACGAACTTCGCCAATTTCACGCTGGAGAAGTTCTCCTTCGGCCCGGATGACAACGCCTGGGTGTTCGCATTTATCGGTCTGCTGGCGGCGCTGATGCAGGGCGTGGTGGTGCGCAGGTTACTGCCGGTGCTCGGGGAACGGAAGATGGCGATACAAGGGTTTCTGTACTTCATCGCCGGGTTCTGTGTGGTGGCTGGGGCGCAGGCAGCCTGGTGGGTCTTCCCGGGAGTTGCGTTGATCGCCGTCGGCAGTTCCTTTACCAACCCGACACTGAACGGGATGATCTCGCAGCGTTCGGCGGCCAACGAGCAGGGAACGATTCTGGGGACGACGCAGAGCGTGCTGAGCCTGACGCGCGTGGCGGGCCCGGCCTGGGCGGGCTATGTGTTTGATAAATATGGCCCTCCGTCGCCGTACTGGACGGGCGCGGCGTTCATCGCCGTGGCAATGTTTCTGGCGCTTCCAGAACTCCGGCCTGCTGTTAAAATGAAGGAGCGATGAGCATGCTTTCTCAGCGGCTTCAAGTCGGGGTCGCGCAGAAGCAGATACTCACACCTGGCCTCGTCCAATTGGTGTCGGTGCTGCAACTCAACCGGCTCGAACTGCGCGAGAAAATCGAGCAGGAGATAGCCGAGAACCCCGTACTGGAAGAGTCCCTTGACGCGGCGGAAGAGATTACGCCGGAGGAACTGCAGTCGATTCTTGAGCGGGAGCGGGTGGCTGACCCCTCGGACCAGGGCATTCTGGAGGCATCCGTCTCCCCATCGCAGATCGAGGCGGAAGCCGACCGGGCCGAGATGGCGTCCGAGGGCGGCCCTGCCGAGAGCGTCGATGCGGCTCCGGTGGAATCTTCGCCTGCCGCGGATCCGTTCGACGAGATCGACTTCGACAACTACTTTCAGGAGTACCTGGAGCCAGGGTTCAAGAGCCCGGCCGGAGAGATGTCGGAGAAGCCGAGCTGGGAGGCCTTCGTCAGTTCTCCGGTGACGCTGCCGGAGATGTTGCGGCAGCAGTTGAGTCTGGTGACCATGCCGGACGAGGTGCGAGAGGCGGCCGATACGATTATCGGCAACCTGGACGACAACGGGTATCTGGTTGCCGGATTGGACGAGATCGCCACCTATGGCGAACACACGATGGACGATGTGGAGAAGGCGCTGGAGGAGATTCAGTCGCTGGAACCGGCCGGAGTCGGGGCGCGGGATGTGCGGGAGTGCCTGATGCTGCAGGTGGAGAGCCGCGGTGGGGTGGGTGGCGTAGCCTGGCAGATTCTCGATAAGCACATGAAACTGCTGGAGTTGAAGCAGTTCAAAGAGATGGCGCGTGTGCTGGGCCGGCCGATGGAGCACATCGAGATTGCGCTCGATGTCATCCGCCATCTGGACCCCAAGCCGGGCCTGCGCTATTCCGGCCCCGGGGCGCGAGTGGTGGAGCCGGACGTCTACATTATCAAGGACAGCGACAACTACATCATCGAGTTGAATGACGAAGACCTGCCGCAACTGCGGTTGAACCGGGAGTATCTGAAGATGCTCGACCGCGACAAGCAGCCGGATAAGGACGTGCGGAACTACGTCAAGGAACGGTTCAGCTCGGCGGCGATGTTGATCAAGAATATTGAACAGAGGAAGCACACGATCCTGCGGGTCTGCCAGTGCGTGGTGGAACGGCAGCGTGAGTTTCTCGATGAAGGGATGCAGCAACTGCGGCCGATGATGATCAAGGAGGTGGCCGAAGAGATCGGCGTTCACGCCTCCACCGTCAGTCGGGCCGTGGCGGGGAAGTACGTACACACCCCGCAAGGCGTGTTTGAACTGCGTTTCTTCTTCTCGGAGGCCGTCCAAGGGCCTTCGGGCAGCAGCACCCCGCTTTTAGTTCTGAAGCAGAAGGTGAAGAAGATAATCGACGAAGAAGACCCCAAGAAGCCGCTGACCGACGAACAGATTACGGCTCGGTTGCAGCAGGAGGGGTTTGCGGTGACCCGGCGGACGGTCGCGAAGTATCGCGAGGACCTGAAGATTCCGTCGACGCACCAACGGCGCGTCAAAAACTAGAACACAAAACTAGAACACGACAGACACGCGCGAGGAGAACATGATGAAAGTAACCTACACCGGCGGCAACGGCGAATTTAGCGCCGCCGACAAGACTCGCCTGGAGACCAAGCTGTCCAAGCTGGGCAAGTTGATCGACAAGAAAGGGGAGAAGGAAGGACACGTGATCCTGACCGCGGAAAAGCGCGGTAAGAAGGCCGAAATCACGGTGAACTATCTGCACCACAACTTTGTGGGCAAAGGCTCGGGTCCGGCGTACCTGCCCGCGGTCACTGCGGCGGTGGAAAAACTGGAAAAGCAGATTGTGAAGGTGAGCGCGAAACAGCGCGACACGAAGCGCAACGGCGTGAAGCCGGCCGTGGTGGCCGCCGCCGAAGCGGTGAAACCGGCTCCGGTCTCCAACGGCCCGCGCATGTTCGAGGCCAAGGTGAGCAAGAAGCCGATGAATGTGGAAGAGGCTGTCCTGGTGGCACTGCGCAAGAAGGTGAACTACGTTGCCTTCCGCGATGCCGATACGAGCGGCATCAGCGTTGTGATTCAGCGGCCCGATGGCAGCTTCGACGTGGTCAGGGCCTGATGCCTGGGCCGCGGCCGCCCGCGGGCGGCGGAGAACTGGTGATTATCACCGGGCTGAGCGGCTCCGGAAAAGGGACCGTCCTCAAGAGCCTGGAGGATCTCGGCTACTATTCGGTGGATAACCTGCCGATGGATCTGATCCCGAAGTTCGCGGAACTGACCGGGTCGAGCCCCCAGATCTCCAATGCGGCACTGGTTGTCGATATTCGGGAAGGGGAGGCGCTGCGGCGCTTCCCCGTCCTGTATAAGCAGGTGCAGCGGATGCTGCGGACGCGGCTCATCTACCTGGAGGCCGACGACGCTACCCTCATCCGCAGGTTCAGCGAGACCCGCCGTCCGCATCCCCTAAAGGGGGCGGAAAAACCCGTCGCTTCGAGCGTAAAGGAAGAGCGCCAGTTGGTGGAGCCGATTCGGAAGCTGGCGGACGTGGTGATTAACACCTCGCGCTTCAACGTGCATGAATTGCGGGAGTTGATTGGAGAGAAGTTCGGCGCCGCGCGGGATGCCTCCGGCATTCTGGTATACGTCACCAGTTTCGGATTCCGCCACGGTGTCCCGACCGACTCCGACCTTGTCTTCGACGTCCGTTTTCTACCCAATCCGAACTACATTCCGGAGTACAAGAAGCTGACGGGGAAGAATCCCAAGGTGGCCGAATACATCCGATCGTTCCCGCAAACGCAGGAGTTCATGGCGAAGATCACGGATCTGCTCACCTATCTGCTGCCGCACTACATCGAAGAGGGGAAGAGCTACCTGACGATCTCGTTTGGCTGTACCGGCGGGCACCACCGCAGTGTGATGATGGCTGAAGAGATGCGGAAGCGGCTGCGGAAGGCCGGATATAACGTCAAGGGGTTGCACCGGGACATCGAAAAGGGGTAGGAAAGCCATATGGACTTCGGGCTTTTCGTTGGCGGTTCGTTCCGTGATAGTGCGCGGAAGCGGGAGATCCGAGTACCGTATGACGGGTCTGTTTTCGCACGGGTTGCGATAGGAACAGCAGACGTGCTGAACGAAGCGGTGGAGGCTGCCACGCGCGGCTTCGTGG
The DNA here is from genome assembly GCA_964632345.1 of uncultured Solibacteraceae bacterium. Classification (GTDB taxonomy): domain Bacteria; phylum Acidobacteriota; class Terriglobia; order Bryobacterales; family Bryobacteraceae. The sequence continues at coordinate 7,013 of CAZWDD010000177.1, read as the reverse complement.
AAATGCGCGCGATGACGCGGGCGCGGCGGGCAGAGATCCTGTATGACGTCCGGCGCCGGCTGCTCGAAGAGTCCGAACACTTCGCGCGCGTGATTGCCTCCGAAAGCGGGAAGCCATTGCGGGAGGCGCGGCTGGAGGTGCAACGAGGGGCATCGACGTTGCTATTCTCGGCCAATGAGGCGCTATCGCTTGCCGGGGAAGAGGTGCCGATGGACGCTGCCGCGCACGGGGCGGGACGAATGGCGATGGTTGTTCGCGAGCCGCTCGGGGTGATTGCCGCGATCACGCCGTTCAACTTTCCACTGAACCTGTCGCTGCATAAGATCGGCCCGGCACTGGCGGCCGGGAATGCCGTGGTGCATAAACCTGCCTCGGCGACCCCGGTTTCGGCGCTGGAATTGGCGCGGCTGTTTGCGGAGGCAGGCCTGCCGGCCGGAGCATTGAATGTCGTTCCGGGGCCGGGCGCTGAGTTAGGGGAGGCGCTGGCGCTGAACCCTGCGGTGGCGATGGTGACCTTTACGGGTAGTCCGGAAGTGGGTGTCCGGTTGCGGGAGATCGCCGGACTGAAGCGCGTCACGCTGGAGCTCGGCAGCAATTCGGCCGTTATCGTGGAGAGCGATGCGGATCTGGATCTGGCCGTGCCGCTGTGCGTCAGCGGCGCCTTCGCACACTCGGGCCAGGTCTGCATCTCCGTCCAGCGGATCTTTGTCCAGCGGGATGTGCTCGGTTCGTTTCTGGAACGGGTGGCGGACGGGGCGGAGGCGATGCAACGCGGGCACCCGCTGGAGGAGGAGACGGCCGTCAGTTCTCTGATCAGCGAGGCGGAGGCGGTCCGAGTGGAGGACTGGTTGGAGGAGGCCGTCTTTGCCGGAGGGCGTTTGGTGGCCGGTGGAGAGCGGGACGGGACGCGAATGGCGCCAGCCGTGGTGGCCGAGGTGCCCGCCACCACACGGTTGATGGCGCGCGAAGCGTTCGGGCCGGTTGTCGCGGTGAACGGCTATTCGACGCTCGATGAGGCCATTGCTATGGTGAATGCCAGCGACTATGGTTTGCAGGCCAGTATCTTCACGCGGGATATCGGGAAGGCGTTCCGGGCGGCCCGAGCCGTGGAAGTGGGTGGATTTCTGATTAACGATGTGCCGCAGTTCCGGGCCGATCAGATGCCGTATGGAGGGGTAAAGCTGAGCGGCACAGGCAGGGAGGGGCCCCACTATGCCATTGAGGAGATGACGGAGCGGAAGTTGATCGTCTGGCGCGTTTAGCGGAGGAAATCGAAGACAGTCCGGCGGTCTTCCTGACCCTTGGCCTGTAGAGCCGCTTGGCGGTGCGTCGCCGATTCCTGCAGTTCCAGAATGGATTCGGCGAGATCCGCGCCTTCCGTATCGGCAATCTGGGTCTGGAGGGAAAGCGCCTTCTTTCCGGCGGCATTGGCTGCTTCCGCGATCATGTTCTGCGTCGAGCCGAAATAGGCGAGCTGCTCGTTGAGGTGCTCAAGCGAGGTGCCGATGTCGGACACAGCCGTCTGGATGGCGGTTTCGTCGTTGGCTAGTAGTGCGTCGCGGAGGCCCTTGACGGCGGCAAATGCGTTGCGGCCGGGAGTGGTGGAGTCGAATAACTCCTGGCCGGTGCGTGAGATGGGAATCCGAACGCCGGAGGCGTCGCGAATCTGGCGGGTGGCGTCCCCGCCAGCATAGGGTGTTACCCCGGAAGTCTGTGTCAGGTCAACGGAGTAAGGAGGGGCCTGATCGGCCGAACCCGCAAACAGGTAGCGGCCATCGATCGCGGTGTTGGCAATGCTGACAATCTGCTTGAAGAGTGCTTCTACCTCCCCACCGATCGACCCGCGGCTGGAGGCGCTCTGGGTTCCGGTGAGGCCCTGTGCGCCGAGGACGCGCACCCGTTCGACCGCCTTGATAATGTTCTGAATCGCGTTTTCGCCAGCGTCGACCTCGGTCTTGGCGCGGCTGAGATTGGCCTGCGTCTGCTGCGTGGAGGCCAATTCGGCACGGGACTGGAGGAGTACGCCAATCTGGTCCGGGTGATCGGCGATGGAGTTCATGCGGAGTCCGCTCGACAACTGGCGCTGAGCCTTTTCCGATCGGGCCTGGATGCGGTCGAGGTCGGCTAGAAAGGCCGATTGTCTGGGGTTCAGGAAGGTCAGCATAGTGGTGGACTACCGGATCAGATTGATGAGCGTTTCGGTAAGGGAGTTGAGCACGGACATGACCTGTCCGGCGGCCTGGAATCCCTTCTGCAACTGGAGGAGTTTGGTCGCTTCCATGTTGATATCAACACCGGAGACCTCCTCGCGTACGGACTGGGCCTGCATCAGCAATTGGCCCTGGAGCGATTCGCTGGAACGTTCTGCGTTCAGGCGGTTGCCGATGTCGCCGGTGAGTTCGGCGAGGAACTGCGACGGCGTCAACCCTCCGAACATCGCATTGTTCTGCAGGTCCGCCAGATCCAGGGCGTTGGTGTTACCGCCAGGGTCCCCGACTGCGGCTGCGGCCAGTTCCGCTCCGGTGATGCCGGTGATGCCCATGGTGGCAGCGGCGCCGATCGTGGCGTCATAGGTGAATAAATTGCGGACTGGAACATCGCCATTAACGTCAATTCCGTTGTTCAGCACGCTGTTCACCTGATCGGCGAAGCCGGATGCCAGCGTGTTGAGCCGGTCGGCGTAGGCGGGCAGCAGTTCGTTGCGGTACTCGAGGATGGCTCCCAGTTTGCCCTGCTGCAGCCGGCCGGTGATGTCTACGCCCTCGGAGTCCAGTACCTGGAACTGCCCGTTGCTATTGGTGAGCGAGATGGGCCACTGGCGGTCACCGATGACGGCCGGCGTCTGGCCGGCGAGGAACACGGAAACCGAACCATCTTCCTGGGGCAGGGCCGTAAAGTTAACGTACTGCGCCAGTTCTTCGAGCTTGGCGTGAATCGTGGCGTCCAGGCCTGCATCGTTGGCGGCGTCGAGGCTCTCCCGTCGCTGCTTGTTGATGGCCATGATGTCGCCGGTGAGGCGATTGACTTGGCGGACGGTGTGCGTAAGCTCCGCGGCAGCCCGGGCCGAGGAGTCACCAAGGTCGGCGGCCGTCTGGTTGAACGTCTGTGCAAGCGCTCCGGCGCGGTCCAGAATCTGCCGGCGGGCGACAGGGTCATTCGGCGACATCGACCATTGCGAGACCGAGCCGAAGAAGCGGTCCATCTCTCCGGAAATACCCGAGCCATCGGCCAGCGGGAAGACCCGCTCCAGCTCGGTCAGCTTGGTGGCCAGGCCGCCCGAGTAGCCGGCCCGGTTCTGCGTCTTCCATACCGCGGCCTCGACAAATGGGTTTCTCGTCGATGCGGGCGGCCCCGGGGAAACGCCGCCGGATGTGGACCCGGAACTCGGATTGAACGGATTGGCGACGAGAGAAACCTCCTGGCGCGCGTAACCCACCGTGGAGGCATTGACAATGTTGTTCTGCACCACGGTGAGCGACGTCTGCAGCGCGCGCATGGCGCCCGCCGTCGAAACCATTGATGTGAAGATGCTTCCCATTCGGGTTCAGGCCTCCAGTGAGAATTCGTGCCGGTGGGCCGGCGCGCCGGACAGATCCCCTCCCGGCGTGTAGGCGACCGTCGGTTGCAGTGCCTCCGACCAGTCCTTGCAGTAGGCAAGGCCCTGCTCGGCGAGGATGCCGGCGTCACGCAGATCATGGCGGAAGCGAAGCAGTTCCCGCTCCAGGCGGCGCTGCTCCTCCGGCGGGAGCCTGTCACTGGACCGCAGCGATGCTTCCAGCGCCTGCAGCGACCGTACGGCCGCCTCCAGATGCTCCACGGCATTGTGGGTGGCTAGTTGCGCCAGGGCTTCGCGGGCCTCGTGCAGATCGGGGATGGTGGGAGCCGGCGTCACGTCAGGGCTTCTTTCCGTCCGGCGAAGGGAGTAGGGCGTCCTGGATCAGGCCGGCGGCCGTGTCTTGTGGATCGGGCTGGAAATTGCCTGCCGCGAAGTCCGCCGCAAGCCGTTCGATGAACGCGACCCGCTCCGGAGAATCCGATAGCGAGCTCTGAATGGCCGATGCCAGCGGCGAGAGATTCACCTCATCGGCGCCGGCGGTCTTGCCGGTTCCAGCTCCGGCGCGAGCGGCGCGCGCCTGCGTGGCCGCGGCCTCCTGTGCCTTTGCGGCGTCCTGGGCCGATGCGGCGCGGGCGTCCTGATAGCCATGATTGATCTTCATAGTTGTACAGTACCTCCATTAGGGAGTCTTGCCAGGATGGGCAAATTTGCCCTCGTGAAGGACATATCGTCCACTTCCGAGCCGTTTTGAGGGAATCTCGGAATAATCTGATCCGAAATCTTTTTCCGGATCATCCCGGGAACAGGGGCGGGGGCGGCATGCGTATAGTAGGAAATGAGGCAATTGTTCATGCGATTCGTGTTCTTCCTGGCGATTGGAGCGCCGATGGCGTTCTCTGCGAGTATTCCCAAGCAAGTTACGTTCCATCGGGACGTGGCACCGATCCTGCAGAAAAACTGCCAGAGCTGCCACCGTCCCGGCGAGGCGGCGCCAATGTCATTTCTGACCTACAGAGACTCCCGGCCCTTCGCCAAGGCGATTAAGGAAGCGGTGCTAACCAAGCGGATGCCGCCGTGGTTCGCCGACCCGCATGCCGGCAAGTTCGCCAACGACGTTTCCCTGAAGGCCGACGACATCGCCACCCTGGCCGCCTGGGCCGACAGCGGCGCCAAGGAAGGTGATGCGTCCCACGCTCCCAAACCGGTACAGTTCGTGCAGGGTTGGAACATCGGCAATCCCGATCTGGTTGTGGAGCTGCCGAAGCCGCACGCGGTGCCGGCCAAAGGGACGATCGACTACATCTATTACGTTCTGCCCCTGAATTTGAAGCAAGACACCTGGATCTCCGCCGCCGAAGTCCGGCCGGGCAATCGGGAAGTGGTCCATCATGTCATTGCGTTCGTGCGGCCGCCCGGCGCGAAGTGGCTGAAGAACGCTCCGCTGGGCGAGCCCTACATTCCGAAGAGCGGGGAAGGCGGCACGCCCTTCGGCCAGTGGGTGGGCGCCTACGCGCCGGGCATGCCGCCCGATCAGATGCTTCCGGGCCAGGGGCGGCTGTTGAAGGCCGGTTCCGATGTCGTGCTGCAGATGCACTACACCGCTAACGGCAAAGAGGCCACCGACAAGACACGCATTGGCTTCGTTTTCGCAAAAGAGCCGGTGAAGGAACGAGTGGTGACGCTGGCCTCGGCCAACGACAAGTTCGAGATTCCTCCAGGGGCGCCGAACCACGAGGTCCGGTCCTCCATCACGCTGCGGGAGGAGACGAAACTGGCGACGCTGATGCCGCATATGCACCTGCGCGGAAAGGCCTTCGAGATGCGCGCGGTTTACCCGAGCGGCGAGACCGAGGTGCTGCTGCGCGTGCCGCGGTACGACTTCAACTGGCAGTTGATCTACCGCCCGGTGGAGCAGAAAGTGCTGCCGAAGGGGACGAAGATCGAGTGCACGGCGCATTTCGACAACTCAGCCAACAATAAGAACAATCCGGACCCGAGCGCAGCCGTCCGTTTCGGCGAGCAGAGCTGGGAGGAGATGATGATCGGGTTCTTCGACGTCGCGGTGGCGCCCGATATGGACTCCTCCGATGTCATCCGCGGGCGGCGAAAAGTTGCCGCGGCGGCAAATAACTGACAATGCGGCTTCTCCTCGCGTTCCTGGCCGCCGGAGTGGCGTGGGCGCATGACGCGCCAACGACGAAGCTGACCTGGACGAGGGAGATCTCGCGGATTGTAATGGCGCGGTGTGCGGGTTGTCATCAACCCGGCGGCACGGCGCCGTTTTCCTTGTTGACTTACGTCGACGCGCGGCCGTGGGCGGTGGCGATTAAGGAAGAAGTCCTGCAGCGGAAGATGCCCCCTTGGCCAGCGGCGAAGGGCTTCGGTGAATTCGCGAACGACTATTCCCTGCCACAGGAGGAGATCAACCTGTTGGCGGAGTGGGCCGAAGGGGGGGCGCCGGAGGGGGAGGCGCAGTATCTGCGGCGGTCGTTTGCGACGCCATTGTGGAAGGCGGCGGCTCGCCCGGCCGGACGCGTGGTGCGACTGGAGGGGCGGCTGGCTGCGCCCGTGAAGGTGCTGGCGGTGCGGGGCGAAGGGGCGGCGGGCCGGCGGTGGGCCGAGTGGGGAGGCGGGCGCGCGGCGCCGCTGGCGTGGCTGACAGGGGCAGGGAACCCGCAGTGGATGATCCTCCGGGAGCCGCTGGCGTTGCCGGCCGGGGCGCGAATTCACGGCGGTGCTCTCCAGGCAGTAGTCCGGTAGGTCTCCGGCTATGCGCCGAGGGAACGCGCCTCGACCTCGAAGCGGCCGGTGTTGACGACGCCCGCGCGTTGAAACTGGGGCCAGAGCGTGTACCGCCCGGGGCGCGGGAAGATGACGTTGAACTGGACGGTATTCCGGTAGGGCTCCCAGGCGGGGTGAAGGTGAACGAGGTCGAGCAGGTCGGCACTGGCGCAGAGGAGATGGCCCCAGGCGCCGAGCCACGGCGTGACCCCTTCGAGGGGGTTGAGATCGAAGAAGAGCAGCGTCTTCAAGCCGGCGATGGGCGTGGCGGGTTCCGTACGCAGTTTGACCTGGAGATTGGGTGTGGCGGGGGGGGCAAAGGGTTGTGGCGGGCCCTGCACGTGGAGGGGCGCGGTGATGAGTTGCGGGGTGCCGCCGGCGGGGTAGAAGTCGGCCATGAGGCGGTAGAAGCCCGGCAGGGGAAGTTGGGTGTGGAAGCGGAAGTAGCCGTTGGGCTCCGGGTCGGGATGTTCGTGTGCGAAGAAGCGGCGGTCCTCACTGATCAGGAAAAGATGCAGGAGCCGTTCGTGGATCTCCTCGAACTTCTCGACACGGCGGCCGGTCTTGGGATGAGTGACGTGGAAGCGGAGCGCGGTGGTGCTGGTTGTGCGGGGGACGGAGGGAAGCACGTCGACGTGGAGCCGGTACTCAAGGGGATCGGGGAGGCCGGGACCGA
>CAZWDD010000176.1:0-11051 GCA_964632345.1 uncultured Solibacteraceae bacterium | reverse complement strand
GTCCTTGGCGTGGCAGGAGACGATCCAGCGGCCGAGTTTGGCGAAGAGTTCGTTGGTGAGGGCGGCGTTGTTGTAGAACTTTTCGGGGCTATTGACGGCGTTGCAGACGTCGATGTGGACGCCGAAGGCGGGACGGTCAATGGCCTTGAGGAGATGCAGGTAGCGGTCGGCGGATTCGGGCATGCACCAGCCCATGATTTCGAGGGCGAATTTGGAGCGGGTGGGTTTGACGGCGTCGATGACTTTGCGGCAGTTCTCGACGGTAGCGTCGAAAAAGCGGGAGCTGAAGTTGTCTCTGTGGGGGCCGTACCAGACCTTGGGGTTGAGGCTGCCGGCGATGTCGACACAGCAGCGGGCGCCGACGGCGTCGGCGAGGGCCATGCGGGAGATGACGTAGTCAAGGTTGGCTTTGCGGGCGGCGGGGTCGGGGTCGAGCATGTTTTTCCAGGCGCCGACCTCGGCGATGAGGACGTTTTCGGCTTTGAAGGCGGCCTCGGTGGCTTTGACGCGGGCGGAATCGTTGACGTCGACGGCGGGGCAGTAGGCGGCGGCATAGCCGAGGCGGCGGTGTTCGCGGGCGAGTTCGCGGGGCTCGTCGGCCTTCATGAAGATAGGGCCGCCGAGGCGGACGGGGAGGGATCGGGACTGGGCGGCGAGGGCGGCGGCGGGGGTGTAGAGAAGGTGGCGGCGAGTCATTTTACCTAAGGGCCTCTGGGAAAAGTCTATACTAGGGGGGCATTCGATGACGGCAGCGACGGGACAAGTCCGGTTGACCTGGCGGCGGCGCGTGGTGGGCGCGTGGTTGTTGTTCGTATTCCTGTTTGCGCAGGCGGTGCCGGTGATGGCGCTGACGGTGACGGACGGGATGGCGGGCATGGAGTGCTGCAAGAAGGGCAAGGGCGCCTGCTGCCGGCGGAAGCCGATGGAGCAGCCGCCATCGTTCCGGGCGCCGCATCCGTGCGGGATGCCGTGCTGCGGGACGCCGAGCGTGGGACTGCAGGGGAATGCGGCGATTGCGGCGCCGGCGCTGCCGTACTTTGCGGCGGTGGAGCCGGTGGCGGCGCTGCGGGTGACCGAGCCGGAGGCGCGGGCGTCGGCGGGCGTTGATCCGAGCCTATATCAGAGGCCACCGCCCCGTTTTTCGTAACTTTTCGCGGCGTAGTTTGCGCGGTAGAAGCTAACGAGAAACAGGAGCGAGTATGCAGTGGAAGATACTGCTGCTGTCCACGTTTGCCGTTCTGGCAGCGGCGGGACAGAGCATCAGCAGTTCCTTGAACGGAACTGTATTGGACGCGCAGGGGCTGGCGTTAGAAAACGCCACGGTGCGGGTCAACAACAAGACGACGAACGAAGAGTGGAAGCTGACGACGGACGGGGCGGGGGTATTTCGCGCGCCGTCGCTGCCGCCGGGATCGTACGTGGTGGAGATCACGGCGCCCGGATTCGGGCGGGTGAAATACGAAGATGTGGGGCTGGTGGTGGGGCAGACGCGGACGCTGCGGGCGACGCTTGCGCCGGAGGCGGCGCGGCAGGAGGTGACGGTGACGGCCGAGGAGGTGAGCGCGTTGACGCTGGACGCGGCCGGGGACGGGAAGAGCTACGGGCAGAAGCTGATGCAGGACCTGCCGATGGCGGTGGGGAACACGGGGCGGAACTTCCGGACGCAGGCGTATCTGACGCCCGGAGTGGCGCAATCGACGGCGGCGCACCGGCCGTGTTCGGGGGCCGGGGCGCGGAACCGGACTGTGAACGACCTGATCGACTCGAACGACTACACCGAGATTGAGGGCGGGATGGTGATGGGGCGGACGGCGAGCGAGCAGTTGATTGCGTCGGAATCGATTGCGGGGATGCAGGTGCTGACGCACAACTTCAAGGCGGAGTACGGGCGGCAGAACGGGGCGATTGTGAGCCTGGTGTCCAAGCGCGGGGGGAACGAGTGGCACGGGACGCTGTATGAGTATTTCCGGAACGACAAGCTGGCGGCGCGGAACACGTTCGACAACCAGCGGCCGCCGCTGAAGTTCAACTTTTTCGGGGCTTCGGGCGGGGGCGCGTTGCAGAGAGACAAAGTATTCGTCTTTGGCAACTGGGAGGGGTTCAACCGGGTGATCGGGGCGGCAACGACGATCCAGACGCTGACGGCGGCGCAGCGGGCGCAGGCGGTGGCGGCGGTGCGTCCGCTGGTGGCGCGGTACCCGGAGCCGAACGTGCCGGGGACGAACCTGCACCGGGCGAACTCGCCGCAGGGCGGGTTCATGCAGACGTTTCTGGCGCGGCTGGACTGGAACGTGAGCGAGCGGCAGCGGGTGTTCACGCGGTCCACCTATTTGAACGCGAATAACCAGAACACCTCCGGCGCGGCGCAGAGCAACGCGAACGTGAACTCGCAGCCGCAGGGGCACTCGCTGCACCACATCTGGACGCCGAAGGCGACGGTGGTGAACGAAGCGCGGTTCAACTACACGCGCTACCGGCTGGTGGATACGCTGCAGGAAGATATTCTGCTGGGCGATCCGCGGGTGAACGGGGAGCTGGGCTTTCTGCAGGTGAACGGGCTGACGGCGCTGGGCTTTTCGGGGTTCCTGGGACGGCGGACGTTCCAGAACAACTATCAGTACACGAACGACCTGACGGTGATTGCGGGACGGCACTCGCTGAAGATGGGTGTGGCGGTGCGGCGGATGCAGTTGAACAACGGGGTGATCAACGCACAATTCAATGGGTCGCTGCGGTTCAACAACGTGAACGATTTTCTGGCGGGGCGGCCGGCGTCGTACACGCGGAACTTCGGGCAGCCGTATGTGGGGTTGCGGGCGACGGAGTTCAACGCGTTTTTCCAGGACGACTGGCAGGTGACGCCGCGGCTGCAACTGAACCTGGGCGTGCGGTATGAGTACAACCAGGTGCCGCGGGAGGTGAACGGGTTGATCTCCGAGCAGTACCGGATCAATAGCGACCCGAACAACGTAGCGCCGCGGTTCGGGTTTGCGTGGCGGGCGGACCGGGAAGGCAAGTCCGTGGTGCGGGGCGGGTATGGGATCTACTACAACGTGCTGGAACTGGTGTTTGCGGGGTTGGCGCGGTTCAACCCGCCGTTGATTTCGAGCCAGGCGGCGGCGTTCCCGCAGTTCCCGAATCTGCTGGCGGGGGCGACGGCGACGATTCCGAGCGGGCTGGTATATCCGGACGGGAATCTGCGGAACCCGTATTCGCAGCACCTTACGCTGACGTATGAGCGGGAGCTGTTCAACCCGCAGACGACGGTGAGCGTGGGGTATCTGGGGACGCTGGGGCGGAAGCTGCCGTTTGTGAAGCGGCCGAACGGGGGGGACGGGATTGCGCAGGCGCTGCGTCCGGACCCGGCGGTGGGCGTGGTGAACGTGTTGTCGACGGGGTTGAACTCGCACTACCACGGGATGCAGTCCTCGTTGACGTGGCAGCGGCGGGGGACGATGGTGCGGGCGAGCTACACATGGTCCAAGGCGATCGATACGGCGAGCGACATTGTGACGACCAACCAGAACCTTTCGCGGGACATTCTGCCGATGGACGAGGCGAACTGGGGGCTGAACCGCGGGCCGGGGGACTTTGACATCCGGCACATGTTCAACGTGGCGTGGACGCAGGAGATTCCGTGGATGCAGCGGAACCGGTGGCTGGGCGGATGGAGCGTGCAGGGAATCGCGACGGCGAATACGGGCCGGCCGTACACACTGTACGCCGGAATCGATACACCGTGGGGGAACAACAACAACCGGATCTTCAACATACCGGGGACGCTGGTGCGGAGCGGAACAGGGGACCGACGGCAGGTGGCGCTGGCTCCGGGGGTGACGCGGGCGCAGTTGACGCCGGCGCGGACGGTGTTCGGGACGATTGGCCGGAACACGGAGCGGGCCGATAGCCTGTTGACGACGAACGTCTCGGTATTCAAGGACTTTGCGTTGACGGAACGGTGGAAGCTGCAGTTCCGGGCGGAGTCCTTTAATCTGATGAACACGGTGAACTATGCGTCGCCGGACGGGGTGCTGAGCTCGGCGAACTTCGGGCAGGCGCTGGCGGCGGACGATGCGCGGCAGCATCAGCTGGTATTGCGGTTGAGCTTTTAGACAGGAGAACGGAGATGTTGAGAACAGTATTGGCATTGATGGGAAGCCTGGCTGCGATGGCGGGCGGGATCGGGGTGACGTTCGAGCCGGAGGTGCAATCGCTGGGGGCGGGGAAGAGTCCGAAATTCTTCGCGCGGCGGGCGCACGGGCTGATGATGATCAAGACGGTACCGGCAGGGAAGGGGGCGGACCTGATTTTTCAGTCGTCCCCGGACCTGGGGGAGAGCTTTGCGGAGAAGATGCGGGTGAACGATGTGGCGGGGGAGGTGAACGACCATGGGGAGAACTCGCCGCAGTTGTTGACGTCGCCGGATGAGTCGATGCTGTATGCGGTGTGGAACGGGAAGGACCCGAAGAATCCGACGGTGAATGTGATCCGGTTCTCGCGGGCGGGTTCGATGCGGACGGAGTGGAGCCCGGCGGTGACGGTGAACGACGACGGGCTGCCGGTGTCGCATTCGTTCCAGACGGCGGCGGTGGCGCCGGACGGGACGATTTACATTGCGTGGTTGGACGGGCGGGACGGGCGCGGGGCGACGGCGGGGGCGACGGGGGGGACGACGTCGATCTACATGACGAAGTCGACCGACGGGGGGAAGACGTGGTCGAAGAATGTGCGGGTGGGGACGAACGTGTGCCCGTGCTGCCGGGTGTCGTGGGCGTTTGTGGAGAACCGGGTGATCCTGGCGTGGCGGTATGTGGAGGCTGGCGACATCCGGGACATCTATGTGGCGAGGAGCGAGGACAAGGGGGATACATGGGGGAAGGCGTCGCCGGTGTTCAAGGACGGGTGGAAGATCAAAGGGTGTCCGCATGTGGGGCCGGCGATGGCGGTGATGGATGGGATGCTGTATGTGACGTGGTTCACGGAGGGGGCGAACGAGCCGGCGATTTATCTGGCGGTGTCGGCGGACGGGGGGAAGACGTTCGGGGAGCGGCATAAGTTGAGCGAGGGGACGACGGACCCGACGCATCCGCAGATAGTGGTGAACGAGAACCGGCTGGCGGTGGTGTTCCAGGCGCGGGACGCGAAGGCGCAGGGGGGCTGGGGGAAGATGGGGGTTTACTACCGGGAGATCCATGCGGACGGGGCGATGAGCGACCTGGTGCGAGCGGGGGAGGGGAAGGGCGCGTTGACGTATCCGACGGCGGTGCTGGGGTTGTCGGGGCGGATCTTTATCGGGTGGACGGAGACGGTGGAGGGAGAGGGGAAGGCGATGCTTTTGCGGGGGCGGATGAAGAAATAGGCGGAAACATTTTCAATCAATTTTGTTAATCTGATCGCGGAGGGTTTCCCTGTGCGACTGGGCTTGTTGTTTGGAGTGATTTCCTTGGTGTTGGCGGGGCAGACGGCTCCGCTGACGCTGCCGGCATACGATATGTTCCGGTATGCGGTGGCGGGGCAGGAGTTCCGGTACCGGTTTGCGGCCGGGGGCGGGGTGGGGCCGTATGCGTACGCGTTGGAGGAGGGGTCGGCGCTGCCGCCGGGGACGAGCCTGGACGGGACGACGGGGGAGCTGTCGGGGACGATTCCGCGGGTGGGTGAGTACCGGCATACGGTGTGCGTAACGGACCAGACATCGGCGCGGATCTGCGTGCCGTTTCTGGTGATCGCGGTGGGGAATGCGGAGGAGCGGTATACGGAGCTGCCGCCGGCGCGGGTGGCGGTGGACTATCAGAACCTGATTGCGCCGCCGGGGGTATTTGCGGAGGTGGCCTACGATCCGTTGTCGGGGGCGATCCCTCCGGGGATGGTGTTGGAGATCACGGGGCGGCTGTACGGGATACCGCGGGCGCCGGGCGGGGCGTGGGCGTTCAAGGTACGAGGGCGGGACTTAGCGGGGGAGCAGATTGTGCGTTCGTATCTGATCCGGGCGCTGGGGCCGCTGGCGGCGACGACGGTGATGCCGACGGCGTATGCGGGGCTGGCGTATCAGGCGCAGTTCACGGTGCTGGGCGACCAGCCGCCGCATGCGTGGACGGTGCGGCGGGGGCCGCTGCCGCCGGGGCTGGTATTGGAAGAGAACGGACGGATCAGCGGGGTGTGCAACCTGGCGGGGCGGTATGCGTTTGCGTTGCGAGTGACGGACCCGACGGGGAGCAGCCATGACCGGGAGATGATTCTGGATGTGGGGCCGAGCCTGCCGCCGTTGACGATTACGACGACGGCGCTGCCCGGGGCGATTCTGGGCGCGGCGTACCGGCAGCAGGTGGGAATCGGCGGCGGGCGGGGGCCGTATACGCTGCGGGCGAACGGGGCGCTGCCGCCGGGGCTCACGATGTCTGCCGGAGGACTGTTGACGGGGACGCCGACGGCGCTGGGGACGTATACGTTCACGGTGCAGCTGAGCGACGTGACGGGGAATTTTGTTCTGCGGACGTTTTCGATCGTGGTGGGGAACCTGCGGTATGCGGGGCCGGAGACGGTATCGGCGTACGTATCCGAGGAGACGGACGTGGCGTTGACGGCCGAGGGGGGGACGGCGCCCTACCGGTGGGCGGTGGTGACGGGGAGCCTGCCGGCGGGGTTGACGCTGAGCGAGGACGGGCGGCTGCGGGGGACGGCGGCGGGGACGGGAACGGCGGCGCTGCTGCTGCGGTTAACGGATGGGGCGGGGCGGACGGTGGAGTTTCCGGTACGGATTGCTGTGAACCCGGCGCGGCCGTTGATTTCCGAGGGCGGGGTGGTGAACGGGGCATCGTACGCGGCGGGGGGAATCACGCCGGGGCAGGTGGTGACGGTGTTCGGGGTGCGGATGGGGCCGGCGACGCTGGCGCCATTTCTGTTGGATTCGAGTGGCCGGGTGCCGGGATCGCTGGCCGGGACGCGGGTGCTGTTTGCGGGGTTGCCGGCGCCACTGCTGTATGTGAGCGCGGGGCAGATCGGGGCGATTGTGCCGTTCGGGGTGACCGGGCGGACGACGGTGGACGTTGTGGTGGACGCGAATGGGGTACGGTCGCCGGCGGTGACGTTGCCGGTGGCGGCGTCGGCGCCGGGGCTGTTTACGGCGGATTCGACGGGCAAGGGGCAGGCGGCGGCGTTGAACCAGGACGGGACGCTGAACGGACGGGGAACCGGGGTGAGAGCGGGCGAGGTGCTGGTGCTATACGGGACCGGCGAGGGGCAGACGCTGCCGCTTGGGCAGGACGGGGCGGTGACCGGGAGCGACACGCCGCGGCCGGTGCAGCCGGTACGGGTGACGATTGGCGGGAAGGAGGGAGTGGTGCTGTATGCGGGCGCGGCGCCGGGGCTGGTGGCGGGCGTGTTCCAGGTGAACGTGCGCGTGCCGGCGGATGTGGCGAGCGGGGACGCTGTGCCGGTGGTGGTGCGGGTGGGCGAGAACGCGAGCGCGGAGGGGGTGACGGTGGTGGTGCGGTAGGTCAGGGCCTTTTGCGGGCGAAGCGCATGGCGCTCCAGGTCTCGTCGAGGGAACAGATTTTGAAATCGACGAGACCGAAGGCGAGGGCGAGGGCGCGGATGGAGTAGGCGTTGATGGAGGGTTTGGTGTGTCTGGTGGTGCGGGGCCAGGCGAGCCAGAGGCCGGCGGCGGGCGCGTGACGGAGGGCGTGGAGGAGCTCCTTTTCGGAGGTGACGAAGTGGAGGGTGAGCGGGGCATCCGGGGCGATGGGGACGCCGGGGAGGAGGGAGGCGAAGCCGGCGGGGGAGTTGACGAGGGAAATGGCCTGGCCGGGTTTGCAGCCGAGTTTCTTGGCCAGGGGGGTGGGGGAATCGCGGCGATAGGAGGCGGCGGGGACGACGGCTTCGCGGGGCGGGGAGGCGAGCACGTCGTCGAGCACTGGGCCGAGGTTGGCGTAGGTGGTGTAGCGGGCGTCGGGCAGGGTGGACTGGATGGCGGGGAGCTTGGCGGGGGCGCCTTCGAGGAAGATGAGGGGGACGAGGCGGGTGGCCTTGGAGCGGCGGAGGGCGACGGCGAGTTCGAGACCGTGGGCGGGGAGGCGGGAGAGATCGATGAGGATGGCGGCGGGTGGATTTTGGCGGAGGAGGGTGAGGGAGTTGCGGGTGAAGGGGGAGGCGTCGACGGTGTGGCCGAGGGGTTCGAGAAGAGCGGCGCGGGCGGGGCACTCCTCGGATTTCCAGTGAATGAGGCGGACTACCGGCATGAGAGGCGTTCTGCCATATAATAGTGAATTCGTAAGTCGATGATTGCGAGGTGAGTGCCATGTCGGAGCACAAGAAAACGGAACAGACCGAAATGACGCGGCGGGATGCGGCGAAGGTGGCTGCGGGAGCGGCGGCGGTGATCGCCGGCGCGCCGTGGATTCAGAAAGTCAAGGCGGCGAACAACCAGGTGCAGATGGCGATCATCGGCACGGGCGGTCGCGGCCAGTATCATGTGCAGCACATGAACGGGCTGGACGGCGGGCGGCTGGTAGCGGCGTGCGACATCTTCCAGCCGAACCTCGACAAGGCGATCAACATCTCTAAGGACAAGCCGCAGGGGTACAAGGACTACCGCGAGGTTTTGAACCGGAACGACATTGACGCGGTTCTGATTGCGACGCCGCTCTACCAGCACTTCCCGATTACGCGGGACGCGCTGCTGGCGGGCAAGCACGTGTTCTGCGAGAAGAGCCTGGTGCATAAGCCGGAAGAGATTCACGCGCTGCGGAAGATGGTGAACGAGCGGCCGAAGCAGGTGATGCAGGTGGGTCTGCAGCGGCGCTACAGCCGGTTCTACCAGACGGCGCGGCAGATGGTGGAGAAGGGACTGCTGGGCGACGTGACGAACGTGTACGCACAGTGGCACCGGAACCTGATCAACGTGCCGAGCCAGACGTGGACGATGAAGAAGAACGATCCGCGGGGCGAGGAAGGCAACTGGCGGCTGCTGTCGAAGTTTTCGGGCGGGCTGGTGGCGGAGCTTGGCTCGCACCAGATGGACATTGCCGACTGGATGTTCGGAAGCCACTTTGAGACCGTGAACGGGGTGGGCGGGATCGACTACTTCAAGGACGGCCGGGACGTGTTTGACAGCGTGCAGCTGATCTTCCGGTATCCGAAGGGGCAGCGGCTGATGGCGTCGTATATCTCGACGAACCAGCATTTGCCGCTGTTTGGCGGAACGCGAGCGCAGTTCGGCGAGCTGATCATGGGCACGGAAGGGACGATCCACATTACGGTGGGGACGGACGACGAGCCGTCGCTGGGGATCTGGTACCGGGAGCCGGCGAAGAAGACGCCGACGCCGGGAACGGCGAAGGCGGCGGTGGCGAGCGCGTCGCTGGCCTCGACGGGCAAGGGCGCCAAGGCGCTGCCAATTCTGTTGAGCAAGGACGAGATCAGCGATCAGGACAGCTTCCTGCAGAAGGAACTGAAGTTTGCGCGGCGGTGGCTGTATTCGAAGGGCGTGATGGTGCCGGAGGAAGAAAAGAATCCGGTAGACCAGCAGCTGATTGAGTTCTACGACTGCATCCGGACGGGCGCGAAGCCGAAGGCGGATCTGGAGATCGGGCTGTCGGATTCGGCGGCGGTGATTCTGTCGAACCTGTGCATGAAGGAAGAGCGGCGGGTTTGGCGGAAGGAGATCGATACGCTGGGGAATCCTGACGCGAAGCCGGCGGCGGGAGTGAAGAAGGGATAAACAGCGATGCCGCTCAGCCGGTGGCGTGAGCGCGAAGCTGCGACGATCGAGAACAGCGCACTCCGCGTGACAGTGCTGCGGGAGGGCGGCCATGTGGCCGAAATCCTGCACAAAGAGACGGGGGTGAACCCGTTGTGGACGCCGCCTTGGCCGACGATGGAGCCGTCCGCCTACGACGGGGCACGGCATCCGGAGTATGGCGGGGACGCGGAGGCGAAGCTGCTGGCCGGGATTGCGGGGCACAACGTGTGCCTGGACCTGTTCGGGGCGCCGAGCGCGGAAGAGGCGGCGGGCGGGATGACGGTGCACGGGCAGGCGGGGGTGGCGGAGTATCAGATTGCCGACGTGGCCGGGGGGCTGGAGATGCGGACGGAGCTGCCGCTGCACGGGCTGGCGTTCGCGCGAGCGATCCGGCTGGATGGGGCGCGGGTGCGGTTCTTTGAGACGGTGGAGAACCTGACGAATTTTGACCGCGCGATTGCGTACACGCAGCACGTGACGCTGGGGCCGCCGTTTCTGGAGAAGGGGACGACGGAGTTCCGGATGCCGGCGACACGGGCGATGACGCATCCGGCGGACTTTGCCGGGGAGGCGGGATACCTGGCGGTGGGGGCGGAGTTTCGCTGGCCGGAGGCGCCGCGGAAGGATGGCGCGGGGACGGTGGACCTGCGGCGGCTGCAGAAGGTGGCGGCGTCGGCGGCCTACACGGCGCAACTGGTGGACCCGGCGCGGGACCGGGCGTGGTTTACGGCGTGGTCACCGGTGTCACGGCTGCTGTTCGGGTATGAGTGGCGGCGAGCGGATTTTCCGTGGATCGGGATCTGGGAAGAGAATCACAGCCGGGCGGCGGCGCCGTGGCAGCGGCGGACGCTGGCGCGGGGCATCGAGTTCGGAGCGTCGCCGTTTCCGGAGACGCGGCGGGAGATGTTGGAGCGGGGGCGGACGCTGGGGATGCCGGGATGGCGCTGGCTGCCGGCGCGGGCGCGGATTGCGGTGGAGTACACGGCGTTCGCGCGGGTGAGCGAAGGGATTCCGGAAGAGCTTTAGCGGCGTGGGCGCGGCTCAGGCGAGGATGCCGGCGAACTGGACGGGGTCCATGTTGCCGCCGGACAGGAGAACGCCGAGGCGCTGGATGCCGGGGGGGAGCTTGCCAGCGAGGGCGGCCGCGACGGGAACGGCGCCGCTGGGTTCGACGACGAGGTGGACGTTGGTGGCGAGCCAGCGGACGGCGGTGCGGATCTCTTCCTCCGAGACGAGGGCGATGGATTCGAGGTGTTGCTGGAGGATGGGGAACGTGAGCTTGCCGGGGGCGGGGGAGCGGAGGCCGTCGGCGATG
>CAZWDD010000175.1:0-11087 GCA_964632345.1 uncultured Solibacteraceae bacterium | reverse complement strand
CGATGAGTTGGGTTCGAAGTCTACGGGTATAGACTTCGATACTGCAGTGTACCCTTAGCTCCCTTAGCCCTCAAGTACTGCCCGTCGAATGGCGATTAGCGCGGTTGAACGGCGATTAGCGCGGTTGAACGGCGATCGGCCTGTTTTCCGATCTCGCGCAAAATGAACGACTTAGTAAAATCGACGCCCCTCGAACACCACCATCCACGTCTGTATCGTCGCCGGCAAACCTGCAAAAAACGCAACCAACACTACCGCCCACGACGCCACCCCGCGCCGCCGCGCCTCCCCCGCCAGCCACCCGAAGTACGGCAGATAGAGCAGCGTCCCCGTCGCCAGCCCCGGTGAATACGTCACCAGCGCCACGCTCGCCACCAGATGATAGATCGCATTCGCCAGGAAAAAGTGCGAACTCCACATCAGCAGCACCAGCGCCCCCCAGCGGTTCCGCAGCCATGCCGCCCCCGCTCCCAACAGCGCCGCCGCCAGCAGCGGCGTCTTCTGCGCCTCCACGAATCCGCTCTCCGGTATCGGCGGCCCGGCAATCCCGTTGAACCACCGCACATACCCCGGCGCCACTTCGGCCACATGCAGCCCGAAAATCAATGGCGCCAGTAAATAGATCCACAGCGCATTTTCCGGGCGCCGGGCCCAGCCTGCAAACCGCATCAAGGAACCCGGCTTTTCCATATCCTTTCCATCGGCTCCCAAAGTTCCTCTTATGAGGGCAATACAAATCTTTTCCTTCCGCCCCGTTCCTCCTCGCGCTAGGCTCTAAGGTAGTTTCAGACTCTTCGGGACCCGGTCCGTCCCCCATTTTGAATGACTGGAGAACGTAAGGATGTCGAAATTCTGTTGGACTCTTTTTCTGCTCGGTGCCGGTTCCATCTGGGCGCAGGACAAACCCGCCGCTCCACCCACGCCGGAAGAACTGAAGGCCGCCATTGATGCCGTTCAGAAGAATGCGGACATCGTTTGGACGCTCCTGTGTGCCGCCCTCGTCTTCTTTATGCAGGCCGGCTTTGCCATGGTCGAGACCGGCTTCACCCGCGCCAAAAACGCCGGCAACATCATGATGAAGAACCTCATGGACTTCTCCGCGGGCGCCATCGGCTACTGGGCCGTTGGCTTTGCCCTCATGTTCGGTGTCAGCAATGGTTTCACCGGTGGTTCCTTCTTCTTCTTCTCCCCGGACAACTCCAACATCGACGGCCAGTGGGGCTACACCTTCTGGATCTTCCAGGTCGTCTTCGCCGCCACTGCTGCCACCATCGTCTCCGGCGCCATGGCCGAGCGCACCAAGTTCAGCTCCTACATCCTGTATAGCATCGTCATCAGCACCCTCATCTACCCCATATTCGGCCACTGGGCTTGGGGCAATCTCTTCGTCTCCGATAACAGCAGCACCGGCGCCTGGCTTGCCAATAAAGGCTTCATTGACTTCGCCGGTTCCACCGTCGTCCACTCCGTCGGCGGCTGGGCTGCCCTCATCGGCGCCTGGATCCTCGGGCCCCGCATCGGCAAATATGGCAAGGATGGCAAGCCACGCCCCATCCCCGGCCATAGCCTGACCCTCGCTGCCCTTGGTGTCCTCATTCTCTTCCTCGGTTGGTTCGGCTTCAACTCCGGTTCCACCACTGCCGCCAACGGCACCGTCTCCCGCATCGCCGTCAACACCGCACTTTCCGCCGCCGCCGGCGCCATTCTCTGCATGATCGTCTCCTGGATGAAGTTCAGCAAGCCCGACATTGGCATGACTCTCAATGGCGTCCTCGCCGGCCTGGTCGCCATCACTGCACCTTGCGCCAGCACTACTCCCCTCGGATCCGTCATCATCGGCGCCATCGCCGGCGTCGTCGTCTTCTATAGCGTTCTCTTTTTCGACAACATCGGCATTGACGATCCCGTCGGCGCCGTCTCGGTCCACGGCGTCTGCGGCGCTCTCGGCACCATCCTCGCCGCTCCCCTTCACGAAAATGTTCTCCTCGGCAAGGAGTTTGACATGATGGGCCAGCTCATGACTCAGTTGACCGGCGTCGGCGTCGCCTTCGTCTGGACCACCGTCACCGCCTTCATCCTCTTCAAGGCCATCCAACTCACCGTCGGCCTTCGCGTCGAAGCCAGTGAGGAGATTGAAGGCCTCGACATCCGCGAGCACGGCGCCTCCGCCTATCCGGACTTCGTCGTCGCCGGCGGCAGCATGGGCTCCTCCTATATGCCCCCCGCTCAGGCCTCCGCCGCCGCCGCTCTCGGCCAGGTTAAGGAAGCCGACGCCTAAACCCGCCCCCTCATCTGGTATCGTGTGCGGTCGAGGAGGTACTCGACCGCATGCTCGCCAAAATCGGACTCGCCATCGCTGCCGTCCTTCTTGCTCTCGCCGGCTTCATTGCTCTTCAGCCCTCGGGCTACAATGTCTCCCGTTCCACGCAGATCGCCGTCCCTCCGGACGGCGTTTTTGCGCTTATTAACGACCTCCGCAAATGGGAGGATTGGTCCCCCTGGGCCAAACTCGACCCCGCCATGAAGACCACCTACTCCGGTGCCGCCGCAGGTCCCGGCGCCGTCTATCACTGGGTCAGTGCCAATGACGACGTCGGCGAAGGCCGCATGACCATCACCGCTGCCAACCCGCCCGAGTCCCTCACCATTCGCCTCGAATTCATCAAGCCCTTTGAGTCCCTCTCGGAATCTCGCTTCACCATCCGGCCCGCCGCCAACGGTTCGCAGATCGACTGGGTCATTACCGGCCAAACCGGTTTCTTTGAAAAAGCCGTCACCCTCGCCATGGGCGGCATGGATAAACTCATCGGGCCAGACTTCGAGAGAGGTCTGGCCCAATTAAAGTCGCTGGCGGAAAAACAGTCTACGCCCGCAGCCATTTATTGAAATAGGCCACCGTCTCCGCCCACGCCGCGCACGCCGCCTCCGCGTTATAGTTCGCCCCGGTGTCGTTATGGAAAGCGTGCCCAACGCCCTCGTAGACACGCACCCCGAATACCTTCTGCCGCGCCAGCATCTCCGTCATCACCGGGGCTATCCGCGCCGTCAGGTTCCGGTCCCGCTCGGCGTAGATCATCAACACCGGCATCTCCACCCGCGACACCAGTTCCACCGCCGGCGGCGCTCCATAAAACGGCACTGCCGCACGTAACTCCGGCAGGTTCACCGCCAGATCCCACGTGTTCGCTCCCCCTGCGCAGAAACCTACCGCCCCGATCCGGTCGTGATGCACGAACGGCGTGAACTTCAGGTAGTCCAGCGCACTGATCAGGTCGATCCGCCGCTCCTCCGCCGTCGTCCGTCCGTACGCCGCCGTCTGCTGCGTCGGCTCCGGAAACTGCTGCACCCCGCCCTGCCGCGACAACAGGTCCGGCGCAATCGCTGCAAACCCCGCCCGCGCCACCCTCCGGCAGACATCCTTTATATGTTCCACCAATCCCCGGTTCTCGTGAATCACAATCACCCCCGGGATCTTCTCCTCGACGCCGCGAGGGTAGGCAAAGTGCGCGAACATCTTCGTGCCTTCGCCCGTGTATTCAATGTCCTGCGCCACAATGTCCGGCGCATCCAACGGCACCCGCACATTCGCCGGACACGCCGCCGGCGTCTGCGCCATCACCTCTCCGTAACTGCCCAGCGCGACAGCCGCGGCAGCGCTGCTCCCGAAAAGCTTCGTCACCCGCGCCAGCAACTCCCGCCGGTCAAACGCCCCGTCCACATATAAATGGACCAGCTCATGAACCGGGTCTTTTTCTTTCTCGTGATACAAGCGAACCTCCGTGGCAAAATCGAATTCTCCACAGAATATGCCGAAATTCGCCCATTTTTCCGTTGCTTCTTGTTAACTGTATACTCTCTTACCATGCGCCCCCTTCTCCTCGCGCCCCTGTTCGCCCTCTCCCTCTTTCCCGCCTCCATCTCCTGGAACTTCGAAGGCGGCTCCCTCGGCCGTGTCGAGACCGTCTCCCCCTCCCACCTCCGTGCTCACCTCGCCGGCGAGTCTGATCAGGACGGCCGCAACCGCCAGGCCAACTGGTACTACTTCCAAATCGACGCCTCCCCCAACGTCCCCCTCACCATCGACCTCGTCTCCCTCCCCGGCGAGTACAACTACAAATCCAACCGCGGCGCCGTCACCGCCGACACGCCCCCCGTCATCAGCTTCGACAACCGCCAATGGACCCATATCGAAACCTTTGAATACGATCCCGCCGAACCCCGCATGCGCCTTAAAATCACCCCGAAAACGAAGCGCTTCTGGATCGCCCACGTTCCTCCCTACACCAACCGCCACCTCGCCGCTCTCCGCCAATGGGCAGGCCCCCGCCTCCGTGAGGAGATCGCCGGCCGCACCGTCGATGGCCGGCCCATGCCACTCTGGACCCTCGGCAACGGGCCCCGCGTCGCCTGGCTCTTCTTCCGTCAGCATAGTTGGGAGGCCGGCAGTTCCTGGGTCGGCGAAGGCCTTGTCCGCCATCTCCTGTCCCCCGCCGGCGCTCCCCTCCTCCAACAGGTCACCTGGAAGATATTCCCCATGGCCGATCCCGACGGCGTCGCCCGCGGCGGCGTCCGCTTCAATAAATTCGGCTTCGATCTCAACCGCAACTGGGACGTCAGCGGCGTCGAGAAAATGCCCGAAATCACGGCCCAACGTGCCGCCATCCGCAAGTGGCTCGACGCCGGCAACTCCATCCATCTCCTCTTCAGCCTCCACAACACCGAAACCTCCGAATACCTCGAAGGTCCCCCCAACAACGGCGGGGCAGGGAAGTACACCGCCCTCGCCGAGCGCCTCTACTCCCTCCTCGAATCCCACACCTCCTTCGCCCCCACCCGCAAACTCTTCTATGCCGGCGACACCACCACCCCCGGCATGCCCGGCCGCATGACCATCATCCAGGGTCTATATAAGGACTTCCAACTCCCAGGCTTCCTCATGGAGCAGCGTATCTCCACCCAGCCCAAGTACGGCCGCAAGCCCCTCGCCGCTGACCGTCTCCGCTTCGGCCGCGAACTCGCCGTAACGTTCGCCGCCGCGTTGACGCCCTGACTGGCTGGTAAACTTCCTTCATGCTGCGTTTCCTTCCCCTCCTCGTCATCCCCCTTCTCCTCTCCGCTGCATCCGATCCCGCCCAATGGCCCAAGTGGCGCGGCCCCGCCGAAACCGGCGTCGCCTCCGGTCCCGCCCCCACCGAATGGACTGACTCCAAAAATGTCGCATGGAAAGCCCAGATTCCCGGCCGCGGCCATAGCTCCCCCGTCATCTGGGGCGATCTCATCTTCCTCACGACCGCCGTCCCCACCGTTCCCCTCGCCGCACAGGGCGATGCCCCCGGCTCCGGCGGCGGAGGCGGTCGCGGTCCCGGCGGCGGCTACGCCTCCGGTGTCGAACACAAGTTCCTCGCCCTCGCCATCAACCGCAAAACCGGCAAGACTGTTTGGGAAAAAACCCTCCTCACCGCCACCCCCCACGAAGGCTATCACTTCCGTTACGGCAGCTTTGCCTCCAATAGTCCTGTCACCGACGGCAATCTCGTCTACACCTTCTTCGGCTCCCGCGGCCTTTACGCTCTCGACATGAAGGGCAACCTCGTCTGGCAGAAGACCTTCGGCAAACTCCGCATGCGCCTGGCCTTCGGTGAGGGCACACCCACCGTTCTCGATGGCGATCGTCTCTTGCTCAACTTCGATCAGGAGGACAGCTCCTACCTCCTCGTCCTCGACAAGAAAACAGGCAAGGAAATCTGGAAGGTCGAACGCGACGAGCCTAGCTCCTGGTCCCCGCCCGCCGTCACCACCGTCGCCGGCCGCAAACAGATCATTGTCGCCGCCACCAATAAGGTCCGCGCCTACGACTACGAAACCGGCAAACTCATCTGGCAGTGTGGCGGCCTCGGCACGAACGTGATTCCCGCCCCCATCTTCCATAACAACTCCGTCATCGTCATGAGCGGCCACCGCGATCCCAACCGCATGGCCATCAAGCTTGGACGCGATGGCGACCTCACCGGCACCGACGCCGTCCTCTGGCAGAACACAAAAGGCAACTCCTACACCCCCTCTCCCGTCCTCCACGACGGCCGCCTCTTCTTCGTCACCGACAACGGCATCCTCAGCGCCATCGACGCCTCCTCCGGCGCCCAACTCTACCAGGAACGCCTGCCCGGCACCTACTCTCTCAAGTCTTCTCTTGTCGCCGCCAACGGCAACCTCTATATCTCCACCGAACAGGGCGACATCCTCGTCGTCAAAATGGGCGACAAGTTCGAAGTCGTCTCCGTCAACAAAATGGGCGACGAATTCTTCATCGCCACGCCAGCCATCGCGGATGGCGAAATCTATATCCGCGGCCGCAACACTCTCTACTGTGTTCGCAAGTAAAGCCTAAAACGCCCGCACCGGCAGCGAATACGTCTGCACCGGAACGTCTTCCACCGTGATCTCCAGCGGCTGTACGCCCTGTTGCACCAGCGTCTGGATCGTAAACTGCATCTGTACAAACGAGCCGTTCGGCACCACCGAGATCAACCGGTGTTCCACGCCGCCGATTGTCAGCTTGATCCGCGGCTGGCTTCCCGCCGGCGCCAGGTTCTCCGGCAGACCCGACACGATCAGGCTGATCAACTCCCCATACCGCGCCGGCCGGTCACTCGTGATCGACGCGCCGATCCCCGCCGTCACCGACGATACCGTCGCCAGTTTCCGCACCACCGGCACCGCCAGCGGCAGCGCCACATCCTCGCCCGAAATCAGCCGCAGCACCGCCACGCCCGGCGTCAACTCCGTCGGCACCGCAATCGAAACGTTCGCCCCATCCACGCCCAGTATCTGCACCGGCCGGTCATTCAGCGATACCTGCAGCGGCGTCAGCGGAGAAATCGCAATCCCGTTCACATGCACCGTCGCCGCCGTCCCCGTCACCAGGCTGCCCTCTGCCGTCGGCGCCACCGCCAGCCATCCCTTCCGGTCCCCGGTAATCTGCAGCGCCCCAGGCTGCGTTGTTACCCGCAGTCCGTTCAGTACCGTCAACTGATAGCTCCGGCCCGCCGCTTCCGCGGCCACCCGAACATTGGCCATCAACCGGTTCGGCGACGAAAACCAAACCCGCCGCACCGTGATGTCCGGCGTCCCAAATCCGATCACGGTCTGTCCGTCGGACAGGTTCGCCCCTGCCATCTCGATTACGGATTCCGTTCCCGCCGGCAACGATGCCACCGACAGCGCCGCCGGAGCCGCCTCACTCTCCACTGCTCCACCCAATTCCACCGCCGGTTGCAGGAACAGGCTGCTCTGCCCGTCGGAGCCGAACGCCACCACGTGCGCCGTCGTCCCAGGTGCCATCGGCGGCGGCGTTACCGTCAACCCGCCCGTCTGCTCGTCGTAGGACCGGAATCTTCCAAATGCCCCATCGAAGGCCACCCGCGTCGATTCGTTCAACCCCTTGCCCGTCAACGTAACGTCGCCGTTCTCGGTCCGCCGCAGCTCTTCAATCTGCGGCGCCGCGCGCTCCACCACCCGCATCCCGTATGGCAAAACGTAGATATCGGTTCCCCGGGAAAACAATAGATGCAGCGGGCTCTCGCTGGCAAACAGGCCGAACTGAATGTCGGATTCCAGGTAGAAGTCCGGAGCCGGCGCATACGGCCGGATGCCGTCCTCCGGTACCGTCACCGCCCCGCCTATCGCCCGTACCCGCAGCCCCGGCGCCGGCTGCCCGCTCTGGATCAGCCCCTGCCCGGTCATGACCACCAGGTTTCGCGCGCCAGACGTATAAACATGGGCCGGCTTCACGGCCCGCTGCCCCGGAAAGCTGTAGGTCTGCACCGAATGGATCGGCACCGGCGTCGTCCGCCGGGTCACCGTAAAATTCACCGCGTCGATCGTCTCGCCAGCCGCCACCGCCACCGCCGCAAACGGCACCTGGCTCGCCGGATAGAATACCGTGTCAAACGGCTGGCCGCCCGCCAACGGCCGGTTCCCCTCATCCACCGGTAGCACCACATTGCCCGGCGTGGCTTCCCCCAGCAATGCCGGCGGCAGCGCATGTGTGTAGAGGAAGTACTGTCCCGGAGGCAGTCCCTCAATCCGGAACGTCCCGTCCGGATGCGTCAGTGTCCCGATCGCCGCCCCGCCCGGCGCAATCGCCACCACGCTTGCCAAGCCCATCGGAGCATTCGGCCCCGCCTCCACCCGTCCCGCAATCGCCCCCAGCCCATCTCGGAACTTCGCCGTCGGGTACAGTAGCGACAATCCCACCACATCGTCCGGCAGAATCGGCCGGATCTTCGTCGTCGCTCGCGTTATCTCCGTCGCCATCGCCCCGGACACGAACGAATGCTGCAATCCCAGCGCATGTCCGAACTCATGCACCGCCGTCAGAAAATACTGCTCGCTCCACGACGGCCGGCTCGCAATATCCTTCGCCAGCACCACCACGGACCGTTGGATCGGTACGATCGCCCCCCGCTCCGTATTCACAATGTCCCGCCGTACCGTCGGGCCGCCGTAGCCGTTCACGCCCGGGGGTAGGTCTTCGAATACCACGTCTATCGAAGGCGTCGCTGCGTTGTCGTTCGCCCCCTGTTGGGTCAGGCCCCCGAACCGCAGCCGCAATGCCGACGTCTCCACGTCGTTCCAGACCTTCGCCGCTGCCCGTATCTGGCTCACCACCAGCGCGAACTCGTCCGTCGCCGCGTATACGCTCGGCCCGTTCTCGGCAATGTGATACGTCAACGTGTTATCCGGCAGCGTCGATAGCTGGAACCGCTCCGGAATCGGCAGGAACTGCCCGTTCGTCACTGTGTAGTGCAGGAAGTGGTAGTACCCGAAGGATGCCGCGCTCGCCAGCGCCGCCACCGCGGCCATCTGTGCCAGTCGCTTCCTCACCGCGACGTCCCCCGCCCCACCCGCGTCGTAAACTCCCGCGCCGTAAATCGCATCCCGGCGTCGGCCACCGGTCGCCCTGTCCGCCCGTCAACGATTCCCTCTTCGATCGCTCCCCGGCTGAAAACCGTCTCCCCCTTGGCGTCTTTCGTTACCTGGAAGATACCCTGCGACAGGCCGATCACGTGCGTCAACCCCGTCTTCGACGTCCACAGGAACAACACCAGCTCCGTGTTCGGTTCGATCGCCGGTACTCCCGAATACGTCTGCTGCATCCGCCCGATCGTCCCGCCCGGCAGCACCACATCGATCAGTTTCGCCGACGCGCCCTTGAACTGCTCGCTCACGTTTACCGTGTAATGCGAGTAATAGATCGGTCCATGCGCCCGTACTGCCGCCAGCGTCACCCGCCCGCGCACAATCATCGTCGCCTTTGCCGTCATCTCTTCAAACGAAAGCTTCTCCAGCGTCGTCCCCATCAGGGTCGCCGTCGCCGCCAGCAGCAATGTCAGAAGCTGTCTCACGCCAATCTTTTCCGCTGCACTTCCCGTGCCATTCGATCCCTTTGTCTTTTGTTACGTTTAGAGTCGCAACTCCGCCCCCGCCCGTGTTCTGCCGACACACTTGGTGTTCCACCTTGGGACGGCGACAATTTCGCCCCCTTTTGTTCCCATCTTCGCCCCCGTCACTGCACCACGAATAGCGGCAGCTTCACCGCATGCCGTACCTGCTCTATCGTCTCGCCGTAAACCAGGTCCCCCAGCCGCCCGTGCCCGTGCGCTGCCATCACGATCAGGTCCGGCTGCCGCTCCCGTGCGAACCGGATGATCTCCTCTGCCGGAGATGTCGAGTGCCGGATGAAGTACTCAGACGTAACTTTAAACTTTAAAAGATCTTGCGATATAGACTGCAAGTACGCCGTTCCCCCCGTTACCTCGGCCGTCGAACTCTCCTGCCCGTATACCTGGCTCGTCGCTCCCTCCTCCACATGCAGTAGCAGAAGGTGCGCCCCCGTCTGCCGCGATAGCGCCACCGCATGCTGTAACGCCTTGCTGTCGGACCGCGAATGATCCAGCGGAACCAGAATATTCCGATACTCCGGTAGCCTCACCTCTTCATCATCCAGCGCCGGCACCGGCATCCGCGCCACCGTTCCCGCTTCCTCGCTCGCCCGTCCCAGGAACGGTTCCGCCAGCAGATACGCCAGCAGCGCTCCCAGCGCCAGGCACGGAATCAGCAGAATATAAACGTTCGTTCCCGTCGCCAAAATCTCATCTAATGTTTGCTTTGCCAGCCACAAGTTGAGAAACAGTATTACTGCCGCCACCACGCTCGCCAGCCCGATCAGCCATGGACGGTTCGCAAACGTTCCCATCCGCCTCCGGTCGCTCGTAATGCGAATGAGTGGAATCACCGCAAACGGCAGCTGCAGGCTCAGCACTACCTGGCTCAGGATTAACAACCGGTACACCTGGGCATCTCCCGCAAACCAGATCACCCCAACCGCTGGGATCAGCGCCAGCCCCCGCGTCGCCAACCGCCGCAGCCATGGCCTCAGTCGAAGGTTTAAGAAACCTTCCATAACTATCTGACCTGCAAGCGTTCCTGTCAGTGTCGATGCCTGCCCGGAAAGCAGCAGCGAAAACGCGAACAACGCACTCGCCGCCGCCGTCCCCAGCAGCGGACTCAGCATCTCATGCGCCTGTTGAATTTCTGTCACCGCTACCCCGCGCCGGTGAAAGACTGCCGCCGCAAGGATCAGAATGGCCGCATTCACCAGCAGCGCCGCGTTCAACGCGAAGGCCGAGTCGATCAGATTGAACCGGCAAGCCCTCCGCTTCTCCTCCTCCGACGCCCCGAACCGCCGCGTCTGCACCAGCGAAGAGTGCAGGTAGAGGTTATGCGGCATCACGGTTGCCCCCAGAATCGCAATCGCTATATACAGGCTCTCCCCGCTCAACTGCGGCTTCAGTCCGCCCGCCACCGCCGCCCAATCCGGCTTCGCCAACACCAGCTCCACCGCGAAGCAGACCCCAATTACCCCCACCAGTATGCGTACAATCCACTCGAATCTCTGTACGCCAAGTTTTAGCAAATAAAGAACAAAAAACGAATCAACTGCCGTCAGCAGCACCGCCCACAACAGCGGAATCCCGAACAGCAGATTCAACGCAATCGCCGCTCCCAGCACCTCCGCCAGGTCC
>CAZWDD010000174.1:240-11151 GCA_964632345.1 uncultured Solibacteraceae bacterium | reverse complement strand
TGAGTGCGTCGGCCGGGGGCTCCGGCCAGAAGTAAACGCCCGAAGCTGTGATCCGACTCGGTTGGAATCGATTATTCGGCCCAAGCGCGAGCGCACCGGAAGCGCCCTCTGCTTCCGCGCCCGCCGCCGGTGCGCCGGGTCTGCCGCCGCTGGTCGAACAGGTCCGGCAGAGCAGCGCGCTGGGGCAGTTCTTCCAATCGTTTCAGGGGCAGTTGGGGCTTTCGGTTCTGGACCTGGGCGTGTCGAACCAGGAGAACGCGGATTTCTTCAATGCGATGGGGCATAAGCTCCGGTACGATAATTTTGTCCGTTCGCTCGATGAGTCCTTCGGCACGGGGCCTGCGTTCTATCCGAATCAGGAAGACGACGATCGCATCGCGGCGTTTCAGTCCAAGGTGCTGAACTTTGACGATGATTCGCTGGACGGTGTGCTGGTGTGGGATTCGTTGCAGTACCTGTCGCCGGAGTTGCTGGAGGCGGCGGTGAGCCAGTTGCACGCCATCCTCCATAACGGCGGGCAGTTGCTGACGGTGTTCCATACGGAAGAAAAGCGGCGGGACGTGCCGTCGTACTCCTACCGGATTCAGGACCGGAACCGGGTGAAACTGGTGCCGCGCGGCTACCGGCAGCCGGCGCAGTATTTCACGACGCGGGCTCTGGAGAAGCTGTTCCAGAACTTCGACCAGGTGAAGTTCTTCCTGACGCAGGACTCGTTGCGAGAAGTGATCGTCCGGAAATAGGGCGCGAGGTCCGGGCGGGACTTTCTATAATGGTAGATTCTGCCCGGCCAAGGGCAGCCAAGGAGCTTATCATTGTCGCTCGAACACGAGCTGCTTACCCAGCGTTTCCGCCGCACCCGTGAACTGGAACAGATCGGCCAGCGCCCCTACGGCGCGCGGTTTGACTTCACCCATGCGGTTCCCGCCATCTGGGCGTCCTACTCGGAGAAGACCGCCGAGGAGTTGGATGCCGAAAAGATTGAGGTCCGCGTCTGCGGGCGGATTCAATCGATCCGCGGCAAGGGCAAGGCCGGGTTCATGCACCTGGAGCAGGGCGGCGAGCGGCTGCAGATCTACATCAAGATCGACCTGCTGGGCGAGAAGGACTTCGGGCTCTACCAGATGCTGGACATCGGCGACATCATCGGGGTGGATGGAACTCTGTTCCGGACGCGGACCGGAGAACTGTCGGTGCAGGCGGCGAAGCTGACGTTCCTGTCGAAGACCCTGCTTTCGATGCCGGAGAAGTACCACGGGCTGGAAGACGTGGAGACGCGGGTGCGGCAGCGGTATCTGGACCTGATCTCCAACACCGACGTGCGGAAGACCTTTGTCGCGCGGGCGAAGGTGGTGGCTTCGCTGCGGCGGCAGTTGGACGCGCGCGGGTTTGTCGAAGTGGAAACGCCGATGATGCAGCCGGTCTATGGAGGTGCGGCGGCGCGGCCGTTCGTGACGCATCACAACACGCTGGACCTGGACCTTTACCTGCGCATCGCGCCGGAGTTGTACCTGAAGCGCCTGATCGTGGGCGGCATGGACCGCGTCTATGAGATCAATCGGAACTTCCGCAACGAGGGCATCTCCATCCATCACAACCCTGAGTTCACGATGCTGGAGTTCTACCAGGCGTACACGGATTATGAAGGCCTGATGGACCTGACGGTGGAGTTGCTGCGGCAGACGGCGATCGACGTGACCGGCGGGTCCACCGTTGAGTTCCAGGGTCATACGCTCGACTTCGGGAACATCCGGCGGCTGACGATTCGCGAGGCGATCATCGCATATTGGAAGGGCGATTATCCGCTCACAATGGAGCACGTCAGCGACCCGGCGTGGTTGAAGACGCACGGGCATAAGCACACGGCCGGCGAGTGCCTGCTGGAGATCTTCGAGAACCTGTGCGAGAAGCAGTTGATCCAGCCGACCATCATCTATGAGTACCCGGTTGAGGTTTCGCCGCTCTCCAAGCGGAACATTAAGGATCCGAACTTCGTGGACCGCTTTGAGATCTACGCGGCCGGCATGGAGATCGGTAACGCCTACACCGAGCTGAACGACCCGAACGAGCAGCGCAAACGGTTTGAGGACCAGTTGGCGATGCAGGCGCGGGGCGACGATGAGGCGCACCAGATGGATGAGGACTACGTGCGAGCGCTCTGCTACGGCATGCCGCCGACGGCGGGAGAGGGGATCGGTGTGGACCGGTTGACGATGCTGCTCACCGATTCGCGCTCCATCCGTGACGTGATTCTGTTCCCGCTACTACGGCCGGAAGGTGAGATCGGCGTCGCGGACCTGCTGCGCAAAGCGGAAGCCGAGGTGGACTCCTAGCTGATGCCGCGCGTGGCGTTTGAAAGCTTCGTCGCCCGCCGTTATCTTACGGCCAAACGCCGCCAAGCCGTCATTTCGATTATCACCGGGGTCTCGATTCTTGGCGTGGCCGCCGGAGTGATGGCGCTGATCATCGCGCTGTCCATCACCAATGGATTCCGCTCCACGCTGCAGAAGAGCCTGCTGGGCGCAACGGCCCACGTCAACATTGTGGAGAAGGAAATCGGCATCGGGTTTGAGGACTGGCAGCCCGTGGTGCGGGCGCTGGAGCAGTTGCCGCATGTGAATTCGGCCACCGGGGTGCTTTACTCGCAGGTCCTGTTTTCCGGGCCGCTGCAGGGGCAGGGCGGGTATCTGAAGGGGATTCCGGAATCGGCGGAGCAGGAGCGGGAGGAGTTGCGCCGGTATGTGCGGCAGGGCTCGCTGGACCGGTTGGCGAAGACCGACGGCTACCCGCCCATCCTGCTCGGCGCGAAGCTGGCGCAGCGGACGGGGATGCAGTTGGATTCCATCGTCACCGTGATTATTCCCAACGGGGAGATTACGCCGGCGGGCGCGCGGCCCAGCTATCCGCGGTTTCGCGTGGTGGGGTTGTTTGAGTCCGGGTTCTTCGATGTGGACAACACGTTCGCCTATGCCACGCTGAGCGATGTGCAGCGGGTGACGGGGGTCGATAACGCCATCAACGCCATTGAGCTGAAGCTGGACGACATCAACGCTGCGGTGGCCACCGCTGCCGCCGCCGAGAAAGTGATCGGCAACAAACTGACGGCAACGCATTGGGAAGAGCAGAATCGCGGGGTGTTGAATGCGTTGAAGATGGACCGGATCGTGACGATTATCACCATCAGCCTGATTCAGCTTGTGGCGGCGCTGAATATTCTGATCAGCCTGATCATGATGGTGATGGAGAAGTCCAAGGACATTGCGATTCTGGTGGCGATGGGCGCGCGGTGGGAGCAGATCCGGCGGATCTTCATCTTCCAGGGGCTCTATATCGGAGCCATCGGGACGGCTCTCGGGCTCATCCTCGGCTACGGGCTGAGCTACGCGGCCGAACATGGCCGGTGGTTCACGTTGGACGCGGAGATCTACGCGCTGTCGTATGTCCCGTTTGAGCCGCGTCCGCTGGATGCGTTGTGGGTGTCTGCGGCGGCGCTGACGGTGAGCTTTCTGGCGACGCTGTATCCGGCACGGCGGGCCACGGCCGTGCTGCCCGCCGAGGCGCTCCGCTATGAATAACGGATCATGTGCGGGATAGCGGGCTTCACCCATCGCGGGGCTCCGGCGCCGGCGGGAAGAATTGAGGCAATCACCCGGGTTCTGCACCACCGCGGTCCGGACCAATGGGGCGTGCACGAAGCGGCGGATTGCTCGCTTGGCGCGGTGCGGCTGCGGATCATCGATCTGGCGGGCGGCGCGCAGCCGGTATACAGCGAGGACCGCGATACCGTAATCGTCTTCAACGGCGAGATCTACAACCATGACGAGTTGCGCGAGGAGTTGCGGGCGCTGGGGCGGCGCTTTCACTCGCGCAGCGATACCGAAGTGGTGCTGCAGGGCTTTCTGCAATGGGACTTCGGCGTGTTCGAGCGGCTGCGCGGGATGTTCGGCGCCGCGCTGTGGACCGAGTCGCGGAAGCGCCTCGTACTGGCACGGGACCGCGTTGGCATCAAGCCGCTGTATCTCTATCGCAGCGGGGAGAACCTCTACTTTGGTTCGGAGCTGAAGGCGATCCTCGGCCATCCGGAGGTGCCGCGGCACTTCTCGCGGGAGGGTCTGAATGCGTACCTGTCGCTGAACTACATTCCGGCTCCGTACACGATGGTGGAGGGGATCACGAAGCTCGCGCCGGGGCACTGGCTGGAGTGGGTGGACGGGCGCGAGCGCACGGGCGCCTACTGGCAGCTCCGCTTCGAGCCGCGGCCCGGGTTGACGATCGGGGCCGCGAAGGAGGAGTTGGACCACCTGCTGCGCGCCGCGGTGAAGGAGCATCTGATTTCCGATGTTCCGCTCGGCATCTGGGCGTCCGGGGGCGTGGATTCGTCCACCGTGCTGCACTATGCCGCCGAGGTGTCGCCGCAGAAGCTCAGCACGTTCTCCGTCAGCTTTCAGGGGCGGAGTTTCGATGAAAGCGCCTGGTTCCGGGAGATTGCGCGCAAGTACGGAACGGACCATCATGAGTTTGACCTCAATCCGGAAGCCGGCCTGGTGGATGCGGTGGAGAAACTCCCGTTCTATTCCGATGAGCCGAGTGCTGATGCCGGGGCGCTGCCCGTATGGTTCCTCAGCCAGATGACCCGCCGCCATGTGACGGTGGCGCTGAGCGGAGAGGGCGCCGACGAACTGTTCGGCGGCTACTACACGTATCTGGCCGACAAGTACGCCGGATGGATGCGCGCGGTGCCGCGGCCCGTGCGCCAGCTCGGACTGGGAGTGGCGAATCTGCTGCCGGTCTCCGATGACAAGATCAGCTTTGAGTACAAGGCGAAGCGGTTCCTGACCGGATCTCTACTGCCTGCGCACGAGGCGCACCTCTACTGGAACGGCACGTTCACGCCGGCCGAGCGGGAGCGTCTGCTGGCGGCCGGGTGGCACGCGCCGCTGTATGCCGCGCCGCCGTACTCGTCATTCCTCGAACTCGACCAGCACTGGTATCTGCCGGATGACATCCTCTACAAGTGTGACCGCATGAGCATGGCGCATTCGCTGGAGGTGCGGCCGCCGCTGTTGGACCACCGGCTGGTCGAATTCGCCGCCCGGTTGCCGGAGTCGTTCAAAGTGAGCGGCAGCCGGTTGAAGTTTCTGCTGAAGGACCTGATGCGCGGCAAGCTGCCGGACTCCGTGCTGGACCGGAAGAAAGAGGGCTTTGACATTCCCGCGCATGACTGGTTCCGGACGGTGCTGCAGCCGCTGCTGCGCGACACGCTGACGCCGCGGGCCATCCGGGAATCGGGCCTGTTTCGCGATGGCGCCGTGGAGGCCGTGCTGGCCGCGCACCTGGACCGCAAGGCGAACTACGGCTACCACCTTTGGGGGCTCCTGATGCTGTTCCTCTGGAAGAAACAATGGAACGTCGCTACTCGTTAACCGTTCTGCTTTTTGCTGTTGCCGTCTACTTCGGCTGCATTGTGAGCCCGCCCGGGTTGATGGACGACGTCGATGCCGTGCAGGCGCAGATTGCGCGCAACATGCTGGATTCGGGCGACTGGGTGACGGCCAGGCTAAACGGGGTCGCGTATCTGGAGAAGTCCCCGCTCATCTACTGGTCGATGGCAGTGAGCTACGCCATCTTCGGCGTGCAGGACTGGGCCGCACGCATCCCGCTGGCGCTGGGCGTGGTGTTGCTGTGCTGGCTGACCGCCCGCTTCGCCCGTTGGGCCTTCAATGAAGCGGCCGGCCTCTACGCGGGGTTGATTCTGGCCACCTGCATCGGCCTGTGGCTGTTCACGCGAATCCAGATTCCGGACGCCATTCTGACGGCCACCATCACGCTGGCGATGTGGAGTTTTCTGCGCGTGATGGAGACCGGCGAATCCCGCCACGCTTATGTGATGTCGGCGGCGATGGCCACCGGGTTGCTGCTGAAGGGGCTCATCGCCATGCTGTTTCCGGTGGCGGCCATCGCGCTATGGCTGACGTTCACGCGGCGCTGGAGCGAGTGGCGCAAGCTCCGCCTGTTCACCGGCGCGCTGATCCTGCTGTTGATCGCCGCCCCGTGGCATGTGCTGGCCACGCTGCGGAACCCGCCGTATCTGGACTTCACGATGAAGAGCGAACCCGGCCAATATCATGGCTTCTTCTGGTTCTACTTCTTCAACGAGCACGTCTTCCGCTTCCTCAACATGCGCTGGCCGCGCGACTACAACACCGTGCCGCGCCACCTGTTCTGGCTGTTCCACCTGTTGTGGCTCTTCCCGTGGAGCGCGTTCTTCCCGGCCATCGCGAAGCTGCGTTTTGACCCGGCGGACCGCGCCGGCGCCACGCGGCTGCTCGCCCTCTGCTGGACCGGGTTCCTGCTTATCTTCTTCACGTTTTCGACGACGCAGGAGTACTACTCCATGCCCTGCTATCCGGCGCTGGCGTTGCTGCTGGCCAGCGCTCTGGCCGATGGGGAAAGCCGCTGGCTGGACCGCGGCCGCGCGGCCATCGGGGCCATCGCGGTGCTGGCTGCGCTGGC
Organism: uncultured Solibacteraceae bacterium; assembly: GCA_964632345.1. Classification (GTDB taxonomy): domain Bacteria; phylum Acidobacteriota; class Terriglobia; order Bryobacterales; family Bryobacteraceae. The sequence continues at coordinate 4,641 of CAZWDD010000174.1, read as the reverse complement.
GATTGCCGTCATCCTGGTCAAAGTCTGGAGCCTTCCGACGCCGGGTGACATCTCCCGCGCGCTGACGCAGAATCCGGATGCCTACACGCTTTCGCTTGGGCACATGGGGGACCTGACCATCGACTCCTTCGCCTATCTGCGTGTGCCGCTCATGATCGCGGGCCTCGCGTTCCTCACCGGAGCCTTCGCCGCCATTCGCCTCCGCGGCGCGCGGCTGGCTATTGGCCTGGCGCTGATGATGACGCTCTTCCTGCATGCCGCGCGCACGGCGCTGGTGACGTTTGATCCGTATCTCGGCTCCCGCCCGCTCGCCGAGGCGCTGCGGCGGGCGCCCGCGGGAACGCTGATCGTTGATAACCAGTACTACACCTTCTCCAGCGTCTTTTTCTACGCCAACCCGACGCAGGCGCTGCTGCTCAACGGGCGCGTCAACAACCTGGAGTACGCCAGCTACGCGCCCGGCGCGCCGGATGTGTTCATCAACGATGAACAGTTTCGTAATCGTTGGGTAACCGCGGAGCGCTATTATCTGGTGATTGAAGGCCCGAGTCTTCCGCGCGTCGAAAAACTGGTGGGCCGGGAGCGGTTGAAACTGATAAAGGAGAGCGGCGGGAAGTACCTCTTCTCGAACTGAACCGATGGAAAAGCCTCTAATTCTGATCGTGTGTACGGCCAACTCGGCCCGCAGCCAGATGGCCGAAGGCTTGATGCGGCACCACTGCGGCGACCGTTTCGAGGTAGCCAGCGCGGGGACGGTGGCCACCTACGTCCGCCCGCAGGCGATTGAGGCGCTGGCCGAGATTGGTATCGACATCAGCCACCACCGGTCGAAGTCGATTGAAGAGTTTCTCGATCAGCCGATCCGCTATCTGATCACCGTTTGCGACAACGCGAAGGAGAACTGCCCGTATGTGCCGGGGGCGCAGACCGTACTGCACTGGCCGTTTCCGGACCCGGCGGAGGAGCCGACGATCGAGTCCTTCCGCGCGGTCCGGGACATGATCCGGGAGAAGATCGAAGCCACGCCGCTATGACGTTCGAGCCTTATATGGTTACCGGCTTCGTCCTCATCGTCTTCGGCTGGTGGGGCGCCAACACGGCGGCGGGCATCCGCTTGTTCCCGACGCCGCGGCGGACAGTGCTGCCCATCGCGGCGTCGTTTGCTGGAACGGCGATCTTCGCGCGCGGGCTGTGGTTGTTCGTGCGCGGGTAGCGGAGGCTACGCCAGCGCCTTCCCATACAGCGCCAGCAACCGCGCCCAGGCCTTCTCTGCCAGTGGTTCGTTGTAGACGCGTGAATCGGGTGGGCACCAGCCGTGTGCGCCGCCTTCGTAGACTTCAATCTCCGCGGGGACGCCCGCTTTCGTGAACGTCTCGCGAAGGACGTCCTTGTCGCCCGGCGCGCGCTTGTCGTCATTCTCGGCGATCGCCACCAGGAAGGATGCCTTGGTCGCCGCGGCTTGCAGGTGCGGGCTGTCGGCTGCATCGCGGACCAATCCGCCGCCGTGGAAAGACGCCACCGCGCCCACCCGGCCCGGCATAGCCGCCGCGGTCCGGAATGCCATGGGCCCGCCCATGCAATAGCCCTGCGTGCCCATGCGGCGATTCTTCGCGACGGCCTTCTGCTGATCCAGCCATTCAATGAAGGCCTTGGCATCCGTCGTGTGCGTGGTGGCGTTCAGGGCCTGCGCCAGCGGCATCATCTGCTGAATGGGTGTGGCGGTGCCGTTCTCGGCGGCCGGCGATTTCTTGGTCCGGTAGAACTGGTTCACCACCAGCACGGCGTAGCCGGATTCGGCCAGCCGCTTTCCCATCTGCCGGAACGCGGGCCGCAGGCCGAAGATGTCCGGCCATACCACTACGCCCGGCGCGGTCCCGGTGGCCGGGTGCACGAAGTAGGCGTCGGCGGTGCCGTCCGGGGTCGGGATGGTGACGTCGGCTTCGGTGACCGCCGCGGCGTTGGCCACCGCCGGCAGCATCTGCGCTACGCCCGCGCCGAGCAGGGCGCCGAACTGCTGACGGGTCACCAGGCCGCGGGCTTCGAATTCCAGACGGTCATCTTCAAAATGGTTTTGATCGCACATTTCAGATCAGTGTACCCCCTGATCCCGCCCACCCGCTTCGATAGAATAGGCAGGCCCATCCCATGCCTCGCCGCATCTCCGCCGCTCTTTTCCTGACTCTCTGTTCTCTCCCGGCCGCTGACCTGCCCGACGGTCCAGGCAAGGCCGAAACCACCCGCCTCTGCGGCAAGTGCCATTCGCTGGACCAGGCCGTTTCACTCCGTCTGCCGCAATCCGGTTGGGCCGAGTCCATCACGAAGATGGTGAACCTTGGCGCGCAGGGCTCCGACGAGGAACTGAACACCGTGCTGCAGTACTTGACGACGCATTTCGGCGCGCCCAATGCGGCCGCGGCCGATGCGCGCGACGCCGCGCCTGACACTGCTGCTGCCGGCTTCGCGCGCACGCCTAACAAGACCGCGTCCTTCCCCACCGGCGGCCACCCCGCCGACGCCGCCCGCGAATGGCATACCTACGGCCACGACGCGGGCGCCATGCGCTTTTCGCCGCTGCGGCAGATCACGCCGGAGAACGTCAACCGGCTGAAGGTCGCCTGGGTCTATCACATGCGGCCCGATGGCTACACCGCACCCGCGCCGCCGCGGCGTCCCAACTCGGCCAACGCGCCCGCCGGCGATGAGCCCGAGGCGCCCGCCCGCACCCGTGCCAGCGTTCAGTTCGGCTCCGGCTTCCGCCCCAGCGAAGTGACGCCGCTCGTCGTCCGCGGCGTCATGTACATCACCACGCCCTACTCGCGCGTGGCGGCCATTGACCCGGTGACCGGCGGCGAGATCTGGCACTTCCAACTCCCCACCGGCACCCCTTCCACGCGCGGGCTTGAATACTGGCCCGGCGACGGCCGGACTCCGGCGCAAGTGGTGTTCGGCTCCTCCGACGGCAAGCTCTACTCGCTCGATGCCCGCACCGGCAAGCCCAATCCCGCCTTCGGCGACAACGGCGTCGTCAACCTCAACACGGGCGCCATCATGCGCGGACTGCCCGGCCGCAACGCGCTGACGTCCCCGCCCACCGTTTATAAGCATCTGGTCATCACCGGCGGGACGACGCAGGAGAATCCACCGCACGGCCCGGCCGGCGACGTGCGCGCGTGGGACATGCGGACCGGCAAACTGGTCTGGACTTTTCACTCCGTCCCCCAGCCCGGTGAGAAGTTCCACGACACCTGGCCCGGCGACTCGTGGAAGAACCGGTCCGGCGTGAACGTCTGGACGTTCCTCACCGTTGATGAAAAGCGCGGCATCGTCTACATGCCATTCGGCGCGCCGTCGGTGGATCAGTACGGCGGGGACCGCCCGGGCGACAACCTCTTCGGCTCCAGCCTGGTTGCGGCCGACGCCAACACGGGCAGGTATCTGTGGCACTTCCAGGTGGTCCATCATGACATCTGGGATGTTGACCTCACCGCCGCGCCCGCTCTCTTCGACGTGAAGCAGGGCAACAAAGTGATCCCGGCCGTGGCGGCCATCAGCAAGAACGGGCTGCTGTTCCTGCTCGATCGCGTGACTGGCAAGCCCATCCACGGCGTCGAGGAGCGGCCTGTCCCGCCGAGCGAGGTGCCGCTCGAACGCGCCGCGAAGACGCAGCCGTTTCCGCTCAAGCCGCCGCCGCTTTCGCGCATGTCGTTCCGGATGGAGGACGTCGCCACGGTGACGCCAGAGATCGAGGCAGCCTGCCGGAAACTGCTCACCAACATGCAGACCGGCGGCCCGTATCTGCCGCCGGCCTACAACCGGCTGCGCGTGCAGTTCCCCGGCAACCACGGCGGCGTCAACTGGGGCGGCGTCTCCGTCCACCCGCAACTCGGGCTGCTCTTCGCCAACGTCAATGAACTGGGCCAGGTCTCCGGCCTGCGGGATCATGACCCCAAGTCCGGCCCCGCTGCAGGCGCCGGGCAGGGCAACCGCGTCGACCCCGGAGGTCCCTACGAAGGCTTCCCTGGCGGCGGACGGTTCAGCATACGCGGCATCGGCCCGCAGCAGCTTCCCTGCCAGCAGCCGCCGTGGGGCGAACTGGTGGCGGTCAACGTCAACACCGGCGACATCGCGTGGAAGGTGCCGCTTGGCGTGACCGACAACCTGCCGGAGGGAAAGAACAAGACCGGGCGGCCCGGGAACGGCGGCACCATTGCCACAGCGTCAGGACTCGTCTTCGTCGGCGCCACCGATGACGCGCGGTTCCGCGCCTTCGACGCGCGGTCGGGCAGGGAACTGTGGACCGTCCGGCTACCCGGCGCCGCGGAGGCCACGCCGGTCACCTACGAGGGCCGCGACGGCCGGCAGTATGTGGTGATCACCGCCACAGGCGGTGGATTCTTCAAC
>CAZWDD010000174.1:0-230 GCA_964632345.1 uncultured Solibacteraceae bacterium | reverse complement strand
CCGGCGAGAACTATTCGTCGCCCGCGACCGGCACCAGCGACGCCATCATCGCCTACGCGCTTGACCCCGCCGCCAACTAGCGCGACCAGAGCAGCCAGACGAAGAACGGTCCGCCGAGCAGCGCCGTCACGACGCCCACGGGAATCTCCACCGGCGAAAGCACGGTGCGGGAAATTGTGTCGCACACGACCAGAAACGCCGCGCCGCCGAAGACCGACGCCGGCAGCAGC
>CAZWDD010000173.1:0-11261 GCA_964632345.1 uncultured Solibacteraceae bacterium | reverse complement strand
GGCCTGCATAAACGGTCAGTCCTTCATCATCTCCGCCCACGTCACCTCGCGGCGCCGCTCCATGGCCATTCGCCCGAGGATCGCGGTAAGCGTACTCTCCGCGCCCCGCACGCCCGTGTTTTCGGGCTTGCCGGTTTGAATGCGCTCGATGAACGCCGCCATCGAATCCACGGCAATGGGCCGCGGGGAACGCTCCACCGTCTCATCCTTCGGCCCGCGGAAATGCCGCCAGTGGTTCTCCGAGGTTTCGATGACTCCGTTCGCCCCGAAGAACTGCTCGACGACGTCGCGGTAGCCCGGCGGCGCCAGCGTCGTCCCAGATAGCTGTCCCTGCACGCCATCGGCGTATTCAAATGCCACGAAGTTGTGATCCCGGATGTCGCCGCGCTTCGGCACAGTGGCGCCGCCGGAGCCGATTGCGCTCTGCGGCCGGCCACCCAGAAACCAGTTCAGAACATCGATGGAGTGGACGTTGTTTTCGACAATCAGATCGCCCGAAAGCTCCTGCCACTGGCCCCAGTTAGCGCTCTTCTCCGCATCCGTCTTCGGCGCCGGCATGCGGGGGCCGGACCGGCTGAGCCCCTCGGCCTTGATGAAGCGCGCAAAGCCCAGGCGGATGGGCCCGATCCCGCCCGCCGCCGCGAGTTGATGCGCCTTCTGATACACCTGACCGTAGCGGCGCTGGAACCCGAAGGTGATGTTCTGCGCCCGCCCCGCCGAATCGGCCGCACGCATGATGCGCTTGCAGTCGGCCACGCTCGCAGCGGCGGGCTTCTCAATGTAGATATGCTTGCCGGACTGCACCGCCGCTTCCAGGTGGCCGGCATGCAGAAAAACGGGTGTGGCAATCAGGACCGCATCTACGTCACTCGCCAGCAGCTGGCGGAAGTCCTCGTACAGGCGCGGGTTCTCCACGCCGATCGCCTTCCGCGCCCGCTCCATGTGCTCCGGCACGACGTCGCACAACGCTGTCACCCGCGCCGGCGTATATTTGGCCACGGCGGAAGCGATATAAGTCCCGCGATTCCCGGCCCCAATCAGGCCGACGGAGACGGCGCTGTTGGCCGCCGTCGATGCCGCGGCCGCACTGAACGCGAACGTCCGCCGTGTCATGCCAGTTCCCCGGAAGCGCGCAGCAGTGTCTCGTGCAGCAGCAGTTCGTGGTCGTAACCCGGCTCCAGCGGCGTGCGCGTCTGCAGCGCGCGGGCCAGCTCGGCGAAGTCAGCGATGAAGCGCGGCTGTGGCGGCAGCGTCAGGTCCTGCCAGCCCGCCTTGTACGGCCCCTTCGCGCTCCGCATGTAGACCTTCATTCGCGGCGGGTTCGACTCCGGGTGGACCAGAATCGTCCCGTCCGTGCCGATAATTTCAAAACTCCGGTGGTCGCCGGAGCCCCCCATCTTCGCCGCCTGCATAATCACCGCCAGCGCCCGCGGATATTCAAAAACAGCCAGGTTGTTGTCGGCCAGCGTATCGGCCACGCTCGTGTCGTGCCGCAGCCAGGACTTGATCGCCGTCGGCCGCCCCAGCAGGGCCACCACGCGGTCCATCACATGTCCGCTCAGTTCGAACAGCCCCCCGCCCTTGTACTTGGCCTCGATGGCGCGGCCCTCGGCGTCGCGGTCCGAGTTCATCGTGCCGCGAACCATGAACACATCGCCCAGCCATCCCTTGCGCGCCGCCTCAATCGCTGCGCTGATACCCGCATGAAACCGCCACAGATAGCCGGACTGGAACAGCAGATTCTTCCGGCGGGCATCCTCGACCAGTTGTTTGAACGGCGCCCATTCGTTGCCGGTCGGCTTTTCCAGGTGCAGGTGCTTGCCCGCGTCGATCACCTTCCGCCCCAACGCCAGCGCCTCCCACACACGGCACTCGACCACCACGAGGTGAATGGACGGGTCCGCCAACATCGCGCTTTGCTCCAGCCAGCGCACCGGCATGGCGGCATACTGCGGACTCTTCTCCAACGCCTTCCGCGCTGCCGCGTCCGGCTCCACGATGCCCGCGATCTCGAAGTGGGGCGAATCGTGCACCGCTTTGAACTTGCCATGGAAGTGGCTGTGGCCAGTACCGAGGAAGGCAGTGCGGATCTTCGCCGGAGCGGCGGGAGCGGCCAGCGCGGCGGCGGCGGATTGAATTAGCAGTCGACGATCCATTTTGAGGGCTACGATACCAAGTATGTGGATTGCCGTGCTAGCGGCCGTCAGTTGCGCGCCCTGCCATCAGGCCATCGTCGAGTCCTTCGCCAGGAGTGGCATGGGCCGCTCCATCACGCGGCCCGTGGCCGAGGCCGCCGCTGAAGCGAAAGGCCCCGGCTGGGACGTGCGCTGGCGCGGCGGCGCACTGCTGCATCGAGCCGGTGGTGACGAGCGGCAGATGGAATGGGCAGTCGGCTCCGGCAACGAAGGCAAGAGTTATCTCTACGCCGTTGGCGACGCCCTCTTCCAAAGCCCGCTCGCCTGGTATCGCCGGCGCGCCGCCTGGGATCTCTCGCCCGGCTACCAACCCGGCCAGCTCGACTTCACGCGCCCCATCACGGCGGACTGCCTGTTCTGCCACGCCGGCGAATCGAGACCGATTCCGGGCACCGTGAATCGCTACGAACCGCTGGCGTCACCGTCCATCACCTGCGAACGCTGCCACGGGGATGGCGCGGCGCACATCCGCCAGCCCGGCCGCGCCAACATCGTGAACCCCGCAAAGCTGGACCGCGTACGCCGCGACAGCGTCTGCGAACAGTGCCACCTTTCGGGCGCGGCGCGCGTGCCCCTGCCGGGAAAGCGGTTCGCCGACTTCCGGCCCGGCATGGCGTTGGAGGAGGCGTTCAGCGTCTACGTCGGCGGCGCCGAGAAGGGCTTGAAGGTCGTCTCCCACGTCGAGCAGCTCGCATTAAGCCGCTGCGCTCAGGCCAGCGGCGGTAGACTCTGGTGCGCGAGCTGTCATGACCCGCACGGCCAGGACCGCGTGCGCGAGACCTGCCAGGGGTGCCATGAGAATACGCGCGAGCACGGCGGGCCGGATTGCGCTGGCTGCCACATGCCCCGGACCAATGCCTACGACGGCGGCCACACTGCGTTTACCGATCACCGCATCCGCCGGCCCGGGCAGATTCTACCCGGTGGAAATACGGAGCTGCGCGCCTGGCGGGAACCGGCGCCCCAGCACCGGGCACGGGGCCTGGGCCTTGCGTATGCCGGCGCGGGAGAGATGGACAAGGCCTTTGCGTTGCTGCGGAGCATGGCCGGTGCTGATGGCGACGTGCAGACGGCGCTCGGCCTGATGCTATCTCATTCGGGCCGGCATGAACTTGCGGTGACGCTGCTGCAGCGCGCGAGAAACGCGGAGCCTGGGAACGCCACCCGCCGCCTGAACCTCGCCGCCGCCCTCGCCGCGGCCGGGCAGCGCAACGAAGCCCGGCGTGAAGCATTGCAAGCCCTCGAACTGGAGCCGCTGCTGCAGGACACCTACGCCCTGCTCGCCGAGCTGGAACCCGCTCGGGCCGCGCATTGGCGGCAGGCATTCCGCAAACGAATGGAAGGCGCAGCCCGTTGAGAAAAAGAAAAGGCCCGGTTCACTCCATACGGAGGTGAACCGGGCCTTCGCCCTTGCCCCATCACCGAAGGGTGAAGGGGCGGCGGGGATTTAGAAGATCAGCTTCAAGCCAAGCTGAATGTTGCGCGGGCCGACTTGGGTGGAGTTGATCCGGCCGAAAGCGGCATTGGTGAAGTCGACGATGGGGTTGCCAAAGACGACGCGGTTGAGCGGGTTCTGCATTTCCATGCGGAACTGCGTGGTGAAGCGTTCGCCGATCTTGTTCTGCTTCATGAGGGCGAAGCTTTCGTCCAGACGGCCGGGGCCACGGACTTCGAGGCCACGGGCGGCGGTGCTGAGCTGTCCGGGGGCCGGGTTGGCGAATGCCGAACGGTTCAGGTAGGTGTTGGCGGCGGGGTTGTTCGGGTCGTAGTCCGACATCGAGACGTTGGAACGGATGTTGCTTCCGTCAACGATGTTCGGGCGAAGTCCGAGGTTGAAGAACGGCAGCGGGTTGGAGGTGGTGGGGAAGAGGCGCGCGCCGGAACTGTAAGTATTCACGGTTGCGATCTGCCAGCCGCCGAGCAGGAAGTTCACTGCCTTGTTTTCGGCCTTGAAGGGGACGGAGTACTGCAGCGAGAAGGTCAGCACCTGCGGGTAATCGGTGGGGTGGTAGGATTTCTCGCGTTGGAGGGCGTCCTGTTGTGCCGGGTTTGCGTCAAACATTGCCGCATCGGTCAGGAACTTCGACCAAGTATAAGCAACGGTGGAGGTAAGGCCACGGCTGTAGCGCTTATCGAGCTTGTACTGGAAGGAGTGGTAGCTGGAGTTGCCGAAAGTGGAGCCATAGATACCAACACCGGAGTACTGCGGGAACGGGCGCAGGGCTTGATTGACCCGCGCCAGTCCGCCCCATAGGGAAGCGAAACCGGGGAATGGTTCCCGGAAGCCGGCCGCCTGAGCGGTGGGTGAATTGATGTTGGAGGTGAGGACCGAGGCAGGCAGGTTCCAGTATTCCTTGGGAAGCTGGTTCAGCTGCTGCGAGTTATACAGGTGCCGTCCGGCGTTGGCAACGTAGGCAAAGCTCATCGAGAGGTCATTGGCGAACTGGTGTTCCAGAGTGAAGTTCCACTGGATCTTGTAGGGGAGCTGGTAGACAGAGGGAATCACGGCAGTAGCACCCTGTCCGTTGGCAGCAGTCGAGTCCGTGACCGGGGGCCGGCGGAAGTTCTGCGGGAAGCCACCGTCCCAATTGAAGGCAGCGGTGGAGCCGCCGTCGGCGGAAGCAAACGAGGCAGTGGTTGCGTAGCCGAAGGCCGGCAGACCGAGGCCCTGGTTGATGTAGTTAGAGTTGAAGATGCCGGCGCCTGCGCGCACAACGGTGCGGTTGGTAACGCGATAGGCGAAGCCCGCGCGTGGGGCGTAGTTGTGCCACAACATATTCAGGAAGCGGTTGCTGACTCCCTGCTGTCCTCCGAAACGCATGGCGCCGGGCAGGTTTCCGGCGGCGGAGTTCGGTGCGGTGATATCCATGAAAGAAATACGTCCGGCGGGATCGCTGTGGGGAACGACCGGCTCCCAGCGGAAGCCGAGTGTGAGGGTCAGCTTGTTGGTTACCTTCCAGGTGTCGTCAATGAAGAAGCCAAAGACGGTGTAGCGCCCGCCGGGGAGCGAGTCGCGGAAGAAGGCGGAGGAAGAGTAGGTTTCGCCGAGCAGGAAGCTGGCGAAGGCATCACCGGAGGCGGCCACGCCGGGCAGGCCGGTGGTTTCCCGGCGATAGCGGAAGGTGCCGCCGCCGTTGCCGAAGTTGCGGTAATTGTCGCGGTGGCGCTGGACTTCTCCGCCGAGCTTGAAGGTGTGGTTGCCACGGATCATCGTCAACGTGTCAAGGACGGTGAAGGTGTGGAAGTAGTTGTCGCTGGCGATGTCATCACCAAAGCGGGTGTAGCCTTCGGTATCGAAAAGTACAGTCGGCGCCAGGTCAAACTGCAGACCGCGAAGACCGAGCTTGCCTCCGTCGGGTTGGGTCCATCCCTGGTTCAGGCCGAGCGAGAAGTTCGGGTTGCGGAAGCGGGAGTAGCCGAGGCCGATGTGGTTCAGCGTGGTAGGCGTCAAGTTCTGGTCAATGTTCAGGTGCAGCACGTTGGTGCGGACGTTCTGCGCATTGTAGTTGAGCAGAAGCGTCTGGGCTTCACCGCCGACAGGCAGGAGCCGGGAAGGACCCGGGCTCTTGATGGAGGGGCGGTAGGTGTCGTTGTACATGCCACTGACGCGGGTCTTTTCGGTGAATTGGTGATCGATCTTGAAGCCAGCCGTGCGTTCGTCGGCGCGGGGACTCCCGAGCGGAGCGATGGAGTTGTTCACCAGACCTGGCAGTTCGGGTGCGGGCAGGAAGGGCAGGTATTTCGAAGAGACCGACGAGAAGCGGTTGGCCGGGATGCGGTTGCCGGGGAAGGGCGTGCGTGCCGCGCCGGCGCCGCTGGCCGGATCGTAGATGAGCTTGCTGCCGAGTTCGGAGAAGTCGCCCTGCGCCATGCGGGTGGTGGGGAGAGTATTGAGGCCAGCGAGTGCGCCGCCGCGGCGATAGAACTGGTCGAAGGAGAAGAACCAAAATGTCTTGTCCTTGCCGTTGTAGAGTTTCGGGATCACGACCGGACCGCCGAGCGTGCCGCCCCATTCGTTCTGCTTGGATGGCGCGCGCGTGGCGGGGAAGAAGCCGCGGGCGTCGAGCTTCTCGTTGCGGAGGAACTCGAAGGCCGTTCCATGGAACTGGTTGGTGCCGGACTTCATGGTGAAGCTGGTAACGCCGCCCATGGCGTGGGCGTATTCGGCCGAGTAGTTATTGGTGATGAGCTTGAATTCGGCAATGGCGTCGACGGAGGGGTTTACTTCGGCGTCATTGGAGAGGTCACCGCGGCTAAGCGCGATGCCGTCATAGTAGATTTGATCCTGGAAGCCGCCGCCGCCGGAGATGGACTTGGTCCAGGTACCGGTGGGGCTGACGCCGGGTGCAAGGCGGATGAAGCTGGAGGCGTTGCGGATGCCGCCGCCGAGCGTGAGGGGCATGTCGAGGAACTGTTTGGATTCGACAACCATGCCGACGTCGGCCGATTCCGTCTGGATGATCGGCACGCCGCCCTGGACCGTGACGCTTTCGGTAACAGCGCCGACGGAGAGTCCGATATCGAGCGTGACCGTCTGGTTGGTCTGGATCTGGACGCCGCGTTGCACGGCGGTATTAAATCCGTTCGCCTTCGCGGTGACATCGTAGAACCCGATGGGCAGACCGACGAGGCGGTAGGACCCGGTTCCGGTGGTGACCGTTTCAAAACGGGCGTTGGTGGCAGCGTTGATTGCTTCAATAGTGACGCTTGGAATGGCGGCACCCGACTTGTCCGTGATGAGGCCTGTGATCGCACCGCGGTCGCCTTGAGCGAACAGCAGCGACGATCCAAGCATGCACAGCGTCAGTAGAGCTCTATGGCTGATCTGCATCTGTTGTTTCTCCAATTCGATTCCTCCCGGCAGCGAGCGAGGCCCGGAAGATTAGGCAGATTTAACCACAATTCGACCCTGTACTGGTAGGGGTATTACTGTAAGCCCTTACATATTATTGCTCAGCAGCGGGTGGATGATCCCATCCCAGATTGATTTCGAGCTTTGGAAGCGCTTCCTTCAGCTTCTTCGCACCTGCCGGTGTCACCTTGGTCTGCCAGACGTAGAGACTTCGCAACTTGGGAAGGGAAGCGAGATGGAAGAGACCGGCATCAGTGACGGCCGTTCCGAATAGATTTAAGTATTCAAGATCCTGCATCGGTTTTAGGCTGGCTAGGCCGGCATCGGTGATTCTGGTGAGTTCCAGATGGAGTTCGGTGAGGCCTGTGTGGCGGGCGATGGCGGGTAGAGCAGCGTCGGTGATGGCAGTCTTGGCGAGGTTGAGCGAGACGACCTTCTCGAGCCGCGCGAGCGGAGCGAGGTGTTGATCGGTAATCGCCGCCCCCTGCAGATGGAAGGCGACGGCGAGACGCTCATCGCCCTGCGCGATAGGCCTGGCGGAGCCGCCGGACTTCTCGATCTCGGCGATGGCCTGCGCCTGGGGGGTGGCGGGGGTTTCCGGCTTCTTCAGTTGGAACGAAGCCAGGGAAGAAAAGAGTCGCTTCATGGGAATGAATCTCCTCAGATATTCATGGGACATGCCGTTGGCGGCGTGCCCCTCAGGACTTCATGTTAAGCAGGATAAACGATTCCGGAGGGCGTTTGGAGTAAGCTGGGCGGGTGCGGATACTCCTGTTTTTGCTGACCTGCTGCGCGTGGGCGCAGAACTATGAGAAGGCGTTTGCCGAGGTGACGGAGACACGGCTACGAGCAGACCTGACGTTCCTGACGGCGGAGCCATTGAAGGGACGCCTATCGCTGGAACGCGGGGCAGATGTGGCTGTGGAATGGCTGGTCTCAGAGTTCAGCAAGGCCGGGCTGAAGCCGGCGGCCGGAGACTCGTATCTGCAGTCCGTTCCACTTGTAGAGTTTCGCGCGGACCGTGAGAAATCCGGCGTGACGTTTACAGTGAACGGCCAGGCGAAGACCTATCGGGCACCGGAGGCGTCGGTGTCATTCCCGGACAACACAACGATCAAGGGCCCGGTGGTCTTCGCCGGGTTCGGCATTACGGCGCCGGAGCTTGGCTACGACGACTACGCGGGGCTCGACGTGAAGGGGAAGATTGTACTGATCTTCGACCATGAACCGCAGGAGAGCGATCCGAAGTCGATCTTCAGTGGGAAGGGGAATACGCGCTACGCGGGCACGTACGTAAAGGTTCGGACGGCGCAGGAGCACGGCGCACGGGCGGTGCTTCTGGTGCCGGAGCCGAACCGGAGCCATCCATCAAACGAGGAGCGGCGGGCGCGGATTCCGGGGAACGCGCAGCGGGTCTCGCGGCTGCCGCTGCAGACACTGGGGCAGGGATCATTGACGATTCCGCTGGTGAGCCTGAGCGAGGCACTAGGGAAGGAGTTGATCGCGGCAAGCGGGCGGACGGCGAACGAGATTCACACGGTGATTGACCGGACGTTGAAACCGCAATCGAAGGCGCTGCCCGGGGTTGAGGTGGAGATTGCAGTGGTGAACGCGGAGCGGCGGGTGGCCGAGGCGTTCAACGTGATCGGCGTGCTGGAGGGGACGGACCTGAAGGACGAGACGGTTCTGCTGACGGCGCACTACGACCATGACGGGCCGGCCTACAATCTTGGCGCGCAGTTCCCAGGCGCCGATGACAACGGGTCCGGCACGGTGGGCGTGGTAGCACTGGCGCATGCGTTCGTCAAGAGCGGCGCAAGGCCGCGGCGGACGGTGATGTTCGCCGTTTTCGCGGCGGAGGAGCGGGGGCTGCTGGGCAGTTATCACTATGCGGATCATCCGCTGCGGCCGATCGGGAAGACGCGCGCAGTGATCAATTTCGACATGATCGGGCGGGACGAGAAGGCGAGCACGCAGACCAACGGGCTGATTGAAATTGACGCGGACACATCGAACGAAATGAATCTGGTCGGCACCTACTACAGCCCGGAGTACGCAGCGGCGGTAGAGCGGGCGAATGAGCACGTGGGTCTGCGGCTGAACCGGAAATGGGACATGGAACCGGCGCTGAACGTCTTTTTCCGGAGCGACCAGTATCCGTTTGTGTTGAAGGGAATCCCGGCGATGTGGTGGTTTACGGGCTTTCACCCGGACTACCACCAGGTGACGGATACGGTGGACAAGATCAACTTTGGAAAGATGGTGAAGATACTGAAGCTGGCGTATCGAAGCACATGGGAGTTCGCGAATACGGCGAATCCGCCGAAGTTTGTGGCGGTGGCGAAGTGAGGGGGCTCCTACTGGCCGTGGCCGGGTTGTCGCTGGCCGGGCAGGATGTGGACGCCTTTGTGAACGCCAACGCCGCGCGGTTCAAGCCGAAGCAGGAGCGGTTCCATTTTGCGCTGATCGGAGACCAGCAGTACACACCGGTGCAGGAGAAGCTTTTTGAGAACGTCATCGACGCGATGAACCGGGAGAAGCTGCGGTTCGTGGTGCACGACGGGGATATCAAGAACGGGCAGGCCGCGTGCGACGACGCGATGTATGACCGGCGGCTGGCGACGTTCGGCCGGTCCGTGCATCCGTTCGTGCTGACGCCGGGAGATAACGACTGGACGGACTGCAACCGGCCGCGGGCGGGCGGAATGGACCAACTGGAGCGTCTGCGGAAGGTCCGGACGATGTTCTATCCGGCGCCCGGGCGGACGCTGGGCAAGGGGAAACTGGCGGTGCTGTCGCAGAGTGAAACGGCTGGATTCGAGCCGTATGTGGAGAACCTGATGTGGGCGGGCGGGCCGGCGCTGTTTGCGACGCTGCACGTGATTGGCACGAACAACAACCATTCCAATCAAGCGGAGTACCGGGGGCGGAACGCGGCCAACTTGTTCTGGATGCGGGCGGCGTTCGCGATGGCGAAGGCGCGCGGGTTTCGCGCGGTGATGCTGATCATGCAGGCGAATCCGAAGTTCGATGTACGGAACCGGAAGGCCGACGACGGGTTCACCGATACCGTGTCGCTGCTGGAGAAGGAGACGATGGCGTTCGAGGGGCAGGTGGCGCTGGTGCACGGGGACAGCCACTACTTCCGGATCGACAAGCCGCTGGTGCCGGCGCGGAACAACCCGGAGGGTGCGCGACTCGAGAATTTTACCCGGATAGAAACCTTCGGCCCGCCGGACGTCCACTGGCTGCGGGCGACGGCGGACGCGAAGGATCCGATGGTGTTCCAGTTCGAGCAGCGAATCGTGCCGGCGAATATCCGGAAGCGTTAGAGCTGGTAGATGGTAAAGCTCTGGTTGGGGAGGAAGGTATGCTGGCCCACCTTCTTCCAGCCGGCCTTTTCGAGCTCGGCGGCGATTTTCTCCGGTGAGAAGCGGAACCTTTCGGGCGGGCCCATAGGGCCGCCGGGCAACCAGTCAATAATGGCAAGGCGGCCGCCGGGCTTGAGCGAGGCGCGTAGAGCGCGGAAGTAGGCGTCGCGCGCCGGGATGTGGTGGAAGGTGTCGACGATCAGAATGAGGTCGACGAGTTCGGGAATGTTGGCCGACCCTTGTGAGGCGAGGACACCGGTGATGTTCTTCAGCCCTTCCTTGGCGGCGCGGTGGCCGACGTACTTCACCATGGACTCTTCGATATCGACGGCAAAGACTTTAGGCGCAGCGGTGGATTTGGCCAGGCGGATAGAGAAGTATCCGGTTCCGGCGCCGACATCGGCAATGGACTGGCCGGGCTTCAGGGCGAGAGCCGTGATGACCTGATCCGGCATCTGCCATTTGTCGCGGGCGGGGTCATCGAAGTTCCTGGCCCACTTCTCCGGGTCGTCAAAACGGCGGTGCATATGATCACCACCCGGATGCTGGGCAAACAGGAACATGGAGAACAGGACGAAAAGTAACGGTCGCATGGCTTCATTCTGCGCCCTTTTTCGACGAGAATATATCCATGCAGAGAAGCGTAATGGCGATAATCGGTTTGGCGGCGGGTTCGTTGCTTTTCGGGATGCAGGGCGGGAAGCTGCCAGGCTGGGCTGGAGGCGCCAAGGTTGAGGCGGCGGCCGTGGGCCAGACGCCGAACTCGGCGAAGTTCGGCGAGCGGGTCTACTTCGCCGGCCAGCCTTCGGCGAAGGATCTGGCCGAGTACGCGAAGCTGGGCGT
>CAZWDD010000172.1:0-11263 GCA_964632345.1 uncultured Solibacteraceae bacterium | reverse complement strand
GCACGTGGTACTTGCCCTGCGGTTTCTTGTGCAGCATGGAGTAGTAGCCGACCACTTCGTCGACCTGCAGTACGGAGATGCCCAGACGTTTGGCCAACTCCTCCATCAGTTCCGGCGTGACGGCACCCACCTCGTCCTGCGCGTACATCAGCATCGGCACCAGGGCGCCGCGATGGCGTCCGGGCGGATAGTGGGTCAGCAGGTCGGCGAAACGCGCTTCCAGTTCAGGCGAAAAGGTCATCGGTCGCAATCTCCCAGCACGAAATCCAAACTCCCCATGATCGCGATCGAATCGGCAATCATCCGGTCTTCAATCAAATTCGGCAGCGCCTGCAGGTTCCCGAAGCTGGGCGTGCGCATGTGCACGCGCAATGGCTTCGCGGTGCCATCGCTCACCACGTAATAGCCCAGTTCGCCGCGGGGCGATTCCACAACCTGGAACACTTCCCCGGCCGGCACGCTAATGCCTTCGGTAACAATCTTGAAGTGGTAGATGAGCGACTCCATCTGGGTCTTCATCTTCTCGCGCTCCGGCAGCACCACCTTGGGCGCGGCGGCCTGCACCGGGCCTTCCGGCATGCCCGCCATGGCCTGGTGGATGATCTTGATCGACTCCCGCATTTCGGCGATGCGGACGGCGTACCGGGCGAACACGTCATTATCGGTCGAAGTCGGCACGTCGAAGTTGAACTTGTCGTAGCTCGAGTACGGCATCATTTTGCGTGCATCCATCGGAATGCCGGCGGCGCGGATGCACGGACCGGTCATTCCGATCTCGAGCATCTCTTCCACCGGAAGCAGGCCGACGCCCTTGGTACGCTTCAGCCAGATCGGGTTGGAGTTCAACAGCGACTCGTACTCGTCAATCTTGCTCGGCAGGCCGTCCATGAAGGACTTTACTCGCTTCTCCCAGCCGCGCGGCGGATCCAGCGCCAGTCCCCCGACGCGGATGTAAGACGTCATCAGCCGCTGACCGGCGAACATTTCAAACAACCGCAGAATGTCTTCCCGTTCCCGGAAACACAGGAAGAAGACCGTCATGGCGCCGATGTCGAGCGCGTGCGTACCCAGCCACACCAGGTGGCTGTTGATGCGCGTCAACTCCGTCAGCAGCACCCGCATCCACTGCGCCTTGGGAGGAATCTCCATCTGCAGCAGTTTTTCCACGGCCAGGCTATAGGCAAGGTTGTTGGACAGGTTGGCAAGGTAGTCGACGCGGTCGGTCAGTGTGATGACCTGCTGCCAGTTGAGCGCCTCGCACTGCTTTTCAATGCCGGTGTGCAGGAACCCGATATCGGGGGTGCACTTGAGAACGGTCTCGCCTTCCAGTTCCAGCACCACCCGCAGCACGCCGTGCGTCGACGGGTGTTGCGGCCCCATGTTGAGGGTCATCCGGCGCGTATGGCCGGATTCGGGGTGCCCGGTTTCTGTCGGGGCGGCGGTTGTCACTGTCTCGCTCATAGTTAAAGGGCTCTCCCTGGAATTCGGGCCGAGGCCGTCAGCGTTGGAGCGCGGAAGGCCGGGCGCTGGCCGCGCGCTTTACTCGTTTTGGTAGCTGTACTTGTGGCCATGCACCGGGTAATCCCGGCGCAACGGATGGCCTTCCCAGAAGTCCGGCATCATGATTCGCGTCAGGTTGGGATGCCCTTTGAAGACAACCCCGAACAGATCCCATGCTTCCCGCTCATACCAGTTCGCAGACGCATAGACAGCGGTGGCCGAATCGATCTCCGGCTTCTCTCCGCTCACGCGGCACTTCAACCGCACAAACAGGTTCCGCGATACCGACTGCAGGTGATACACCACCTCAAAGCGAGGCTCCATCGGATACCGGTCGACAGCAGTCACCGTGGACAGCCGTTCAAATTTCTGTTCCTTCAGACCGCGAAGCGCGGACAGGATCTTTTCGGGAACGATTTCAATCGTCAACTCGTTCAGATCCATATTGCCGCCGGCAATCATCGATGGATCCAACTGCTCCAAGGACGCCGCGACGGGGTTTTCACGAAGAGATTCAGGCAGCATGATCCACCTTGTGGAGGGTCGGAACGTCGTGCAAGGTGCCAGCCGCGGAGCGACGCTCGATATCTTCGGCGTGCGTCCAGTCCAGCACTCCCTTCTTCCAGATGTAGAAGAAACCGGCCAGGACCAAAACAATGAAGATCATCATCTCGACGAAGGCAAACCACTTCAGGTCCCGGTAAACCACGGCCCAGGGGTACAGGAACACGGCTTCGATGTCGAACAGAATAAAGAGCATCGCCACCATGTAGAACTTCACGCTGAACCGCTCGCGCGCCGATCCGATCGGCGCCATTCCCGATTCGTAGGGCATGTCCTTGAATTTGTTCCGGACTCGTTTGCCCAGTAGGGCGCCAGTCACAATGACGCCGGTCGCGTTCGCAATGGCGAATAACCACGCCAGGAGAACGGGTATGTAGCTTTCTTGCAGGGATGTCGGCATTCTTTGGGGAGAGTTTACCCTCTTCAAAATATAATGATGAGGGAAGAGCCGCGTCAAATTACGGTTTGGCGAGAATTTCTCTACTCCCCCCGGTTTCAGAACAAAAATGATTGAGATTGTTGTAAACGGCGAATCCCGCCAAGTGGCTGAAGGCACGACAATTACAGGACTTCTGGGCCTGTTGGAGATTCCCGGCGAGAGGGTCGCCGTGGAACTGGACCGCGCGATCATAAAATCTCCGGCGTGGCCTGAAACCGTCCTGCGCCAGGGTGCGCAGGTGGAAATCGTCCACTTCGTCGGAGGCGGCTGAGGGATCGCGACGGCTAGCGCCGGCGCCGCAGGCGGACCTCATAGCCGAAGCGGGCCAGGTCGACCCGCGTGCCCGCAACGGTGACGCCTTCGGCCTCCAACCGCTGAATCTGCTCAACGCCCGCTGCGCCGCGAAGGAGAATGCGGCCGCCCTGGCCGATCACGCGATGCCAGGGCAGCGAGGGATCGAACTTCTTCAGGCACCAGGCGGCCTGGCGGGAACAGGTAGGGAATCCGGCCTCCCGAGCGACGTCACCGTAGGTGGTAACGCGGCCCACCGGCACCCGGCGAACCACCGCGCGCATGCGGTCGAACATGGTTTCAGCGGCTGGGGGCGTCGCCGGCACCTGCATCCTCCCATCTGTCGATCTTCCGTTTCCAGGCGGCCAGCAGCACAATCCCGATCAGCACCAGCGACAGGCTCAACCCGGCCCAGAATCCGCGGGCGCCCCACCCTTGCGGAAACGTCAACCACCACCCGAGCGGCAACCCAATACCCCAGTAGCAGGCGATATGAGCCACCATCGGAGTGCTGGTGTCTCCCAGCCCTCGCAATGCGCCGGTGGCGACGGCCTGAATTCCATCGAACAACTGAAAGATCGCCGCGAAAATCAGCAGCGCCGCCGCCATCGCCACCACTTCGGCATCGGGAGTGTAGAGTCCGGCAATCGCCGCCGGCACCGATAGGAAGGCGGCTCCGGCAAGAATCATAAACGCCGCCCCAAGTGCGATGCCGACCCACCCGGCGCGTCGGGCAGCCGTAATGTCCCTCCGCCCCACGGCCTGCCCAACCCGGACAGCGGCCGCCGAGGAAACGCCCAGCGGGATCATGTAGGTAATACTGGCCAGGTTGAGCGCGATCTGGTGCCCGCCGAGCGCCACAGGACCCAGCGCGCCGAGCATAGTCGTCGTCACGGCGAATACGGCCACCTCAAAGGAAATCTGCAAGCCAACCGGCACCCCCAACTGGACCACTTCCCGAATCCGGTCCCAGCCAGGCCAGCGCGTCCAGCCATTCCAGCCATGTCCCTCCACCGTCACCCACAGCAAAAATGCAACCAGATATAACCGGGATAGAGTCGTCGCATAACCCGCGCCGGCGGCGCCCATCGCCGGCATCCCCAGATTGCCGAATATCAGCACCCAATTGCCGAAAATGTTCACGGCGTTCGCCGACACCAGCGCCACCATCACCGGCCGGACCACGTCCTGCGCCTGCAGAAACCGGCGGAAAGCGGCATAGATCATCAACGGCAGCGTGCCGAGGCTAACGGCGCGCAGGTAGCCCTGCGTCTCGTCGCGCAGCGCCGTCTCAATGCCGAACCAGTCCATCACCGGACCCATCGCCCAGGCCATGGCAATCAACGGAGGCGCCATCAGAAAACTCACCACCAGCCCCCCGGACAGCGAGCGGCGGCAATCGCCGATATCACCGCGGCCATAGGCCTGGGATATCAGCGTGTCGAGCCCGAGGATGACGCCAATCCCGAAGACGGCAAACGTGTAGTAAAGGCCGTGCCCCAGCGCGACGGCGCCCAGCAAATGCCGCCCGGCATGCCCTGCCATCACGGTGTCCACAACGCCCATGGCCATCCAGCCGAGTTCCGCCAAAATCAGAGGAATCGACATGCGGAGCATCGGGGGCAGTTCGGCGCGGATCGCAACTCCGATAGCCACACTAGGGGGCGTTGACATTCATCTCCAGTTTCGTACAATCTAGGAGTCCACCTCTCCCGTTGTAAACGGAAATTTCTGTTTATGTTCAAAACAAAAAAGATTCGCATTGATTCGGCACTAACCGACCAGCAATTCACCTCCAGCGAAATTTCCGAAGTTACCGGCGTCAGCTTGCGGCAGCTCCAGTGGTGGGACGAACAGAAGGTGGTGTCTCCCCGCCACGAGGGACACAAGCGCGTCTACCTGCCGGAAGAGGCGATTGAGATCGCCGTTATCGCCGAACTGCGGCGGAAGGGTTTCTCCCTGCAGAAGATCCGCCGTGTCCTCCGCTTTCTGCAGAAGGAAATGGGCAAGCGATTGAGCGACATCTTCAACGCGGGCAGCGACATGCATCTGGTAACGGACGGCACGTCGATTTATCTGGAAAACGACAACGAATCGATCATCGACATTCTGAAGAATGCCGATCAGCCGATGTTCCTGGTCTGCGTAACGGACCAGGTGAAGCGGCTGGGAGCGGCCGCCAACATCGCGCCCGCCCGCAAATCGGTGAGCCGCGCCACCCCCGCCGCCGGTCGCCGCGCCCGCGCGGTCTGATTTTCAGAGCCGATTTCCACAACGAAACCGCCGCCGCCTGCGTCCATACAGGAAGCAGCTACATGAGGCCGGTGCCTTGTTGGCAAGCTGATATAGTAGAGGCAGTATCGGGAGGTACTGGATGGCCCACGCTCGTCGTCGCCTGAATTGGATTGCGCCCGCCGTAATTGTCACCTGCTCCGTCCTCGGCGGAGTGGTCGGCCCGCTTGTGTCGGACGCCAATGCCGCCACCAGCGAGGATGAAATCTCGCAGGCGGTCCGGACCTTCACGAAGGTCTATTCGACGGTTGAGCAGAATTTCGCCGACAAGGTCACTTCCGATAAAGCCATTTATAAGGGCGCCATCGCGGGCATGCTGCGCACGCTGGATCCGCACTCTTCGTTCTTTGATCCGCGTGACTTCCAGCAGCTGCGCGAGGATCAACGCGGCCATTACTACGGCGTCGGGATGACGGTAAGTGAACGCAACCGCCGCACCGTCGTCATTGCGCCCTTTCCCGGCTCGCCTGCCTACAAAGCCGGCATCCGCCCCGGCGACACCATCCTGAGCGTCAACGATAAACGTACCGACAACATGACGACCACCGAGGTGGCCGATATCCTGAAAGGGCCGCGGGGCACGCCGGTACAAGTGATGGTTGCCCGTGATGGCGTCGACAAGCCGATCACTTTCAACATCATCCGCGATGAAATCCCCCGGAAATCGGTGCAGGATGCGTTCTTCGTCAAGCCCGGCATCCTTTACATCGACATCGAGAGCTTCAACGAAAACACCAGCAAGGAAGTGGAAGACAACTTCAAGCGCGTTGGGGAACAGAACGTGAAGGGGCTCATTCTCGACCTGCGCGAAAATCCCGGCGGGCTGCTGAACGAGGGTGTGGCGGTGGCTGGCCGATTCCTGCAGAACGGGCAGGCTGTGGTTTCGCATCGGGGCCGCGCTTCGGCGGAACGGCCCTACCTGGCGCGCAACGGCAGCAACAAGCGTAACTATCCCATCGTTGTACTCGTGAATCGTTACTCGGCCAGCGCGGCGGAAATCGTCGCCGGCGCGTTGCAGGATCACGACCGCGGCTGGATTCTCGGCGACAATACCTTCGGCAAGGGCCTCGTGCAAACGGTTTATCCGATGAGCGATTCCACCGGACTGGCCCTGACTACGGCGAAGTATTACACTCCATCCAACCGTCTGATTCAGCGCGATTACCAGCACACCTCGTTCCTCGATTACTACTACCGCAAAGATACGGCGACGCAGAACCCCAACGACGTGAAGATGACCGACAGCGGCCGGACTGTCTACGGCGGCGGCGGTATCAAGCCGGACGAACCCTTCACTTCGCCGCGCGCGAACAAGTTCCAGACGGAACTCATCCGCCGGTTCACCTTCTTCAATTTCACCGCGAAGTTCTTCGGCGGCAAAGAGGCGAAACTGCCGCAGGGCTGGGACCCTGACGCCCAGGTCGTCGCCGATTTCAAGGCCTTCCTGACCAAGGAGAGCGTCCCGTTCACTGAAACCGAATGGACGGAAAACCTTGACTGGACGAAGATGCGGTTGAAGAACGAAATGTACCTCACCGCTTTCGGAACGGAAGAAGCGCGCAAGCTTGCCGTTGAAAGCGACCCCATCGTCGTCAAGGCGATTGATTCCATGCAAAAGGCCAAGGAACTTCTGGAGAACGCGAAGAAGTTGATCGTGCAGCGGACCGCCCCGCGCCAGGACCCCTAAGCCCCCAACTTCTATCTCGTGAACGATTACGCTCCCGAACCACAGGTCTACATTCTTGATACGGGTGGCCAGTACACCCATCTCATCTCCCGGAAAGTCCGTGAACATGGTGTCTACGCCGAAGTGCGGCCCAGTGAGACTCCACTTGCCGAACTGAGCCGCGCCCGAGGCGTCATCATTTCCGGCGGCCCCAGCAGCGTTTATGAACCCGGCAGCCCCACGGTTGATCCAGCGCTGCTGGCCAGCGGTATCCCGGTGCTTGGCATCTGCTACGGCCAGCAGTTGATCGCCTATCTGCTGCAGGGCGATGTTCGCAAGGGAGAAAAAGGCGAGTATGGCCTGGCCAACCTCGACCTGGCGGCCGACCCCAGCCCGTTGTTCGCCGGAGTCGAAAACCGGCGGCAGACATGGATGAGCCACCGGGACACGGTCTACGCGCCTCCGGCCGGGTTCCGCGTCCTGGCCTCGACCGACACCTGCGCAGTGGCGGCCATGGGCAATGACGAGACCAGGAAGTACGCCGTCCAGTTCCATCCGGAGGTGGTCCACACGCACGAGGGCCACAAGGTACTGCACAACTTCCTGTTCGGCATTTGCGGTTGCGAGAAGGACTGGGAGCCAGCCAGCCGGATTCCGGTTGTGGAACAGTCGATCCGCGAGGTGGCCGGCGAGCGGAACATCTTCTTTTTTGTCTCCGGCGGAGTGGACTCCACGGTCGCCTACACACTGTGCTTGAAAGCGCTTGGCGACCAGCGGGTGCATGGTGCTTATGTCGACACCGGCCTGATGCGGGAGAGGGAAACTGAATTCGTCCGCCGCATCTTTGCGTCCCTGGGAGCGGAGCATTTTCGTGTCGTAGACGCACAGGACACCTTCCTCTCGGCGCTTGCCGGCGTCACCGAACCTGAACAGAAGCGGCGCATCATCGGCGAGAAGTTTGTGCAAATCCAGGAAGAGATCCTGGAATCCGGACCCTATCTGGACGGCCATTGGATCTTCGGCCAGGGGACGATCTATCCGGACACGATCGAAAGCGGCGGCACCGCCAAAGCCGATCTCATCAAGACTCACCACAACCGCGTTCCGGGAATTCAGAAGTTGATCGATGAGAACCGGATCGTGGAGCCGCTGACGCAATTCTATAAAGATGAGGTGCGTGAGCTGGGCCGCGAACTGGGTCTCCCGTCCGAGTTTCTCGACCGCCATCCGTTTCCGGGTCCGGGGCTGGCCATCCGCTGCCTCTGTGCGGACAAGGACGAGGCCTGTCTCGCCGCTCCCGGCGGAGTGATCGCACCCATTCACTCGGTCGGCGTGCAGGGCGACTCACGTTCCTACCGCCCGGTGCTAATTGTCGGCCATCTCGACCACTCCCGCGCCACCGACGCCATCAACGCCGACCACCGGGTGAACCGCGTTATCGGCGAAGTCGGACACAACGTTCCGGCCGCCGGCCTGTCCGTACTCCGCTCCGCCATCACGCCGGAGCGCATGGACCGACTGCGCCGCGCCGACGCCGTGGTGAGGGAACTCTCGCACGACTCCGGCTTCGACCGGCACGTCTGGCAGTTCCCCGTGGTCCTCATTCCCCTGGGTGCCCCCGGGCGCCCTGATTCCGTCGTCCTCCGCCCCATCGACTCGGTGGACGGCATGACCGCTCAATCCGTCCCCATGCCCGAAGATCTGCTCCATCGCATGCGCGACGCACTGCTTGCCATCCCTGGCATCGCGGCTGTTTTTTACGACCTCACCCACAAGCCTCCGGGCACAATTGAGTGGGAATAGCCGCCGCAAGCTATAATATTTGGAGCCTACCCTGCAGGAGTCCCACGTAAATGTTTGATCTGTTCCGGCGCCGCGATAAGGCGGTTCGCACCACTCTGACTGTTTTGCTCGGCCTTGTTGCCCTTTCCATGGTTGCCTATCTGGTACCTGGCGGGCCGGGGAGCGGCATGGCAACCAACGAAGCCGTTGTCGCCGAGGTTTGCGATACCCCCATCACGCTTCGTGAAGTGCAACTGCAGTTGCAGTCGGCGCTGCGCAACAAGTCGTTCCCGATGGAGATGATCCAGAACTACATCCCGGAATACGTGAACCAGTTTGTTGCGGAGCGGGCCACCGCGTGCCAGGCCAACGAGATGGGCATCCGCGTGACCGAGGAGGAGGTGGCAAATGCCATCAAGTCCATGTTGCCCAACATTTTCCAGGGAGGGTTCAACAAGGAGCTCTATGTATCCTTCCTTGCGCAGCAGAACCTAACTGTACCCGAATTCGAAGCTAACGTGCGCAAGCAGATGCAATTGGTGAAGCTCCGCAATATCGTGATGGAGGCCATGATTGTCACCGCGGAGGAACTCACCGCCGAGCACAAGCGACGCCACGAGAAAATCAAGATCGACTACATCGCCGTTTCGCCGGAGAAGTTCAAGGCGCAGGCGAATGTGTCCGCCGAGGAAGTGCAGGCCTACTTCAACGCCAACCGGAATCGCTTCATGACGCCGGAACGCCGCAGCTTTGAGCTGCTCGTGGTTTCGGAGGAGAAGATTGGCGCGACGATCGACGTGAGTGATGCCACCCTGCGGCAGGTTTATGCCTCAGCCGGCGACCGCTTCCGCTCCGGTGAGCGCGTGAAGGTGCGGCACATCCTGTTGAAGACAACCGAGAAGTCCGCCGACGAAGTGAAGCAGGTGGAGGCGAAAGCCAACGACCTGTTGAAGCAGGTGAAGGGTGGGGCCGATTTCGCCAAACTGGCGAAGGAGTTCTCAGAGGACCCAGGCTCGAAGGACAACGGTGGCGAGTATGGCTGGATGGTGAAGGGCCAGACCGTGCCGAACTTTGAAGCGGCCGCATTCTCCTTGAAGAAAAATGAGATCTCCAATCTGGTGAAGACGGAGTACGGATTCCACATCATTCAGGTGTTGGATCGTGAAGAGCCCAAGGTACAGAGTTTTGAGGAAGTGAAGGGCGAACTCGCCACCGAGATGCGCCGGCAGATGGTGCAGCCCCGCATGGAAGCCGCCATCGAGCAGGCGCGTGCGGAACTGGCCCGGAACCCCAAGGATGCGGCCGCGATCGCTGCCAAGCATGGACTGTCGCACTACTCCGTGCAGGACGCCCGCGCTTCGGACCCGATCCAGGAGATCGGTGTTTCCGAGGACTTCTCGTCGAACATCTTCAGCCTCCAGCAGGGCGGCGTGACCAACGCAATCGTCGTTGGTAATAACAAGATGGTCGTCGCCGCGCTGACCGGCATCACCGCGCCGCGCCCGGCGGATCTGAGCGAAGTCGAAGGCGGCATCCGCAATCAACTCGCCGAGCAGAAGGCCTATGAGATGATCATGGCCAAGCAGAAGGAAGTGGAAACCCTGGTCAAAAACGGGGCGGACCTCCGGCAGATCGCCCAGGCGGTTGGCGGCGAAGTAAAGACCTCCAACGAGTTTACGCGGGAGGGCGCGGCCGAGGGCGTCGGCTCTGGAAATTACTTCACCGATCTGTTTGAGAAACAGCCCGGAGCGCTCGCTGGCCCCATGAACATCAGCGGGCAGTTGGTTGTGGCCCGGCTGAATGCCAAGACGGAAGCCGACATGAGCAAGTTCGAAGAGGACCGCCTGAATCTGGTTACCGCAGTGAAGGGCCGCAAATCTCAGGAGCGCAAGGATCTTTTTGAGGATGGCCTCGTGAACCGCCTGATCGAAAAAGGAAAGGTAAAGATCAATCAGGATGTCATCCGGCGCCTGATCGACAGCTACCGCGCCTAGCGAATGGTCCAGGCCCTTATCGACTTCATCCGGACGCTGACCAATCCGGATGCCCTCCGGCAACTGTTGACCAGCGTCTTCAGCGGCTGGCACGGCTACGCGCTGCTGTTCGGAATTGTGTTTTCGGAAACCGGCCTGTTGGCCGGTTTCTTCCTGCCCGGCGACTCACTGCTGTTCACTGTGGGAGTTGTGGCCGGCGCCGGCGGGCTGGACATCGTGGCCATCAACATCGTATTGATCGCCGCGGCCATCATCGGTGACGCCACCGGCTATCTGCTCGGGCGCCGGGCCGGCAAGGGGGTCTTCAACCGCCCGGACAGCCGCTTCTTCAAGCAGGAACACCTGATCCGCACGAAGGAGTTCTACGAGGAGCACGGCGGAAAGACCATCATCTACGCCCGGTTTATCCCGATCATCCGGACGTTTGCGCCCTTCGTGGCGGGCGTGGCGGAGATGAACTATAGCCGTTTTGCCAGCTTCAATATCTTCGGCGGTATCGGCTGGGTGGTGTTGATGACATCGCTCGGCTACATGCTGGGCGACAATGAGATCGTTCGCAAGCATTTCGAAAAGGTGATTCTGGGAATCATCTTCGTTTCGGTCCTCCCGATCGTTTTCGAATACCTCCGCAGCCGGAAACGCGCTTAGTCACCATTTCCCGGAAAGGAGCCGCCGCCGCCCGTGGGCATCGCACAGGATTTCGTTCTGATCATCGTCGCAGGCTTGCTGGGCGGG
>CAZWDD010000171.1:0-11263 GCA_964632345.1 uncultured Solibacteraceae bacterium | reverse complement strand
TCGTTCAGCGCCCAGCCGATCCCCTGCACGCTGCCCCCCTGCATCTGGCCCTCCACATAGCTGGGGTGAATGGCACGGCCGGCGTCCTGTACCGAGGTGAAGCGCAGGATCTCCACCTTGCCCGTCTCCCGGTCCACCTCTACGTCAACCAGCACGCCCGCAAACGACCCGCCCACGCCGCGCGGATTCACCGACGCCTGGCCCACCACCGGACCGCCCGTCCCGGTCAACTGTCCGGCTAGCTCCGCGAAGGTCATCTCGCGCCCGTTCGACCGGAACACCCCGTTCAGAAAGTCCACCTCCTCCACCTGCCACATGCGCGCCGCCCGCTGCTTCATCTGCCGGATCACATCCTGCGCCGCATCGTGCGCGGCCCAACCCGTGGCGAAGGTGGTGCGGGAGCCTCCTGTGACTCCTGTGTACCCGATCGTGTCCGTATCGACCACTGCCGGATGAACGTGCTCCACCGGAATGCCCAGCACCTCGGCGGCCTGCATCGCGATCGACGTACGCGTCCCACCGATATCCGTCGAGCCCTCGATCAGACTCGCCGTACCGTCGGCATTGACGCTGATCACACAGCTCGATGGCAATCCAACATTGAACCAGTAACCGATGGCCACGCCACGGCCCCGCGTGCAGTAGGAGTTCGATGGGGTGCCCAGCGGCGCGGAATAATGCGGGTGCGCCCGCATGGCCTCCAGCACCTCCACGCACCCGATCCGCCGGTACTTCGGGCCATCGGCTCGGCGCGTCCCCTCCTTCGCCGCGTTGCGCAGCCGCAGTTCGATCGGATCCATCTGCAACTGGCGCGCGATCTCATCCACTACGCTCTCCGTGGCAAACGCCGCATTCGTCGCACCCGGGGCGCGATACGCAGCCGTCGAGGGCTTGTTGACCAGCACATCATAGCCGTCGATCGTCTGGTTCGGAATGTCGTAGGCTGCAAACACGCACATCGAGCCCGCGCCCACCATCCCTCCCGGATAGGCCCCCGCCTCATAAGCCAGATACGCCTGCCCCGCAACAATGCGGCCGTCGGCAGCCGCGCCAAGCTTTACGCGCAGGTAGGAGCCTGGCGTTGGACCGGTCCCCTCAAACACCTCGCGGCGGTTCATCACCAGACGCACCGGCCGGCCGGACTTCTTTGACAGCAGCGCCGCCACCGGTTCCAGATACACCGGAATCTTGCCGCCGAATCCCCCCCCGATTTCCGTCGGGGTCACCTTCACTCCGGATACCGGCAGATCAAGCAGGCACGCCACCACATCCCGCACCACGAAACTGCCCTGCGTCGAACACCAGATCTGAACGCGCCCGTCGTTGTTCCACAGCGCAGTCGCCGCGTGCGGTTCAATGTAGCCTTGATGAACGGTAGCCGTATGGAACTCCCGCTCCACCACAACGGCTGCCTCGGCAAATCCCTTCTCGGCGTCTCCCATGGCGTGATGGACATGTTCGGTGATGTTGCTCGGCTCGCCCGCTTCGGCGCCAAGTTCACGGGGCCGGATGTCGTCATGGAGCTGAATCGCGCCGGGAGCCATCGCCTCAAGCGCGGTCAGCACACAAGGCAGCGGCTCGTAGTCCACTGCAATCAGCCCAAGCGCCTGTTCCGCCGCCTGCGGGCTCAACGCCGCAACCGCCGCCACCGCATGGCCTCGGTAGAGCACCTTGCCCCGTGCCAGCACGTTGCCGCGCAGGTAGCTCAACGGAGTCTCACCCTCGCCCAGATCCACAATCCGATCCGGCGTCTGCGGAAAGTCCTCAGCGGTGACAACGGCCAGTACGCCCGGCAAAGCCGCGGCCTTCGACGTGTCTATCCGCACGACCCGCGCATGCGCGTGCGGGCTGCGTAGAATCGCGCCATGCACCAGTCCGTTGATATGAAAATCGGCTCCGTAGATGGCGCGGCCAGTCACCTTGTCGGCGCCGTCATGGCGCGCGGGCCGCGTACCGATGACGCGATAACTGTTGCTCATTGGGCCTCCTGGCGAATTTCACGGGCCGCCGCCTGAACGGCGCGGACAATCTTGTCATACCCCGTGCACCGGCACAGATTGTTGGCCAACCACAGCCGGATGCGCTCCTCACTCGGGTCCGGATCCTGGTCGAGCAGCGCCTTAGCCGCCACCAGAAAGCCCGGCGTACAGAATCCGCATTGCAGCGCGGCGTTTTCGACAAACGCCTTTTGCAAAGGGTGCAGCGACGAGCCCGCGGCCAGGCCTTCCACCGTGGTCACCGCACAGCCCTGCGCCTCCACGCCCAGAACCAGGCACGATGTCACCAGTTCGCCGTCCAGCAGCACACAGCAACTCCCGCAGTTTCCGTCGCCGCAGCCTTCCTTGGATCCGGTCATCTGCAGCGTGTCGCGGAGACACTCGAGCAGGGTCTGCCGCGGCTCGGCGAGGAATTCCACCGGCTCGCCGTTAAGTTGCATCGAAACGTAGGTTTTCATGTCAAGGTCCTGATTACTGCGCGAGCACCGCCGCGAGCGCGCGGCGCGAGAGTACGTTGCACAGATGCCGCCGATACTCGGCCGGGGCGCGCATGTCAGTGATCGGCTGCGCCGCCGCGGCGGCTAGCGTCGCCGCTTGTCCGATCAACTCCTCCGAAGGGGCTTGGCCAACCAGCGCCGCCGACACATCGCGAACGAATAGCGGCGTCGGCGCAACCGAGGCCAGCGCCAGTCGCGCCGCGGTGATGCGCCCGTCCACCACCGTTGCCGACGCCCCGACGCCCACCACCGCGATGTCCATCTCGTTCCGCGGAATGAAGCGCAGATAGTGCGCACGGAACCCAGCCGCCGGACGGGGAATCAACAGGTCCACCAGGAACTCACCTGCCCCCAGCGCGTTCAGGCCCGGCGCCACGCAGAACTCTTCCACCGCAATCTCACGCAGCCCCGCCGGCCCCGCCACCCGCGCCACGGCCGAAAGCGCTATCAGCAGCGGTACCGAGTCGGCCGAAGGAGCGGCGTTGCAGAGATTGCCGCCAATCGAGGCCCGGCCCTGTATCGCAGTGCCGCCGATCAGCGACGCCAGCTCCGCCAGCGACGGGTACAGCGTGCGCACATCCGCGTGCCGCGCAATGCGGATGCACGGCGCCGCTGCTCCGAGCCGCAGCCCGCCCTCCTCCATCGCAATCGTCATCAGCTCCGGGATTCGCTTCAGATCCACCACCAGCGACGCGTCACGCCGGCCGGACTTGAGTTGGACCAGAAGGTCCGTTCCGCCGGCAAGCACACGCGCGTCCGGCGTCGAGGCAAGGGCGCGGATCGCCTCGTCAAGCGAATTGGGCGCCACGTAGTCGAACGGTTTCATCAGGAGAATCGTATCACCCGCGCCGCCGGACGGGGTCGCACGTAGCGCCGCCGGGCGGGTGGCGCCTATGCTATCCTCGCGCCTAACCATATGGAACGCAAAACCGCCGCTGATTTCCCCCAGGAAGTGCTCAATCTCTTCGACAAGTATGTCCATGGCGATATCGACCGCCGCGCCTTCCTCGATGGCGCCAAACGCTACGCCACCGGCGGCGTCACGGCGGCGATGATGCTCGAAACCCTCCGCCCGAACTTCGCATGGGCGCAGCAGGTGGCCAAGGACGACGCGCGCATCCGCACCGGCTATGAGACCGTCGCAAGCCCGCAGGGCAACGGGTCCATCAAGGGCTACCTCGTCCGTCCGGCCGCCGGTGGCAAGGCGCCGGGCGTACTCGTCATCCATGAAAACCGCGGCTTGAATCCGTACATCGAAGACGTCGCCCGCCGCCTGGGCGCCGCGGGCTTCCTGGCCTTCGCCCCGGACGGCCTCACCACCGCCGGTGGCTATCCCGGCACCGAGGAGCAGGCCGTGAAGCTCTTCTCCACCGTCGACCGCACCAAACTGGCCGACGATTTCATCGCCGCCGCCCGCTGGCTGAAAGCCCATGCCAACTGCACCGGGAAAATCGGCGCCGTCGGCTTCTGCTACGGCGGAGGCGTCGTCAACATGCTCGCCGTCCGCCTCGGCGCGGACCTATCGGCCGGCGTCCCCTTCTACGGAGGCCAGGCGCCCGCCGCGGACGCCCCGAAGATCAAGGCCCCGCTGCTGCTGCAGTACGCCGAACTCGACCAGCGCGTCAACGCCGGATGGCCCGCCTACGAAGAGGCCCTGAAGGCCAGCGGCGTCAACTACACCGCGCACATCTACCCAAAGACCAATCACGGCTTCCATAACGACACCACGCCGCGCTTCGACGAAGCCGCGGCCAAGCTCGCCTGGAGCCGCACGCTCGATTTCTTCCACAAACACCTGCGCGGCTAGACGCGCTCCGGCACCACATACGGAGCGCGATAGCGCCGCGTCAGCAGCGCATCCGCTTCCTTATCGTTCACAAAGCGCGCGGCCGTCGGATTGAACTTCAGTTCCCGTCCGAGCCGGTGCGAAATGTTGCCGAGATGGCAGAGCGCCGTCGAAAGATAGGTCTCCTCAATCTCGGCATGCAGCAGTTTCGGATCACGGGCCCGCACGGCTTCGGCGAAGTTGGCGAAGTGATCGATGTTGGCCGGTGACTCCACCGCCGGCTCCAACTCCTTCTTCCGCCCCATCCGAATGGAAAACTCCCCGTTCGCCTTCATGTGCATGTGGCCCTTGGTCCCGAAGAAGTCCCACGACATCGGCTCGGCCGTGTACAGCCCGCGCAACTGCCCCACCATCGCCGACCCATCCTCAAACGTCCACGTCACATTCTGCGTGTTCGGCGTCTCCGCCTGATCCTTATACCCGAAGCGCCCGCCCGTCGATCGCACCGCCACCGGCAGCTTCTTCCGCATCGCCCAGCGCAGGATGTCGATCATGTGAATACCGTTGTTGCCTAACTCACCGTTGCCGAAATCCCAAAACCAGTGCCAGTTATAGTGCACTAAGTTCTCATGATACGGCTGCATCGGCGCCGGCCCCAGCCACTTATCCCAGTTCAGATTGGCCGGCGGCTCCTTCACCGGCTTGAATCCGATGGAGTCACGGCTGCCCGGAAAAACAAAGTTTCCCTGATAGATATCGCCGATCGCCCCCGCGTGGATCAGTTCAACAGCCTTCCGCCACCGGCCCCACCAGCGGCGCTGCGTACCGCCGGCCGCCACGCGCTTGTACTTCCGCGCCGCCTCCACCAGTTTCTGGCCTTCAAACAAATTGTGCGACACCGGCTTTTCGACATACACATCCTTGCCCGCCTGCATCGCCCAGATGCCCGACAGCGCATGCCAGTGATTCGTTGTGGCAATCGTCACCGCGTCAATCGACTTATCGTCAAACACCCGCCGCATATCGGACTCGATGATCGGCCGCTTTCCGGTCTTCTGGAAGATAAACTGGGACGCCTGCTCCGCCCTGGCGCCGTCCACCTCCACCAGCGCCGCAATTTCCATGTTCCCCACGGGCAGGATCTCCCGGATGTGCGCCGACCCGCGCGAACCCACCCCCACAATCGCCACCCGCAGGCGGTCACTCGCCGCAGCCCAGCCATGCGAGGCACTGGCGGCGGCGGCGGACAATAGGAAGGATCGGCGTTGAATCGCTGGCATGGATACCAGCATAGTACGGCCTCAGCTTCCCGTCCCGCGCCCCCGACGGATTTCAATATTCAGCCGCTTGATCTTCTGGTTCAACGTCGACAGCGGTATGTGCAGACGCTCGGCGGCTTCCGTCTGCGAGTAGTGCACGTTCTCCAGCAC
This sequence comes from uncultured Solibacteraceae bacterium, assembly GCA_964632345.1. Classification (GTDB taxonomy): domain Bacteria; phylum Acidobacteriota; class Terriglobia; order Bryobacterales; family Bryobacteraceae. Next base: position 5,553 of record CAZWDD010000171.1, on the reverse strand, counting down.
ATCCACAATCGTCCGCCGTTCAAAATCCGCCACAATCTCATACAGGCTCGCATCGGCGGGCAGCAATCCCGTGTCGTCCCGCCGGATCCGCACCCCGCCCGGGTGCAGCACCGAGTCCGGCAGCACCGTCGCCGCCACGTTCGGACCGGTCGCCAACACAACCGCCCGCTCGATCGTGTTCTCCAACTCCCGCACGTTGCCCGGCCAGCTGTGCTCCAGCAGCAACTGGAACGCTTCCGGCTCAAACCGCAGGTCGCTGCGGCCAGACGCATTCAGAAACTTCTCGTTCTCCCGCGAATACTTATCGAAGAAGTGCTCGGTCAGCAGTGGAATATCTTCCTTCCGCTCCCGCAGCGGCGGCAGGGCAACCTGAATCACATTCAACCGGTAGTACAGATCCTCCCGGAACCGTTTCTCATCCACCATTTTCTTCAAGTCTTCATTCGTCGCCGCCACAATCCGAACATCGACGTGAATCGTCTCGTTGGACCCAAGCGGCATGAACTCCCGCTCCTGGATCACGCGCAGCAGTTTAGCTTGAATATCGGGCGAAATATTGCCGATCTCATCGAAGAAGATGGTGCCCTGATTGGCCGTCTCGAAGACTCCCTTTCGCGTGGCGATCGCCCCGGTAAAGGCGCCCTTGACGTGGCCGAAAAGCGTGGACTCAAGCAGGTCCGGCGGCAGCGATCCGCTATTGACCGCGACAAACGGATAGTCCGCCCGCGTCGAGTTCGTATGAATCGCCTTGGCGATCAGCTCCTTACCCGTCCCGGTCTCACCGGTAATCAACACTGTCGCCCGGCTCGGCGCCACCTGCGCCACCGTGTCCAAGACGCGCAGCATCCGCTCGCTCTTGCCTACGATATTGGGAAATGCGTAACGCTGCTTCAGCGCCCGCTTCAACTCTACGTTCTCGCGTTCCAGCCGGCCCTTGGCAATCTGCCGGTCGATTTCAATAATCAGCTTTTCGTTGTCCCAGGGCTTCGAGAAGTAGTCGTTGGCCCCTGCCTTCAACGCCTTGATCGCCACGTCGATCGACCCGTAGGCCGTGATTAGGAAAACAGGGGTTTCGCGATCCCGCCCTCGGAACTCGGCCAGTACCTCCAGGCCCGTCCGGTCCGGCATCATCAGGTCCAGCAGCACCAGGTCGTAGGAAGACTTTGCCAGCTTGTCCAGCCCACCCTGCCCGTTCAACGCCAAATCGACCGTATACCCCTCGATCGTCAGCAGCGTCTCCAGGCTCTCCCGGATGTCCTCTTCATCGTCAACGATCAGGACACGGCCACGCGTCGGCGTCGCGCCCGGTTCCGATACCGAACTATGCATTCACTGGTTTCCTTACCAACGGGAAGTCAAGCTGGAAGCACGTTCCCTGCCCCACCTGCGACAGGACTCCGATCGAACCCCCATGCTCTTTCACAATACCGTAGGTAATCGACAACCCGAGCCCCGTTCCCTTCCGAGCTCCCTTCGTGGTGAAAAATGGATCGTAGATCCGCGCCAGATTCTCCTCCGGAATCCCGCAACCGGAATCCGTGATCGACACGCGGGCCATCTTGTCGTTCGTTGTGGTTTCCACCACAAGCGTCCCGCCTCCCTCCATCGCATCCCGCGCGTTAAGCAGAAGGTTCAGAAATACCTGTTGCAGCTTGCCCGGATTTCCCCGCACTGTCCCCAATCCGCCGTCCAGCCGCTCCTCCACCCGCACCTGCGCCTTGTCCAACTGCGGGTGAATCAGCTGCAGCGTCTCCCGCAGAATCCGGTTCAGGTCCACTTCCTCATACGCCGTAGACGAAGTACGGGAGAAATTCAGCAGGGAGTTGACGATCTCACTGGCTCGGAACGTCTGCTTGGCGATCTTCTCCAGAAGTTTGGACTTGTTCTCGTCCCCGCTCACCTGCTTGGCCAGTAACTGCGCGTAGCTGGAGATCACCGCCAGCGGCGTGTTCACCTCATGCGCCACGCCCGCCGCCAGCAGCCCCAGCGACGACAACTTGTCGGCCTGCACCAGCCGGTTCTCCAGAACCGAGCGCTCCGTAATGTCGTCAAACAGGATCAGCCGGCCGATCTGCTCCTGCTCCTTCGAAATCAGCGGCGCAAACACAACGTTGATGACACGGTCGCTGTCGTCCGGCCCCGGCAGCGGGAACTTATAGATGGTGTGAATCCCCTCTTCGCTCCGCAACCGCCCTAACTGCCCCACCAGTTCCTCCGGCAGCAGATCCCGCAACCGGCGTCCCACCGCGTCCTCACGCCGGATGCCCGTCAGTTGCTCCATCTGTGAGTTCCAGCTCTCTACGCGGTCCTCGAAGTCCGCCGCCGCAATGCCGACGTTGATCGACTCCACGATGTTCTCGCTGAACTCCTTCAAACGCTCGTACTCTTCCGCCTTCCTCGCCAGCGACCGGTACAGCCGCGCGTTCTCAATCGAGATACCCACATAGCCGCAAAGCGTCTGCAGCAGTTCCACGTCGTCCGAAGACAGAAAGTCACCCTCGGTCGTCCGGCTGGCGCCCAGGTAAGCAATCACCCGCCCTCGCGCCGTGCACGGAACATAATACGTCAGGTCAAGGTCAGCAATCGTGTGGCGGACCGTCTGCGGCTGGTCGTCCAGAAATGCGTCATACGGGCCCCGTGTCCGCTCAAAGAACAGGTACTGGTTCGACGTTTCCGGCAGGAACGTCAGGTCTACCAGATCCGGAACCGGACGCTGCAGTCCCGCCGTCATGTAGAGCCGGAATCCGCCCTTCTTTTCGTCGTTGAGGAAGAAGGCGATCCGTTCAATCGAAAGCGTCCGGGTCAGCCGGTCCGCCACCGCATTCAGCGTCCGGTTCAGGTCCGTCTCGCTGCCCAGTTCCCGGGCAAATTCAATCAGCGTCCGGCGGTAATCGTACCGGTCCTTGTAAAAGAAATGCCGGTCCAGCAACTCCTGCAGCCAGTTGCGCACCGGCTGAAAGATAAACGCCGCAATCAGGATCAGGCTCACCAGCGCCGCCGGATTCAGATCGTCCACCTTGGCCCCGGGCTGCCCCTCCGGATGGGGGATGGAAGCAGTGATCGAAAACACCAGCCCGTAGAACACTGCCAGCACGGCCAGCGTCGCCAGCGTGTACACATAGCCCTGCTGGAAGATGATGTCCACATCCATCAGCCGGTAGCGGAAGATCGCATACGCCCAGGTCACCGGAACCAGCATTAACGGCAGCACCGCCATCTCCATCGCCGGGCCCAGCACCGCCCCCGCCAGGTACGGCAGCACATACAGCGCCGCAAACGGCAGCACCCCGAAGACCGCCCCATTGCGCAGCCACTTGATCTGCTGCCGCGTGATGGCATCCTTCGTCCGCCGGTACCGCCAGGAAAGCAGCCCCGCCCCGGCCAGTTGCCCGCCCGCCAGAAAACCCAGCCACACCCGGTCAAACAGCCAGCGCAATTCAATCGGGCTTACCGCTATCCGCAATGTGCCGCTCACCACCGCCATCCACAGCAATCCCCCCGCTACCGCCGGAACGTAGAGCAGTGTCGGGCGCACCCGGCCCCGCAGCCATGCCGGCGGCTCCGGGAACACCAGCGCGAAGTGAATGAACAACGTCGGCATCAGCAGCCCCGCAAAGACGTTGCCGAAATAGATCACCTGATCGAAACTATTCAGCTTCCCGGTGTAGTGGAACGTGTAGAGAACAAAGCTAGCCAGGCACAACAGATAGAAATGCAGCGCCCGGTGGGCGTCCCCCCGGCGGAAGAACACGAAAAGCCCCACGAACAAATAGGCAGCGCCAACAAAGTACTGGTAGTACACCGCATCGGAAGGCGTGTGTTCTGCAACGTAGACCGTGGAACGCAACTCCAACAAAATCTCTGCCCCGTCGCGCCGGTACGGCCGCTCCACAAAGTAGTCGACCTTCTTCCAAACCCCCATCCCCACAAGGACTTCCGCCACCTCGGCGGCCGAGTTCACCACCACGCTCTCAATCCGGTGAAGAATGTCCCCTTCCACGATGCCGGCACGGTCCGCCGGCCCCCCCTTCACCACATGAAGCGCCACCACATTGTTCCGGATAATCGCCTGCCCGCCAGGCGTCGTCCCCGCCTTCCCCTCCCGGTCAACCCAGGTCACCCCGTCCTCGGGCAGCCGGAACTTGCGCTGCTGCTGAAAGTTGATGCCCGCCGCAATAACGGCGGCGATCGTCAGAATGACGATCAATCCACCCGCGAACTGACGCTTCAACTCCCGCACTTGCCCTTGCGTACCTTTCTTAACCTCTCATCCCATGCAATTTTAGTGCCAAGGATTTCCGAATTTCGGAATCATAAGAATACTAAACTTTTCACCGCGATTGCCCCGCACTTTCCAGGCTCCCTACAGCTTTTCGTATCCCCCTCCCGGATTCGGTATCTTCCCCGCCCTCAATACGGTATCGTAGCCTCTATGAACCGCCCTCCCGAACCTTCGGAATACGCCGAATACCACCTCACCTATATCTCCAAAGTCGAATGCAGCGGAGACATCCTCACCTACCTCGACAGCCAGTCCGCCGTCTTTCTCGACCTCCTTCACTCCGTCGGAGAATCCCAGTCCCTCCAGCGCTACGCCGAAGGGAAGTGGTCTTTCCGTGAGGCGCTCAGCCATATCAATGACACCGAACGCGTCTTCGCCTTCCGTGCCTTCTGGTTCGCTCGCGGCGGCGAGGACACCCCGCTGCCCGGCTTTGATCAGGACCGGTTCGCCGCCAACGCCGCCGCCGATGCACGCCCCTGGCTCTCCCATGTTGATGAGTTCATCTCCATTCGAGCCGCCACCATGAGCCTTCTACGCTCCCTCCCCCCGGATGCCTGGGACCGCATCGGCACCGCAAGCGGCAAGAACGTATCCACCAGGGCCCTGGCCTGGATGATCGCCGGCCACCTCGAGCACCACCGCCGGATCTTCGTCGAAAAGTACCTGGCCGCCTAGCATGCGCCGGGCCACCTTCCTCCTGTTGCTGGCCCCGTTGGCCGCGGCCGATATGGCCACCATCCCCGCCTCCCGCCTTACCGTGGCCGACGCCTCCACCGGCTTTTCGGTCCCCGTCCAGACGGGCTCTTTTCTGTTGGACCGCACCGAAGTCACCCAGCAGGAGTATCGGGAGCTGACGGGCCGGAACCCCTCCCACTACCCCGGCCCGCTGCGCCCCGTCGAGAACGTCTCCTGGCAGGATGCCATCGCCTTCGCCAACCTCCGGAGCGCCCGGGAACGGATGACGCCCTGCTACGACCTCAGCACCGGACGCCGCGCGCCGGGCTGCACCGGATACCGCCTGCCCTCCTCGGCCGAATGGGCAGCGGCCTACCAGGCACCGTCCGCCTCGCCCTTCCGGCCGGGTGGCTACCAGGACGCGGTGCTGCTCACCGCCCGCGAACGCGAAGGCACCGGCTCCGTCGCTTCGCTCCCGGCCGACTCCCGCGGACTCCGGGGCATGGCCGGCAATGTCTGGGAGTGGTGTGAGGATTGGTACTCGCCCGCCCCCCCGCTTGATGCCACCCGCGATCCCCAGGGTCCACCGAACGGGA
>CAZWDD010000170.1:0-11391 GCA_964632345.1 uncultured Solibacteraceae bacterium | reverse complement strand
CCGTGACCGCCGGCTCACCCGCCGCCGGCGACGATTCCGCCGCCGTCGCCGGGATTCCCCGCGCGCAACTGCCCACCCTGCTCATCACACCGGGTACCCTGGAAGTAATCGAACGCACGTTCGACCGTTATGGAACAAAGTAGTCTCGAAGTCCTCGAGTACGCCGAACTCAAGTCGATCATCGGCCGTCAAATCGCCTCCCATCCCGCCCGCCGCCTCCTCGATGCACTGGAACCCTCCACGGATCGCGCCGCTCTCGAAGAGGCGCACCGCGAAACCCACGAGGCCGTCGCTCTGCTCAATGAAGCCGCGGCGCTTAAGAACGTTACCATCCGCTTCTCCGGCCTCCCCGCTATCGACGAGGGACTCGCCCGTATCGGCATCGAGGGCGCCTCGCTCGACGGCAAGGAGATCTACGATCTCCTCCAATGGCTCGACCGCGCCGCCGAACTCCGCGCCTCCATCTCGAACGCCGGCGATCACTACCCCCTCCTTGCCCGCCGTGCCGCCCAACTCGCCGACCTCCGCCCAGTCCTGCGCTCCATCGCCGGCAAACTCCACCCCAACGGCACCCTTGCCGACCACGCCTCCGTAGCGCTCGAACGCATCCGCCGCGGCATGGACCGCCAGCGCGAGGCCATTCAACATTCGCTGGAAAAGTTCCTTCGTCTCCACAAGGACGACGGCGTGCTCCAGGACGACTTCGTCACCATCCGCTCCGAGCGCTTCGTCATCCCCCTCGTCGCCGGTCAGCGCGGCAAGATCCCCGGCGTCATCCACGCCGCCTCCGGAACCGGCGCTACTCTCTTCGTTGAGCCGATGGAGACCATCGCCCTCAACAACGAACTCGTCCGCCTCACCGAGGAGGAGATGCGCGAGTGCCACCGCATCCTGCTCGAACTGACGGCGACCCTCCGCGAGCACGCCGCCGCCATCCGTGGAACGATTCAGGCGATGGCGGAGCTGGAGTTCACCTTCGCCAAGGCCCGCTTCGCCAAACAGTTCCGCTGTGTCATGCCCTCCTTCGGGGACACTCTTCACCTCGACGCCGCCCGTCACCCCATCCTCGAAGACGTGCTTCGCAAGGAGGGCAAACGCGTCGTCCCCGTAACCTTCCGCATGGACCGTGTTCATCGCACGCTCCTCATCACCGGGCCCAACACCGGCGGCAAAACGGTCACCATGAAAACCGCCGGCCTGCTATCCCTCATGGCGCAGTCCGGCATTCCCGTCCCCTGCGAGGAGGCCGAGTTCCCGATCTTCGATCAGGTCCTCGCCGACATCGGCGACAACCAGTCCATCGCCGAAAGCCTCAGCAGCTTCTCGTCCCATGTCCGGCAAATCCGGCTCATCCTCCGCGACGCCACCCCGGATTCCCTCGTTCTGCTCGATGAACTCGGCCGCGCCACCGATCCCGAGGAAGGCGGAGCGCTCGGCGTCGCCGTCCTCGAAGACCTCCGCGCCGTCGGTGCCTTCACCCTCGCCTCCACCCACCTCATGCCCCTCAAGGTCTGGGGGGCAACCGCGGAGGGTGTAGTCCAGGCCTCCATGGGCTTCAATGAGCAGGAGTTCACGCCGACCTATCTTCTCGTCACCGGCGCCCCGGGCCGCTCCGCCGGACTCGCCATCGCCTCAAAACTCGGGCTTCCGAAGGGGCTGATCGAGCGCGCCCGTCAGGCCATGTCCACCAGTGAGCGCGACATTGCCGGCTTTCTCAACGAACTCCACCGCCGTCTCGACGAAGTAAAGGCCAAGCAACTCGCGCTCGCCGAGGAGCGTGTCCGCCTCGAACGCGATACCCGCAAGGAGCAGGAGGATCTACGCAAGGCTGAGGAGGCCAAGCGCAAGGAGATGGAGCGCAAGGCCGAGGCCGCCCTCGCCGCCTTTGAACGCCAGGCGCGGGAGGTTCTCGAAAATATCCAACAGTCCGCCGCCGCCCCCTCCCGAAAAACGGTCGACCTCGCCGTTCGCAAGGTCGCCCACGTCAAGAGCGATCTGCAGCAGGAGGTGCGCCACGCCGTCGCCGCCCCGGAGAAACCGCGGGCCGCCGTCATCGTCGACGAAGGTGATCGCGTGCGTTTGAACGGCATTCGCGAGCCCGCCCGCGTGCGCAAGCTGCTGCCGAATGGCATGGTGGACGTCGAGATCGGCATCATGAAGATGCGCGTCCCGTATGCCGACATCACCGAGAAGCTGCCCGATGGCCCCACCGGGCCCAAGCTCCCTTCCGGTGTCACCTTTCAGGCCGGCCCCACCTGGGACACCGTCACCAAGGAGATCAACGTCATCGGCCAGCGCGCCGACGATGCCTGCGATGCCGTCGAGAAGTTTCTCGATGTCGCTTCCCTTGCCAGTGTTGACCGCGTCCGCATCGTCCACGGCCATGGCATGGGAATTCTGAAGCGTGCGGTGGCCGACCTTTTGAAACGTAGCCCGCTCGTCACAAAGTTCTACCCCGCCACACCCGCCGAAGGCGGCAACGGCGCCACCATCGCCGAACTGAAGGAGTTCTGACCTTACTTGCGCACGAGTACCACCGCTGCATTGGCGGCGGCCGATACCTGCTCGAAGAACGCGCGCACACCCGCGTAGCCCGTGGCGGGCGTAACGGAGTCCCGCAGTTCGAGTTGCTGCTCCATCTCAACCGTCCCCTCCCCGGCCTTCCACCGCGCGCGGAACGTCCCCAGCTCGGATTCCACCACCACCGGTTCCGGCAGTTCATCCACCTGGAAGCCGGCAGGCACCTGCAGCGCAATCACGTCCTCGCGGCGTTCGGCATCCAGCTTCACCGGGTGGCGGCGCTCACCGGCCGGGAAGGCGTAGCTGCCGCCGCTGAGCAGCGCGCCCGGCGTCACCAGCAGCAGCCGGTTCTGCAGGATCCGGCCAAACTGCGGCGCCGTGAAGCGTAGGTCGATCGTCAGCCGTCCCGCCGCTGCATTGTCCTTCGTCTCCAGCTTGTCGAGCGAGACACCGCCGATATGACGCGTGAGAATGAACTCAAAGGAACGGCGGACGCCGGCCTCGTCGCGGCGAGCCAGCATCGAGCGGTAGTCCCGTGCGGTCTGGCCAAAGTACTCGCGCGTTACGGACGCCTTGAGCGTTCCGTCGTCGCCGATGCCCGCGCTTGTCCGGGAGACGGCGCGGTTGGCCGCGGCCGGCGCGCGAGGAACGGTCACGAGCGCGCCGCGGTCCCCGGCAATCACCAGAGCCCGGCTGCCCTGTTCCTCGTCTGGGAGGTCGCCCAGTGCGGTGTACGGATCCGTCGGATCGAAGAAGAGCAGCCGCCCCAGCGTCGCGTGGTTCAGAACAGTCGCCGCTTGGGTGTCCTCGGGCACACGCACGGCGATGATCATGTGATTGAACTGCATGGTGGACGGCCACTCTGGCCGTACGTATTCCCGAGCACCGGAGTAGATGGCCACCAGATGGGACTCAATCCCGGCCGCCGCCAGCAGCGCCTTCATCAGGTTCGCCTTGTCCTTGCAGTCGCCGTAGTTCTTGGCCAGTACATCGGCGGCGCGGTGCGGTATATAGCCGCCTCCCCGCGTGAGGTTCATCTGCACGGAGATGTAGTGAGTCTGCTGCACGAACGCGCCGATGGCCGCAATCCGCGCCAGTGGGGTCGCCCCACCGGCCGTAAGCTGTGCCGCCTTGGCCCGGATCTCCGGAGTGACCTCGGACTGCCGGTCCGCCAGCGCCGAAAGCCAGCCGGAAACCGCCGCCCAATTCTGCAGCGGCCGCAGGTTGCCCTCCCCGCCGGACGGAAAATAGGTCAGCGCCAGCCGCGGCGCCAGTTGGTGCCATGGGGTGCGGGATGGCTCCGGCTCCTGCCACGGCAGGTCGCGCAGCTCCCAGGTGTGGGTGCTGCCGGTATTGTCGTATCCGTCCGAAGTGCTGTTGAATACCTGTCCGCGCGCCTCCCAGCCCGGCGGCAGGTGCAGCACGAACCGGGAGACAACGGCGGGCAACTGGTACTGGAAGGCATGACTGTATTGGGTGAACACCGTCTGCTCCTCCTCCACAATCTCGTATGCGAACACCCCGCCCACCTGCCACTCTTCCCCTGGCGCGATGAGTTTCATGCGCGCCTCATCGTAGGTCGCCCCGGAATCGACACCCGACTCGACAACGCGGTCCTTTCCGTAGCGGACTTCACGGCCGTCCGGATTGATCGTCCACGCCCGCATCTCCCGGATTCGCCCGCTCTTCACGTTGAACGCGCGGACGGCCGACAGCGGTGCTCGCCCGCTGCTCAGTTTCCGAACCACCGCCCTCTCCTGCATCACCCGCCGCCCTGCCGAATCGACGTTCAGCACCTCCTCCTGGAACAGCACCACCGCCGGCGCCCGGCTCGGAATCCCGGATGCCGGCCGCGCCGCCGCCGTGCGAACCCACGCCGGGACCTCGTCTGCGGCAAACAGGGGAATGGCTAGAACCGCCGCCAGGACCAGCCTCACGGCGTCACCTGTTTCAGGCTCAGGATTGTCCCATCCCGCCGGTGTACCTCATCGAAGATCTGCTTCAGCGTCGGATACGCCTTCTCCGCGAACATGATGTTGCCGCTGCGCCCGAATTCCAGGGTGCGCCCCACCAGCAGCTCCTTGCTCTTCGATACAGAGATAACAAGCTGATAGCCGCCGGCCGGGTCGAATCCCAAGTTGCCGGGGTTATCCCCGTTGTCCATCTCGAAGCCCTCGGGCAACTGAATCCGAAGTTCGTCATCCTCGCGCCACGCATACCGGAACGCGATCGGGTACTTCCGCTGGCTGGCCGAGAACCGGGGCGTGGCTCCCTGTTGGAAGAACAGCGGAGCGAACAGCAGCCGCTTGCCGGTGCGCTGCGCATAGCCAGGTATCCGCAGGTGGTACTTGAAGGTAAGCGCCTGCGCGGTGTCATCCACATTCTCGACAGCGATATTCGTCACCTCGGCCGACGGGTGAACCGCCGTCACAAGCTTCTTGACAGACTCCATCCGCTTCTCGGCCGACTCCCCGATCAGGTTCGTCCGGCCGTCTCCGGCCGCATGCCCCGTAAAGTGCAGTGCGACATCCCCCTCCAGCGTCCCCTCGGCCGAAAGCGACAACTGCCCTCGCCGCAGGAAGAGCGATTCGCCGGGCGTTGACATGGGTGTCTTGACGAACACCGGCTGCTTGGAGTCGGAGACCAGAGCATCCGTTCCCTCTTCGCGCCAGCCGATCATGTTCGGCGGCAGCAACCGGGTCGTGGCGTCGAATATCTTCCACTGCCCATCGATCTTCACCGCCATGTCGATGTTGTCGAGGAAATAAGAGTCCACCAGCGACGGGTCGAACAGGATTCCATCCCGGTCGCCGACCAGCGCCGGACGCGCCTCCAGGCCCACCGTCTGCGCCATCGCCGCAAATAGCGTGTTCAACTCATCCGCTGTGCCGATACCGCTCTTGAATATCTCTGCCGACGTTCGAGCCCGGTCCTTCGGCATGTCCTTGATCACCTTGGCGCGTTCCGAGTCGCTGACGCTCGCGTCGAAGAGATTCCGCAAGTTGCGCCGGAGATGCGCGATGATGGCTACCACCTTGTCGTTGTCGCTCTTGGCGTTTGCCACCGCCTTGGCCGCCGCCTCGCGGATCTCATCGTTCACCCGCAACGACTGCCGGAGGTTCTGGTACACCTCCTTGCCCCGCTTCTCCCAATATTTGTCCGCGTCCCGCCGGTCCCCCTCCATGTAGAGGAACAGAATCCACGCCCGGACGTTCGGCTCGCCAATCATATATGGCTCTTCCTGGAACGCCGGCAGGTTTTCCACCGTTGTCGAGCTGAACCCGTTCATTGAAAGATCCAGCGGCGAGTTCTTGCAGTTGAACGGCCACACCCGCATCCGCATGTTGATGAACTCGCGGCTCATCGGCTTGACGAAATATGTCACTTTCTGCACCGGATACTCCTGCTGCATTTCCGCCCGCAGATACCGGATATTCTGCCGGAAGTGCACCTCCCGCACGCGGTACTCAATAATCGCCCCGGGCTGAACAGCCGGCATCGCGAATGACTTCACCTTCCGTCGTATCCCCCCGATGCGGATCACCTCACGCTCGTGCACGTCCTCTTTCTTCAACGCCACGATCGTTCCATCTGGCTGAATCGTTCGGCCCTCGACGCTGGTGACGAAGATGTTGTTCCCGTACGGAATCTCGATGGCCGTCACCTGCTTCTGGCCCGCTTCATTAAAGACCTTGATCCGCGCATACGTGACGCGGTGCCGTTGCCAGTCCGAACCCGTAATCTCGTCCCAGACATGAACCCGCCAGAACAGCGCCTCCGCCCCGGCCGACTTATCGACCACCGGCGCGGCCTGGTTACGTTCCGCATCGGTCAGTGGAAGCCACGTCGTCTCCACCGCGGCCTGGGCATTGATTCGTTGAGAAAAGAGAAGAGAAAAAAGGAAAAGAACGCAATGAACCGGTCTCATCTGCACCTATTATCGTAGTTAACTGTTTATAACTATATCCGGATTTGTCGGAATACGGAGAAATGCTCCGTTGCGGGCGGGAGACGCGGCCGATAAGTAGGGGATGAGCACCGTTGCACGGCGTCTGGAATGGGGTATCTTCCTTCTTCTGTGCCTGGCTGTGACGCTGGCCCCGCTCGGCGCCCAGCGGCTCCTCGAGGCTCTGCCGGCAACCGTCCCATGGCCTGGTGGCCGCTGGGCCGGGGGCGTCTACGCCTCCTGGGCCATACTCATCTATTTCTCCTGGGCCTTCCTCCCGTCCATTCACGCGCCTGCGCCGGAACGGTTGCGCGCCTGGGGGTGGTTCCTGCTGCTAGAACTCGCCTACCCTGCCGTCAGTTGGCTGCTCGGCCCGGACGACGGCGCGTTTCTCGCGGCCGACATCGCCAGCTATGCCTCGTCCTCGGTGGCCCTCGGCGCCGGTCTCGCGCTGCTGGCCGGAATGGCGCGCGGACTCCGCGAGCCCGACGCCTGGCTCTGGATGCCCCCGGCTCTCGCCATCACCATCTTCCTTCTGCTGATCCCGGCCGCCACCATTGAGATCCGTTGGTGGCAGATTGGGGAACTGGCGCAAAGCGGTTGGATCGAACCGTCCGTGCGCGTGGCGGGTCTGGCCGCGGGCACGGCCGGCGTGCTCGCCAATCTGCGGCAAATGCAATGAAGTAGGATTCCCTCATGGCTGAAGCAAACGAATGTCTGGAGCAGTTCCCGATTGATCACGACCGGTCCCCTCTGGCCGCGATGCGCAGGGCCGGATTACGGGCCGATGACTTTCCCGCCGCGTTCCGCTGTGCCCCCGTGGACCGCCAGCGCGCCGTGCCGCTCGAAAACGCCGGCGGCCTGCTCTGGCTGGCGGATCGCGAGGTGCTGGCCGACCAGGACTGGCTCACCGAAATTCACGTCACCGACGCTACCCGCCTCCCACCCGGCGAATCCGTCACCGTCGCCCGCCTCGGCCCGCAGGGCCGCCGCACCCCGCCCCGCGCACTCGCTCGCCTCCTCATGGAGACAGGCATCGTGCGCTGCTACTGGCACCTGGAGGCCACGGTCTGCCTCCGCTCCGAAACCATGGCATCGAACGCCTGGCAAGGCGCCTACGATGGCGAACACGTCTACTACACCAACCGCCGCAACACCGGCGCCTTCCGCTTCTCCCTCCGGGTGGCCGGCGGACTGGTGACGGTGAGCGCCTAGCGCGGCGCTCCCGTTCTACGGAATCCGCATCGCATCCACCGACGCGTGAACTGTATAAAATGGGTCCGATCTCGAACGAGGTGTCCCTGATGACCCGGTCCGCGCTCTTTGTAACGATTGCGGTGCTGCTTCCCTCCGGTTGCCACAGGGGAACCCCTGTCTTGGGGTCTGGCGAGACAGTGTCCGGAAAGATTCGCGCCGGGGAGCGCGTCGCGCTGCGGGTTATCGTTCCGTTCGGGCAGGTCGCGCATCTGCTGATACGGCAGCAGGAGATCGATTTGGAGGTTGTAGCGGAAGCGATAGTGACGAACGCGACCGACTGGGACTGGGAGTCGGTTTATACGGAGGGGACCGACGCCGGGACGGCGGAGGTGACCATTGCAGCGGCGTCGGACGGGCCACGGAGAGGAGCATATACGATGCGGGTGGAAGCTCTGCTTCCGCGTACGGAGATCACCGGTGCGGCTCTGGAGGCGCAAGCGATGGAGGCAAGGGGACGGCAGTTATTAGCGGCACGGACTGCTGAGTCGCTGCCGAGGGCACAGGAGTTACTAGGGAACGCGGTGCTCGGGTGGCGGAGGGCAAGTGACCGACGCAGGTTGGGGCATGCCCTGATGGGGTACGGCATTGCGTCAGAGCGAGTTGCACAGTTCCAAAGAGCAGAGGAAGCTTATCTGGAGGCCGTGCGGATTCTCGAGGACACTGGCGACCGCTTGGCGTATCTCGGCGCGAAGAAGACATGGGCCAACCTGGGGGGGAGGTTTGCGGAAGAGCGAGCGCCAATTGCCGTGCTGCAGGCGCGCCTGAGCGAAGCGAGGACTCTAGGGGATGGCCGGATGGTGGCGCTGTACATGAGTTCGCTCGCAACCGCATATGGGCGGGCCGGAGAACTGGATCGAGACCTCGAGATGAAGAAGAGTCTTCTGGTATTGGCGAGACGGATGGGAGATGAGGTTCTCGAGACAGCAATCCTCGAGAAACTGGGTGCGCTTCAATTGAGCGCGCTGCGTTTCGAGGAGGCTTCACGGTATGCCGAGGCGGCGATTGGCATGGCGCGGAGTCGAGGTGAGATCGGAGCGGAGGCCGCTGCTTTGAGTTTGCTATGTGCCGTTCAGGGAGATTCCGGCCGCGATGCCGCTCAGGCCGAGTCGCTGCAACGATTGCTGGTTATCCATGAGCGGCGTTCAGACACGGGCGCGTGGGCGGTGTCGGCAATTTCGCTGGCCAAGAATCTGATCCGGCGCGGCTTGCCGGAAGAAGCATTGCGGGTGTTTGTGGAGATCGAAGAGAAGACCGACTCCTACTACCGGGCGGCAGGAAGTCCTTCTCTCCAGTTCGTGGCGCCGGGAGAGTCTCCGATCGCCTATGTAGCCGCGCAACTGAACATACTCGGCGAGTCCTTTGCGCGGCCGACGTTGGAACTGGTGGACCGACAGCGAGCGAGATTCCTGGGCGGGGCTAGGGGGCGAACATTAAGCATGGTACAGGAATCCTTGCCCGAAGACCTGGCCATTGTAGAGTTTGTATTGGCTCGGTCCGGTGGCCAGCCCGGATATCTGTGGCTGCTAACGCGGGACGATGTGCGGTTGTTCCGGACGGCGGCCGTGGTACCCGCCGTAGACGAAATCCGGCGGACCGCCGAGGCTTTGGAGCGTCCTGACGGAATCAATCGGACGGACTACAAGGAGTGGGAGAGGCTGTCGGAAGTGCTCTTGGGGCCGCTGCGAGGCCAACTCGGGGCGCGCCGCCTGGTTGTCGTCCCGGACGAGGCGATGGCTCGGTTGCCGGTGGCGTTGATGCTTGATCCGGATCATAGCGATGGGAGCCGGCTCGGAGATCATCATCTGGTCACCTATACGCCAACAATGCTGCTGGCCGGGGATATTGATGCGAAGCGGGGAGCAGGCGTCGATCTGCTGATCGCGGGGGACCCCGTGACGAGCACACGGGATCTTCGGATGAGCCGCCGGGACGGTACGACGGAATTCAGCAGGCTGGCATACGCGGATGAGGAGGCGCGCGAAGTGGCCCGGGCGGCCGGAGGACGACGGGTGCGGCAGTGGATGGGGTTTGAAGCAACAAGGGCGCGGGTGGCGAGCGAAATGACGGACGCGCGAATCGTGCATCTCATCTCTCACGGGGTGTCGGATTGGGAAAAGCTGCGAAACTCCGGCCTTGCGTTGACGATGTGGGACCGGGATGGGAAGCCCTTGGACGGGATGCTTCGGTTCGAAGAGATCGCTGGGAGCACGCTGCGGGCCGACCTCGTAACCCTGTCCGCATGTGACACGGCGGTGGGACGAGTGGTGGGGTATCACGGTGTTCCGAGCCTCGCGAATGCCTTTTTGCGGGCGGGGGCAAGGCGAGTGGTGTCGACACTGTGGAAGGTGGACGATGCGGCGACAGCAGCGCTGATGGGCGCGTTCTACCGAAACCTGTTTGCGGGAGGCAAGGTCCTGCCGGGGGAGGCTCTGTGGAAAGCGCAGATGCACATTGCGGGGCAGCGGCGGTGGCGGGCGCCTTACTTTTGGGCGGGATTTACGCTTTCCGGGGACTGGGGGAGGCTTTAGGGGAATGGCGGAGAAGTCGAACGGTCAATTGCCGAATCGATCTGCGGCGCCATCCACGCCGGCCAATGGACGAGCCGTCGTGGAAATATGCTGGGACGAACTGCGCACGCAGTTGGAGCGGGCGGTTCCAGGAGACCTGAGGCACCTATCGCAGGACCTCTCCGCGGAAGCGATGGCGCGGCTGTTTATGGCCATGGAGAGCGGAGTAGCTGTGGAGAATCCAGTGGCCTTCGGGCATGGAATTCTGCGCAATGTTGTCCTGGAGAACCGGCGCCGGGACCGGCTGTGGTACGAAGGCGGGGACCAGTTGGACGTACGGGCAGATATGCCGGAGTCGTCCATTATTGAGGAAGCGGAACCGGATGAGAAGGATTTGCAGCGGCTGAAGGCCACCGTGTTTTCCGCTACAGAGCGGAAGCTGTTCGATACTTATTATCAACAAGGGGGAGACGTGCAACGCCGCCGGGAGAAACTGGCGGCCAAGCTGGGAATTTCGATGGGAACGCTTTATACACGGATCAGTCGCCTGAAGGACCGATTGCGGGCGGCGGCAAGGCGGGGACAGTGAGCGAGGACGGAAACCGCTACAGGGAAGCGCTGCTCACCGGGCGGGAGTTGCGGCCTGGCCCGGAGGATCGGGTGGCCTATGAAGTCGCAGAGTCGAATCTGGTGGATGAGTACGCGGCGGGATTACTGCAGGGAGACGATCGGGATCGGTTTGAGCGGAACTTCCTGGTGACCGCTGAGCGGCGGGAGAGCGTCGCGGTGGCGCGGGGCATTCTGCGGCTGGCAAAACAAGAGCGGCAACGGCGGACGGTGGCCGGGTTTGCCGTGGCGATGCTCGTGGCGGTGGCCGTGTACTGGGTCCCGTGGCGGACGCCGTCGGACGTTACCGTATTGGCTGTGACGATGGGGAATATGCGAGGGGTGGGCGTCGCGCCTGCGGTGAAACTTCCGCGAGAGAACACCACACTGGTATTGGAGGTCTTCGTCGACGGCGGGGCGCCAGAGTGCGCCGCGACGATTACGAGAGTGGGCGAGCGGGAACCGCACCTGCGGGTGCGCACGGCGGGCGGATCGCTCATTCGAATTCCGGTGGCGCGAGAGGGGTTGTCGGAGGGGGATTATCTTGTGACGCTG
>CAZWDD010000169.1:8845-11640 GCA_964632345.1 uncultured Solibacteraceae bacterium | reverse complement strand
GGCGGCGCGGGCCGCGGGCGCGGGGGCGCCCCCACGGGCCCGGGGGCAGGTGGATTCACGCGCGGGACCAGGCGCGGTTCGGGCTGTTGACGGCGCGGAACGGGGTGTGGAAGGGGAAGCGACTGATGGAGGCGGAGTGGATCCGGCAGGCGCGGACGCCGACGAAAGTGCAGCCGGACTACGGGTATATGAACTGGTATCTGAACACGGGGCGGAAGCGGTGGCCGAGCGCGCCAGAGCACGTGTATGCGCATGTGGGGAACGGGGCGAACCTGATTCTGTGCGATACGGAGAAAGACATGGTGGTGGTGCTGCGGTGGATCGACAACGCGGCGGTGGACAAGTTTCTGGAATATCTATACGGAGCGGTAACGAAATGAAGATCTGGGTATTGCTGTTGAGCGTGGCGGTGGTGGCGCAGCCGCGGTTCGTGCAGAAGAAGTTGGAGGATACGGCGGGCGAGGAGCGGGCGCTGGCGGAGCGGTTTCTGAAAGAGACGCGCGTGGGGCTGGGCGGGCCGTGGAATGTGATGCTGCGGAGCCCGGCGATGTCGGAGCATCTGCTGGAGACGTACCGGTATTTCCGCTGGAAGTCGGCGCTGCCGAAGAACCTGATGGAGATTGCGATCCTGGCGGCGGCGCGGGAGTGGGACGTGCAGTTCGAGTGGTTCGCGCACTACCCGATTGCGCTGCGCGAGGGGGTGCCGGCGGAGTTGCTGGCCGAGATGCGCGTGGGACGGCGGCCGGGGAAGATGAAGCCGGAGGAGGCGGCGGTGTACGACTTCACGACCGAGCTTTGCCGGAAGCATGTGGTGAGCGATGCGACGTTCCGGCGGACGAAGGAGTTGCTGGGAGAGAAGAACGTGGTGGATTTGACGGCGTTGATCGGGACGTACATTTCGATCGGCGCGCTGCTGAACGTGGCGGAGGTGCCGGGGGCGAGCGGGAAGGGGCCGGACTGGCTGCCGCCGCGGTAACTAGAATGTTCGGGTGCCGAAGACTTTGGTCTGGATCTGGTAGACCGAGGTGCGGGCGGTGATGTAGAACGACGCGCCGTAGAAGGCGCAGTTGGAGGGGCGCTCGGGAACCTTGAGCGTGCCCTGGTGTTCGCCGGCGGCGCTATAGACGGCGATGCCGTCGGGGGCGGCCATCCAGACGTTGCCGGACTCGTCGGTTTTGAGGCCATCGACACGGACAGAGGCGAAGTCCTTGCCCGGTTTGAGGCGGCCGTCGGGTTCGATGGCGTGGACGCGGACGATCTGCGTTTTGACGTCGGCGATGTAGAGAAGCTGCTGGTTGGCGGAGAGGGCGACGCCGTTGGGGGCGGGGGTTTCGGCGACGACGCGGAACCGGCCGGTACGGGTGATCTGGTAGACGAGGCCGCGGGGCAGATCGGTGAAATAGATGCTGCCGTCGATGGCGTAGACGAGATCGTTGGGAGCCTGGAGGTCCTTTTCGGCGAGGACGGTGATGGCGCCGTTTTTCTCGGTGCGGGTGACGCGTCCGGCGCCTTCGGCGGTGAGGAGGCGGCCCTGGTGATCGAAGGTGAGGCCGTTGGCTTTGTTGGAGTTTTCGCGGAAGGTGGTGAGCTGGCCGCGCTCCCACTTGTGGATGCGATTGTTGGGGATATCGCTGAAGAGGAGATAGCCGCGGCGGCTGTAGACGGGGCCTTCGGTGAAGGCGAAGCCGGAGGCGATTTTCTTGAGTTCGGCGGTGGGGTCAATCGGGAGCGGCATCAGGATCCCTCTCCTTTGGCGTACCAGCTGTGGCGCGGGGGTTTGTAGGCGATGTTGAGTTCGGGCGTTTGGAGGCGGCGGCCGTTCTGGAAGCCGGACTCCATGAGGGTGGCGAGGGCGCCGGAGACGAGGAGGGTGCGGCGGACATCGACGGCGGGTGTGCCGGTGGCGATCATCTGGGTGATGCCGTGGACGAGATTCGAGAAGTTGTTGGAGTTTTCGATGGGGATGTAGCAGAGCGTGGCCTGGGGCGGGGCGCCCTTGGGCTTGACGGCGGCGATGTATTCGGAGACGGAGCTGAGGGCGAGGGTGGCGGCTTTGAAGCCGTCGCGGTATTCGATGAGGCCGAGGACGGCGGTGCCATCTTCGGGCCGTTTATCGGAGGGCTTCTGCTGGCGGGCGAGGGCGGCGTCGAGGAGGTCACGCCGCCAGAGGCCCTGTTTTTCGGCCTTCCAGACCTCGTCGTTCTTGAGGAGCTGAACGGAGCGGATGCCGACTTCCCCGCCCTTGCGACGTTCGACGAAAGCCTGGAGGGTTTCGAAGATGTGGAAGATGCCGCCATCGGCGACCCAACCGCCGCCGATGGCGAGGGCCGACTCCATTTCGAGGCCGAGAGGAGGATCGTACTCTGGGCGGCGGAAGGTGACGGGAACGCTGGAGCCGGCCATGAGGGGGAACTTCAGCTCCTGGGACCAGCGGTACATCTGGTGGGCCTTTTTCCAGTCGTAGGAGAGATGCTTGTCGACGAACACAGGACAGGAACGGCCGGACTGCTTGAAGACATTGACGACCTGTTCAAAGTATTCGAAGCGGGGGTAGAGCTGCTGGTTCCTGTCGTTGTGGGGGAAGTTGCCGTGCTCGCAGACGAGGATGACGCCATCGACGGCGAGTTTGCCGGTGCCGAGGGTGAGGGCGCCGGCGATGTCCGTGGTGACGGGGAAGTTGTAGGCGGCCGCGAGGCGGTGGCCGATGTCGCCGGGGTGGACCTGATCGAGCCAGAGGGAGGCGACCTGGAAGGGGGGCTCGTAGAATTTTTCATGGATCCAATAGCCTTCGAGGA
>CAZWDD010000169.1:6177-8835 GCA_964632345.1 uncultured Solibacteraceae bacterium | reverse complement strand
GAAGCGGGTGATGAATTTATCGGAGTGGGAGCGGACGTGATAGGTGGACGAGAGGCAGGCGATGCGTTTCTTCGGGGCCTGGGCGGCGAGGGGCGCGGCGGCGGCGGTGGTGGCGAGGAATTCGCGGCGTTTCATTGTTGCTTGGCTACCTGTTCGGTTTGGCGGAGGACGCGGAGGAGGTTGAGGCCCATGATTTTGCGGATGTCGGCATCGGAGTAGCCGAGATCGATGAGGCCTTTGACGAGGACGGGATATTTGGAGACATCTTCCATGCCGGTGGGGGCCATGCCGGAAATGCCATCGAA
Source organism: uncultured Solibacteraceae bacterium (assembly GCA_964632345.1). GTDB lineage: Bacteria > Acidobacteriota > Terriglobia > Bryobacterales > Bryobacteraceae. The sequence goes on along the minus strand of CAZWDD010000169.1, from coordinate 8,530 downwards.
ATCCGAGCCCATGGCGACGTGGTCCGGGCCGGCGAGTTTGGCGACGTGATCAATGTGGCGGAGCAGGACGGAGTGATCGACCTTGGGCATTTTTTCGAAGTACTTCTTCTGGATGGCGCGGACAGCGGCCCAGTCGATGGGCTTCTTTTCGGTGACGGCCTTGATCTCTTCGTCGCGGGCCTGGCGGTTGCGGATGTAGACGTCGTAGGCGTTCTTTTGCAGGTAGCCGGCGTGGAAGTTGATGCAGATGACGCCGCCGCGTTTGGCGATGGCGGAGATGACTTCGTCGGGCATGTTGCGGACGATGGGGGCGATGGCCTTGACGGAAGAGTGGGAGGCGATGACGGGGGCGCGGGAGTATTCGACGGCGTCGAGGACGGCCTTGTCGGAGATGTGGGAGACGTCGATCATCATGCCGAGGCGGTTCATTTCGCGAACGAGTTCCTTGCCGAAGGGAGAGAGGCCGCGGTGGATCTGCATGCCGGTCATGGAGTCGGCGAAGTTGTTGGAGGCGAAGTGGGCCAGGGTCATGTAGCGGACGCCGAGGCGGTAGAAGGCGCGGAGGACGCCGATGCTATCGGCGATGAGGTGGCCGCCTTCGAGCGAGGCCATGGCTGCAAGTTTGCCCTGTTTGTGGATGCGTTCGACGTCGGCGGCGGTGTAGGCGAACTCCATGTCGCGGGAGTTGGCGGCGACCTCGGCGTGGAGAGCGTCGATGACTTCGAGCGAGCGGGGGAGCCAGCGTTCGGGGGGGAAATCCTGGGGCTGGGCGTAGATGCCGAAGAGAACGGCGCCGAGCTTGCCCTGGCGCATGCGGGGGATGTCGAGCTCGTAGTAGTCGTGACGGTCGGCGAGGCGGTAGCCTTCGTCGACGAAGTAGCGGGGGGTATCGATGTGCGCGTCGAAGATGAGGATGTCGCGCATTAGGCGGCTGAAGCGGTCCTGAGCCGGGAGAGAGGCCGCGGCGAGGAGGAGAATCAGCAGCGATTTGGGCATGGGCGCAGTATACTACTGCGCGGCGGGCGGGGCTTCGGCGCGTGCGATGACGAATTCGCCGGGGAGGGAGTAGGACTGGCCGTGGCGGAAGGGCTCGATGGTTTCGAGGTAATCGGCGTGGGCGGCGGCGCGGGTGTCGTCATCGAAGCGGGAGTAGGCCATGGCGACGGGGCCGCCGATGAAGGCGGCGCCGAGGGCGGCGCGGGCGTCGGGATAGTTGAGGCGGGTTTCGATACGGCTGAGTACGATATTGCGGAGTCCGGCGAGTTCCATGGCGGCGGGAAGGTTATTGCCGGTGCCGAGGTGGAAGAACATGGGGCAGACGTCGGTGTGGACGCGGGCGTCGACGACGGGGAATATGCCGGCCCAGCCGCAGCGATCGCGGCGGCCCCAGACTGCGGTGACGAGGCGGCCGCCGGGCCTCAATAGGCGGCGGAGGGCGCGGAGGGTTTGCAGGGGATCGGGCACGTACATGAGGCCGAGGGAGCAGAGGACGGCGTCAAAGGACGCGGGGGGAAGGGCGGCGGAATCCGCGTCGGCGCGTTCGAAGATAACGTTGGGGTAGGCGGCGCAGCGCTGGCGGGCGAGGGCGACCATGCGATCCGAGATGTCGGTGCCGGTGACGCTGCCGGTGGGGCCGACCTTTTCGGCGGCGCAGAGGGTGACGAGTCCGGTGCCGCAGGCGACGTCGAGGACGGCCTCGCCGGGTTGCATGGCGGCAAGGGAGAGGAGTCGGCACTGGGCGGGAGCGATCTGCGTGCTCCAGTATTGTTCGTAATCGGCGGCGGCGCGGTCCCAGCCGTAGCGTTGGATGCGGAGTTGAAGGGCTGGCTGCATGGGTTACTTCCTGCGGATTTCGATGTGGAGGGGTTGGGGGTCGCGCCAGACGTGGAGGTAGGAACTGCCGGCGTGGGCACGGGCGAAGAGTTCATCGAGTTGTTGCCGGGAGGCGGGGGAGGAGATGGTGACGATGCAGCGGACCTGTTCGTAGCCGGGCGTGCCGCCGGGGACGCCGTACTCGGGGCGGGAGTCGAAATCGGCCTGGACTTCGACATCGAGCGAATCGATGGGGACTTCGAGGCGAGCGGCCCACATGGCGTAGCCGATGGCGAGACAACTGCCGAGGGAGGCGCGGCCGAAGACGCCGGGGTTGGGTGCTGAGCCGGCGCCGCCGGATTTGGGCGACATGTCGACGCGGAAGGACCAGGGGCCCTCGCTCACTTCGCAAGCAAGTCCGCCGGTGTGGTGGATACGGGTGATGGCGGTATTGCGCCCGAGCGCGGGGCGCAGTTCCAGCGCCCGGGCGTTGCGATCGAGGATTTCCTTGAGCGTCGCGTTGGGTTGCATCCCAACAAGA
>CAZWDD010000169.1:0-6144 GCA_964632345.1 uncultured Solibacteraceae bacterium | reverse complement strand
CTGGGTAGCGGCCGTTGGCGGGGGTGTTTACGTCGATAACGGCCCAATCGGGGAGTTTGGCGATCTGGCGGGCGTTGTTGAGATTGTCGAACTCGCGGAAGGTGACGCCGCTGTTGAGGACGACGTAGCGGTTGCCGTTGAGGGGATTGGGGTAGATGACGGAGGGGTAGTGGGTGGCGGCGTCGAAGCGCTGGCCCTTGACGGTGAGGCCGGCGGAGGACCACTGGAGGGGGAGACCGCCGAGGACGCGGGCGATGAGGGAGTTGGAGGCGGCATCGCCCCAGAGGACGAGGTTGTGGCGGGCGATGTCGTCGGCGGTGACTTCGGAATCCTTCTTCACGCGGGCATCGCCGCGGAACTGGCGGCGCCATTCGCGGATGGCGCGATCCTGCTCGGCGCGGATGCGTTCGCCGGCCGGGCCGGCGGGCGTGCCGGAGGGGAGGACGAAGAGGAAGGAGCTCATGAAGGCGTCATCGATGGGCCCCTGGAGCCCGTGGCGCTTGACCTTGCCGGAGGGGGCGGCGGGGGCGACAGCCCAACGGCCGGCGGAGCGGGCGAGGTGGACGTTCCAGGAACGGTCACTGGCGGGACCGGGGACGGAGAGGGTCTGGCCGTCGATGACGATGGAGGCTTTGCCGACGACTTCGACGGGGGCGCCGCCGGAGGCGAAATCGAGCGAGAGGGCGGAGACGTTGGCAGTGGAGATGTGGATGGCCGCGTTCTGGACGCTGGCTTCGACGTTGGCCTTTTCCCAGTGCTTTTCCATGCCATCGACGACGATCCACTTCATGCGGTTGTAGCGGAGGGTGTAGGTGACGAACTTGACGCGGCGGGGGAAGGGGTCGCGGCCGCGTTCGGCGATCTGGTCGAGACGGCGGTCGATCTCGATTTTTGAATCGGGGTGATACCGGTGGGGGGTATTGGGGCCGATGATGTGGGTCATGGCGATGCCCTCTTTGTCGAGGTAGGAGGCCATGATGTCGGCGGCCTGTTTCTGGCGGTCAATTTCGCCGCTATAGGCAACGAGGGGGACGTTGACGAAGTTGGCGGCGTAGAGGGTGGCGTCGTACATGCGCCAGAGGGTCTGTTCCCAGGGCGGGGTGATTTCGTTGTTCTGCTTGAGGCGGAGGAACTCGGCGGATTCGCTGAAGCCGGCGCCGGGAGCGACGGCGGCCCAGAGGCCAGCGTGATGGGCGCCGAAGTGCCAGGCGGCGGCGCCGCCCATGGAGAAGCCGCGGACGACGATGCGGTTGTCGTCGATGGGGTAGTGGGCGCGGAGGGCGTCGAGGGTTTCAAAGAGATCGACTTCGCCGGCGAACTTATTGGCGTTGCAGTAGCGGCCGTAGAGGTGGACGACGATGGAATCGGCGGGGGTGAACTCGCCGGGGCGGGACATGCGTTCGGAGAGGAAGTTGACCTCGCTGAGCTTTTCCGATCGACCGTGGAACCAGGCGTCGACGCGCCATTTGCGGGGGAGCCGGGGATCGTAGGAGGCGGGGACGACGAGGCCGTAGGGTTGGACGGAACCATCTATCTCGGAGACATAGCCGCGGACGACGAGGCCGGTGGCGCGGGTCCAGGGGGCTTCGCCGCGGAGGAGTTGGGTGGCGCGGCGCTGGCCTTCCTGGAGGAGGGTGCGAGCTTTGGCGATGTCGGGCGCGTCGAAGAACTCGTTGTGGGTAAGGGCGTAGCGGACGGCTTCGCGGAAGATGAGGACATCGGGGAGGAGGGAGTGGCGGCCGAGGGCGGCGATGGAGGCGTTGAGGCGATCGAGGCCGGCGGTGAGTTCCTGGCGATCGTTGTCGGGAACGGGGACGCCGGGTGGCGGGACGGGGCGGTCCTGCGCGGGGAGGAGGGCGGAGGAGAGCAGGAGGGTCAGTAGAGCGGCAGTTCGCCGGGGGGCCTTGTTTTCCATCGTCGGTGAATCCATAACCATTGATCAGGATATGCCCGGATGGCGCGCTCAAGGGCGTTCTGGACGCGTTGGGTATCGATGAAGGTATTGCCGGTCATGGGGACCGGGGCATCGAACCGCAGGATGAACATGCGCTCTTCCGGACTCCAGACAGCATATCCCGGAATGACGGTGGCGCCGGTGCGGGCGGCGAGTTTGACGAAGGTGGGGCTGACGCAGGCCTTGCGGCCGAAGAAGTTGACGAAGATGCCGTCGTCGAGGCCGACGTTCTGATCGACGAGGATGCCGACGGCGCGGTTGTCCTGGAGGGCCTTGAAGATACCGCGGGCGGCTTCGCGCTTGCCGAGGATGATGTTGCCGGAGGCGGAGCGGCGGGCGGAGACGAAGGCGTCGAGGAGAGGGTTATCGAGGGGGCGGACGACGACGTGCATGGGTTCGGCCATGAGGGCGTGGCTGAAGGCGCTGAGTTCCCAGGCGCCGATGTGGAGAGTGGCGAACAGGACGCCCTTGCCGGCCTGTTTGGCGTGGGTGAAATGCTCAAAGCCTTCGTAGCGGATCCATTGATGAACGTTTGCAGCATCGATGCGGCCCATGCGGGCGAAGACGACCATATGGCGGGCGATGGAGCGCCAGACACCGGAGGCGAGGGATGGGGGGAGGCCGGCGAGTTCGAGATTGCGGGCGGCGACGCGACCGAGCTTGGGGACGAAGAGGCGTAGGAGTTGGGCGTAGCACCAGGCGAGGGCGTAGCTGCAGCGCCAGGGGCCGAAGGCGAGGGAGCCGAGGGCGAGGCGGGCGAGGAGATATTCGACGCGGTTGCGGAGGGGACTACGCTGAGCCACTGGTGATTCGTCTATCCAGAGCCTAGTCTATCCAGCCGCCGCCGAGGACGAGGTCGCCATCGTAGAAGACGGAGCCCTGGCCAGGCGTGACGGCGCGTTGGGGGGTGTCGAAACGGACCTCGACGCGGGCGTCGTCCCCGGTGGGCAGGAGAGTGGCATCAGCGGGCAGGTGGCGGTTGCGGATGCGAACCTGGGCACGGCGGGGTTCGTGGATGGGGGGGATGGAGATCCAGTTGACGTCGCGGGCGGTGAAGCGATCGGTCTGGAGTTCGGACTCGCGGCCGACGACGACGCGGCGGCTTTCGGGTTCGGTGGAGATGACGTAGAGGGGTTCGCCGACGGCGACGTTGAGGCCGCGGCGCTGGCCGACGGTGTAGGAGTGATAGCCGGCGTGTTCGCCGAGGACCTTGCCTTCGCGGGTGATGATTTCGCCGGACATATCGGCGAGGGGAATGCCCTGTTCGCGGCAGTAGGCTTCGATGAAGGCCTTGTAGTCACCGTTGGGGACGAAGCAGATCTCCTGGCTGTCGCCCTTTTCGGCAACGGGGAGTTGGAGGGAGCGGGCGAGGTCGCGGACTTCGGTTTTGACCATGCCGCCGAGAGGGAAGAGGGTGCGGGCGAGTTGGGGCTGGGTGAGGCCGAAGAGGAAGTAGGTCTGATCCTTGGAGGCGTCAACGGCGCGGCGGAGTTCCCAGCGGCCGGAGTCCTGATTGCGGGTGATGCGGGCGTAGTGGCCGGTGGCGACCTGGGCGGCGCCGACGCCGGAGGCCATGTCGATGAAGGTGTCGAACTTAATGAAGTTATTGCAGAGGGTGCAGGGGATGGGGGTGCGGCCGTGGAGGTAGTCGTCGACGAAGGGGCGGACGACGGACTTTTCAAAGGCGTCCTCAAAGTTGACGACGTAGTAGGGGATGCCGATCAACTGGGCGACATAGCGGGCGTCGTAGACATCGTCGAGGGAACAGCAGCGGCCGGTGGCTTTATCGGATGCGAGTTCGGGGAGGCGGCGCTGGTTCCAGAGCTGCATGGTGAGGCCGACGATGTTGTGGCCTTCGCGCTTCATGAGACCGGCGACGACGGAGCTATCGACGCCGCCGCTCATGGCGACGGCAAGGAGGGGGCTAGCGGTAGACAGGGGAGAGCCTCCGGAGGTGAGCGGCGGCGCCGGCGACGGCGGCGATGAGGGCGTCGACCTGGTCGATGGTGTTGCCGAAGCCGAGGGAGAAGCGGATGGAGGCCTTGGCCTCTTCGCGGGTAAGGCCGATGCCGGTGAGGACGTGGGAGGGCTCGACGGCGCCGGAGGAGCAGGCGGCGCCGGAGGAGACGGCGAAGCCGCGGAGGTCGAGGGCGATGACCATGGATTCGCCTTCGATGCCGGCAAAGAGGACGTTGACGGTGTTGGGAAGGCGGGGAGCGCCGGCGCCGTTGACGGCGGTGTGGGGGACGCGGGCGAGGATGCCCTCTTCAAGCTGCATGGCCATGGCGTGGAGGGCGAGGGGATCGCGGGGGAGTTCACAGGCGGCGCCGAGGGCGACGGCGCCGGGAACGTTTTCCGTGCCGGCGCGGCGGCCCTGCTCATGGCGGCCACCGAACTGGCGGGGGCGGAGCGTGACACCTTCGCGGACGTAGAGGGCGCCGATGCCCTTGGGGGCGTTGAGCTTGTGGCCGGAGATGGAGTAGAGATCAACGAAGGGGATGGGGGAAGGGAGTTTGCCGGCGGCCTGTACGCCATCGGAGTGGAAGAGCGCGCCGGCCGAGCGGGCGATGGCGGCAAGGGCTTCGAGGTCCTGGACGGTGCCAACCTCGTTGTTGGCGTGCATGATGGAGACGAGGACGGTTTCGGGGCGGAGTGCCTGGCGGAGGTCATCGGGGGAGATGACGCCGCGGGAGTCGGCGGGGAGGTAGGTGACGTGGATGCCGGCGGCTTCGAGTTCGGCGCAGGCGGCGAGCACGGCGGGGTGTTCAATGTTGGTGGTGATGACGTGCTGGCCGGGGGTGGAGGCGACGCCGAAGAGGGCGAGGTTATCGGCTTCGGTGCCGCCGCTGGTGAAGACTACTTCTTTTGGGGAGCAGCCGAGGAAGGCGGCGGTCTGGCGGCGGGCCTTTTCGAGGGCCTGTTTGGCGTGCTGGCCGGCCTGATGGATACTGGAGGCGTTACCGTATCCTTCGCGGAGGATGGGCAGCATGGCGTCGACAACCGACGGGGCGACCGGCGTCGTTGCGTTGTGATCGAAATAAAAGCGTTCCACCGGCCCAACTCCTGCTTCTATTTTAACAATGGCGACGCGTCGACCACTTCTCACACTTACCACTGATTTCGGCACCGGGGACCACTTTGTGGGGGCCATGAAGGGTGTCATCAAGACGATCTGTCCGGCGGCGGAGATCATCGACATCACGCATGAGCTGAATCCGTACGAGGTGACGGAGGCGTGTTTCACGTTCGGCGAGGCGTGGCGATGGTTTCCGAAGGGGACGGTGCATGTGGCGGTGGTGGACCCCGGGGTGGGGTCGGCGCGGCGGCCGATCCTGGTGGAAGCGGCGGGGCAGTACTTTGTGGGGCCGGACAACGGGCTGCTGACGACGGCGCTGGAGACGCCGAAGGCGAAGGCGCGGGCGATTACGGGGGCGAAGTATTTTCTGCCGGAGGTGAGCAACACGTTCCATGGGCGGGACATTTTCGCGCCGTGCGGGGCGCACCTGGCGGCGGGGGTGCGGCCGGCGGCGTTCGGGAAGCTGGTGATCGACGCGTTGCGGCTGCGGCGGGAGAAGCCGGTGCAGGTATCGAAGCGGCAGTGGTCGGGGACGATTTTGAAAGTGGACCGGTTCGGGAACGTGATCACGAGTTTCCGGGTGGCGGATTTCCCGTGGATACTGACGAACCCGATGGCGTTCACGGTGGGGTTTGAGCAGGTGACGCAGACGGCGGCGCACTATACGCAGTGCGAGTACGGGGAGTTGTATGCGGTGGCTGGATCGAGCGGGTATGTGGAGATTGTGCTGCGGGAGGCGAACGCGGCGAAGCGGCTGGGAGTGGTGGCCGGGGCGCCGGTGGACCTGATGGGCTGGGCGAAGGAAGACTGATGCCGGAGATGCCGGAGGTGGAGGCGGTCTGCCGGCGGCTGCGGCTGGAGGCGGAGGGGGCGGGGGTGCGGCAGTTGCGGCTGCTGCGGGCGGGGGTTGCGAAGGGGGAAGTGGAAGCGGCATGCCGGCGGACGGTGCTGCGACGGGTGGCGCGGCGGGGGAAGAATATCTTTCTGCACATGGGGAGCGGGGGTATCGTGCATGTGCATCTGCGGATGACGGGGAACCTGTATGTGATACCGGACCACCGGTTTCTGGTGACGGCGGTGCGGGCGGTATGGGAATTGGAGGATGGGCGGGGGA
>CAZWDD010000168.1:8168-11715 GCA_964632345.1 uncultured Solibacteraceae bacterium | reverse complement strand
GCAATCCTTCTCAAATCACGGACCTGGCAAATTACGAAAGCGCGATCGTGGATGTCGCCGCCACCGAGGGCATCGACCTGACGGCGAAAGCGACGGTGAGTGCGATCGAAGTTGGACTGGAGTTACAGCGCTTCCTGGTCCGGACACCCGGCGGAGCGCAGTACACGCTGGGACACATCGTCCTGACGAGCGGACTGAAGCTCTGGCACACGCTACTGACACTGGCAGCGACCTACCGGGACGCGCATTTCCAGCAGCTGAACGACCGGCACAAGCACAAGTGGAAGGAGTACGAACAACTGGCGCGGGCCGCGGGCCGGACTCTATTTGAGACCGGGGTAGGCGTTGTATTCCAACCGCTGCAGAAACCGGTACAGCCGCTGTTGGGACAACTGGCGGGCACACACCCGGCGCGCACCTACTACGTGCGGGTGGCATGGGTGGACGGGCAGGGCGTCGAGAGTTCGGCGAGCGAGACGGCGTCGATCACGACGCAGGAGGGGTCGGCTCTGACGGTTCGGGCCATCGGAGCGCCGGCAGCCGCGCGTGGATGGAATCTGTACGCGGGACTGCTCGACGACCAGTTGCAAAGACAGAACAACGACCCGCTGGCGATGGGCGCGACCTGGACGATGCCGGTGGCTGGACTGACGGAAGGTTCGGGGCCGGGAACGGGCCAGTCTGCCGACTACTATCTGCGGCACATTCCGGTGCTGCGGCGAGGGTAAGCAAATGGCACAGATCGGGACAACAGCCGTACAGAAGGCAGCAGGGATACTCCGCGCGCCGGCGGGTCTGCCGGCGGGACTGCTGGCGATCTCGCAAGAGAACCAGGTGGTACTGCCGCTCCTGGAGATGACACAGATTATCGCGCAGCAGGTGCCGGCGGACATGATCGAAAAGACGGCGGGCACGAAGTACCCGTCGTTTCACATCTACTGCGAGAAGCTGCAGAACACGCTGCGTGAGAAGTTCCGGCAGTTCTCCGGAACTGCGACGCTGAGCGTGGATGTGCGCGTGACACACGACCGCCTGGAGGGCCTGGACCGGCAGGTGCAGTTGTATGTGGACGCGCTAACCCATGTCCTGGACAGTAACCGGGGCGACTGGGGGAGCGGGCTGTTCTACACGGGGGGCTACACCGTCGCGTTTCAGCAGGTGAAGCACGGGGGCAAGAACTTTCTCCAGACCGCGAAGGTGAGCTTCGAGGTTCAGGTGAGCGTATAGCCGGGCGAGACGGAGCACCGGCAGATTTCAAGAGAAAGGCACAGACATGGCTTGTTATATATCTTCCAATCAGAACCGTCTGTACGCGGCACTGGAGAGCAGCTTCGGGGCGGTGACGGCGGCCGCGGCGGAGAACCGGATTCCGGCGATTCGCCTGGGGTTGCAGCACGAAACGATTCAGGCGGCGCGAAGGGACAAGACGGGGACGCGAACGCGAGCGGGGATTCCCTCGGGGGCGCGAACCAGGACACAGTACCAACTGAGCACCTACATGACCAACTGGGGCAACGTGGCGGGTGAGCCGTCCTACGGACCGTTGGTGAGGGGAGCGCTGGGTGGAGCTCCGGTAACGGACACGGGACAGATCGTCGCCTCGGCGGGCGAAAACGGACAACTGACCTTCACAGGGGCACACGGACTGTCGGCGGGACAGGCAGTAAGTTTCGGCGGGGAGATCCGATTCGTGGCCGCGGTGATCAATGCGAACACGGTGGAATTAAACGCGCCGTTCACGCTGACACCGACTTCGGGCTCCCCATTGAACCCGACGATCACCTATGGGCCTGCGACCCATCTGCCGAGCGTGAGCATTTACGACTACTGGAGTCCTTCGACGGCGGTGCAGCGAATCGTCGCCGGCGCCGGCGTGGACCGGATGCGGATCAAGGTGAACAGCGATTATCACGAATTCGAGTTCTCCGGAGAGGCACGAGACCTGCACGACAGCGCGAGCTTCGCGGGCGGCGCAGGTGGATTAACCTCCTTCCCGGAAGAGCCCGCGACGGCGGGAGTGGATTACAGCATCATTCCCGGGCATATCGGACAGGTATGGATTGGCGCCGCGCCGACGCAGTTCTATACGCTGATCGACGCCGAGATCGAGATTTCGAACAACCTGGACATGAGAAAGCGGGAGTTCGGGTATGCGGGGCCGACCTGCATTGCCGGAGGCCAACGGGAAGTGGGCATCAAGTTCCGGATCTATGAGAAGGACGATGAGGCGACGATTGCGTTGTACCAGGCGGCGAAGAACCGGACTCCGATTCCGATTCTGATCCAGCTGGGACAGAGCGCGGGCCAGTTGTGCGGGGTGTATCTGCCGGGAGTCATTCCGGAGGTACCGGAGTTCGACGACAGGCAGCCGCGGCTGGAGTGGAACTTCTCGCTGAGCCAGGCGCAGGGTTGGGCCGATGACGAAATCCAAATTGCGTTTGCGTGAAATATGAACTACGAAAGCCATATCACGGTGGAGTCGCAGGCCTGCCCAGGCGTGCGATTCCGGGTGCGACGCCTGTCGCTATCCCGACGAATGGACCTGGTCCGGCAGATTCGAGAGACCGGGGAGAAGCTGGCGTTTTATATGGCCGGCGATAGCGTGGTGGACGCCGCACAGGCGGGCGAGATTCGAGCCCGAATGGATGCGCTCTACATACGCTGGGCGCTCGACGAGATTGAAGGCATGACGATTGACGGAGAGCCTGTCTCGGTCGACAACCTGTTGGAGCGCGGGCCGGACCGGCTGGCCCGCGAGATCGTGGAAACGATCAAAGACGAGTTGTTCCTCGATGAGGAAGAACGAAAAAACTAATCGTCGCCTTCCAATTTCAATTCGCAAATCAAGCCGCGTGGAAGTGCGACGAATGCCGTAAACAGGGCTTGGAACACGACCGGCGCTGCGGATTCCTTCCGGAATGCGAGAGAGGGAAGGAACGGCCGGTCTGGGCAAGAGGTCCAGTGATATTGACCGAGTGTCCGCAATCCTTCATCCGGCCGGAAAGCCTGACGCTGCTGGAAGAGCACCACGTCTGGCGGATGAGCGGGCAGGGGGACTTGCGGGATTATCCGGCCAAGAGCGTGGAAGCGTTCACATTGCTGGAGAGTGAACTGAAGCAGGAGACACAGCATGGACAAGAATGAACTGATCGCGCTGCTGAACAGTCTGCAGGGCAACAGCGGGCGCGCGGGGAACAACGGATTGCTGGGGCAATTGCCCACGCTGTTGGGGGCGGGGGCAAAATCGTTTTGGGGGGCCATTGCCCCCCGTTGTTGGGGGGGGGGCGGCCAACCGCCGCCCCGGGGGCGCCGCGGTCCGCCTGCGGGCCCGGCGACGCGCTGCGGACCATTGGCGGGGGATTGACCTTACTACCAGTGGTGCAGAGCGTGCTGCGGCTGTTCGGAGTCGGGGGAGGAAAAGAAGAACTGCCGCCGTTGGAAAAATACGCGCTGCCGCCGCCGATCCGAGCCGAAGCGGGATTGAGCCGCAATGGAGACACGTATTTGATTGACCGCGCGGCGGGAGACCGTATCCGGCCGTTGACGA
>CAZWDD010000168.1:0-8158 GCA_964632345.1 uncultured Solibacteraceae bacterium | reverse complement strand
GACGACAAGCACGGCGCCCGGGACACGGGAGCAGCCCAGTCCCGGAAGGGGCGGAACGGTGACGGTGAACGTGCAGGCGATGGACAGCCAGTCCTTCCTGGACCGGCGGGAGGATATTGCGCGGGCGGTGCGGGAAGCGATGCTTGAATCCCACAGTCTAAACGACGTAGTGGGCGAGCTTTAGGAGGGCCGAGATGAGCGAATTTCCATTACTGAAGACCGGAGCCGTAACACAGTATCCGGCGCAAAGGACGACACGGTACTCCACTCAGGTGATGTGGTTTGTTGACGGCACGGAGCAGCGCTACCGGGAGTTTGGCGTGCCTTTGCGGCGATGGACGATCCAGTTGGAAGCCCTGGACGATGAAGAACTGGAGGCGATGGAGGCGTTCTTCATTGAGGAACAGGGAAGCTACGGTTCGTTCGCATTCATGGACCCGTGGGACGGCCAGGAGTATCCGGATTGCAGTTTGGAGAATCCGGAGGCCTATTTTGAATACGCAGCAATTCACGATGGCCGGACGAAACTCATAGTCCGGCAGAACAGGTAACCAATGCGCTATTTTCCACAGCTAGAGACCCGCACGGCGGGTCAATACCCGCTGCGGCGGGAGAGACAGGAACGAGTAGTCCGGCATGAGTCGCTGGACGGACGGTTGCGAAACTACTACGACAGCGCGGCGAGACGGGTTGGGTGGGTGCTGCAATACGAGGGACTCACCGATGCGGAGCGGGCGGCGGTCGATGCGCTTTTCGCGGAGTGTGAGGGCCGGCTGCATGGGTTTGTCTTTCTGGACCCGGCGGCGAACCTGCTGCGTTGGAGCGAGGACTTCGGCCAGCCCGTCTGGACGCGAGACCCCGCGTTGACACTTTCCGGAGGCTGGAACGACCCCTGGGGGACGCAGCGGGCAACCCAGTTTCTCAACTCCGGCGCGGTCAGCCAGAACCTGACGCAAACCATTGAAGCGAGCGGACAGATGCAGTATTGCCTCAGCGTGTTCGCGAGCGGTGGCGGACGATTCCGGCTGCGGATGGAAGCAAGTGGAACAGTGATTGAAGAGAGCTATGCGGCCGGCGCGGATTGGGCCCGGTACACGGTATCCGGCAGGCTGGGAGTGGAAGCCGAGCTTGTGCGATTCAGCCTTGTGGTGGAAGCCGGCGAAGTGGTACACGCGGCCGGCCTACAGGCCGAGGCGCAACCGGCCGCCGGGGGATACCGCCGGACGACGTCGCGAGGCGGGGTGTATCCGGAGGCGCGATTCGCCACCGATGAACTGGCCTGGACACAACAGGCTCCGAACAACAATGCGGCAGTGATTCCGATCGAAAGCCGCGGGTAACAGATCGAACCAAAAGGGTTGAAGCCGATGCCGACGATTTTCGAAATCAAGGAACAGGAAGTACTGGAGACACCGATACTGCTATTCGATTGCGAACTGCGGAACGGGCAGCACGAATACTGGGCGACACACCAGGTGAGCCACGACGGCAACCTGTACTTGGCGACGTTGGCCGACCATAGCCAGTTTGACCTGCGCGCGCAGTCCGAAGACGGCATCGACGCGGCGGCAAAGGTGTCGCTGACCCTGGTGAATACCGATTCCCGGTATTCGCAGGTGGAACGGACCGTGGGATGGAAAGGGGCCAAGCTGACGGTGCGGTTCCTGTTCTTCGATATGAAGAACGGGGTTGCGGCCTCGGAGACGGAGGTGCTGTTTCGGGGAATCGCCAACGCGCCGGAGAACATGAAGGAGTCGACGCTGCGGCTCTCCTTCAACAACCGGCTGAACTTTCAGCGCGTGCTGTTGCCGGAGATCCGGATTCAGAAGCGATGTCCGTGGATGTTTCCCGGGAGTGCCGCGCAGAGGCAGGAGGCGGTTGACGGCGGCAGCAAGGGTGGTTACTCACCGTTCTTCCGCTGTGGCTACTCGGCTGGAGAACCGGAAGGCGTAGGGAACTTGAACGGCGGAGCGCCATTCACTTCCTGCGACTACACAAGAACCTCCTGCGAGCAGCGGGGCATGTTCCGGACCGACAACGGGAACCAGATCACGCGGCGGTTTGGCGGTGTGGAGTTCGTTCCCTCAAGCGTGTTGGTGAGGGGGTACGGAGACAAGAGTTCCCACCTGAGCGGTCCGATTGACAACGAGGCGAAGTACAACGACGTGGTGCCGCTGATCTACGGTACGGCCTGGGTGCAACCTCCTGTAACGCTGGCGCGCAACGACGGGAACTTGACCCGGATGGAGGTACTGCTGGGCGCCGGTGAGATACAGGGCGTGATCAAGATCATCGTGAACGACATCGAGATCCCGATGGGTTCCAACGGTCGGGACATGACGGCCACGGGCTGGTACAACGTCGTGAGCCTGGGGAACCGGACCGGTGACTTCAACCTGGACTTCCGGGACAATGCGGGCAATCCGGTTGGAGACCCGTACGGCAGCATGGCAGTGGTCTCCGTGGTGGTACCCAATCGCATTCATGACGGCCGTTCCCTGCCCCGCGTGCGGGCGTTGGTGGAAGGCATGAAGCTGCCGACCTATGGAACGGACGAGGCGTTTGCCGGAAACGTATTCACGAGCAACCCGGCCTGGGTGTTACTCGACGTGCTGCGGCGAAGCGGTTGGGAACCGGGGGAGCTCGACATTCGGAGCTTTGCCGAGACAGCGGCTTACTGCGACGATCCGGTGACGACGCTGGACCTGCACGGGAATACGGTGACAGTCCCGCGTTTTCAGTGCAACCTCTCACTGCGGAGGCGGCGAAGCGCGGCGGACGTTCTGCGGGGTATCCGGAACTGTGCGGGCCTGTTACTCAGCTTCGGACGCGGCGGAAAACTGCAGTGCCGGTTTGAGTCGACGCTGGCGGTCCAGCAGGGCGTGAAACCGGAAGGGAGCAACGCAACAGAGACGCTGCTGGAAGGTTGGCCGGCCTATGAATTCGGCGACGGGTCAACGGCAGCCGGGGGGATTCTGCGAGGGCCCGGGGGCGAGCCGCGAATCCGGTTTTATAGCCGGAGTTCGGCGGACGCGCCGAACCGGTTCAGCGTGGAATTTCAGGATGCGTTCAATGAGTACCAGCAGGACAGTATTTCGTTGGTTGACGTGGACGACGTGCTGGCCAGCGGGCAGGAAACAAGTGCCACGCTGCCGGCGCTGGGCCTGGCGAATTTCGACCAGGCGACGCGGATGGTGAAGCTGCAACTGATGAAGTCCGTCCGAGGGAACTTGTACGTGGAGTTCGAGACGAGCGTGCGCGGGTTTGGTCTGCGCCCGGGGGACCTGATTGCACTGACGTATGGCAAAGAGGGATTCCTCCGGCAGCCGTTCCGAATCGTGAGACTGGGGCCGGGTTTGAACCACCGGACAACGATGATCACGGCGCAACTCCATGACGATGACTGGTACGTGCAGACGGCCGGAAACGGTGCCGCCTCGAGTGGACGGCAGCCGAAGTACGAACTGGGCCTTCCGCGGCCGCTGGGAGGAACGGTCATCGACGAGGATGGGATTGCGCAGTTCGGCATTATGGAATCGGCCGAAGACGCCAGTGACGGAAGCGTACAGACGAGACTGACGGTGGAGTTCACGGCGCCAGGGCGACCGTCGGCGAGCCAGGCAGGAACCCCGCTGGTGGGGCTCTCGCCGCAGACGCAGAGCACCGGTGGGGCGCTTGGCGGAGATCAGGTTCTCTACTACGCGCTGACAGCCGTGGACACACAGGGAGGGGAGAGCGGATTGTCCTTTATCGTGCGGGCGGTGATTCCGCCAGGCACGGAGACAAACACCGTGATGCTGCAAAGCCTAAGCTTTGACGCGGCCACGCACGCCTTCCATGTCTACCGGGGACCGAGTCCGCAGCAGTTATTCCGAGTGGCGGAAGGTCTACCGGTTTCGGGCACCTATACCGACACAGGCGCCGCCGACGGCATCACAGGCCCACCGGACGAGAACTACTCGCACGCCAATTTTCACTGGCGATGGGAGTTGCAGGGACCGCAGGTGGCCAACCTGGCGGGCCTTTACACGGTGGGCAACTCGACGCTGAACATGCCGACCAACGAGTACCGGGGCCAGGTGGTGCGGATCATCTCCGGCAAGGGGGCGGGGCAGGAGCGCCGCATCGGCCACAACACGGAGACACAGGTGGCAGTGGAGGAGAAGTGGGCCGTTATACCGGATGAAACAAGCCGGTTCACGATCTCGGAACCGAGCTGGAACTTCGGGGCCACTTCGGCCACGAGTCCGGTGACGTTTCTGATTCCGAACCGGGAAGGTTACACGGTTCAGGTATCGGGACGGTCGGCAAACGCGAACGATAAGGAGTGTCCGTTTGAGTTGTGCCCCATGACCCGGTGGCGGATTCTGGGAGCAACCGGGCTGACACTGGATATGGACGTTCCACCGAAACCGGTATACGCCATGCAGGTACGCGGCAACGGGACGATCGATCTGCTGAGCGTCGGCTTCCCGACGTTCGACAACACGCGAAGTATCGCAGCGGGCACGCTGACGCTGCGGTACTGGGACGAGTTGCAGAGCCCGGCTGGATTGATGCTGACGGAGGCTGTGGACGATGTTACCGATACGATGACCATCAACGAAGCCGGGCCGGTTACGGGGATGTTCCTGCAGATCGGGGAAGAGGTCCTACGCGTGGAGGACACGGCCGCAGGCGGAACGACACTGCTGGTGACACGGGGCGTGAACGGATCTCCGGCGCTGGCACATGAAGCGGGAGTCCTGGTGTACCTCTTGAAGGACCACACCGAGATTCTCCCATTCAGCCGGGACTTCTTCGGATCCCCGGCGAGCGGAAGCTACAACTACACCATCAACCTGCCGCACGCGCGCGTGGCCGCGGCGGATTTCTTCGTCACCAATCAGAGGGGCGACAGCGAGACGGACCGGCGGCACTTTACGGCGACAACGGCCTTCGGGCTGCGGACGCTCTCGGGCGGGCAGTTGAACCTGCAGGTGGATGGGCCGTTATCCATTGAAGACGACGCGACGCCGCCGGTGGTGGTGGAGGCGTACAAAGCAATGCAGGACATCTTCGCAGTGGTGCAGGATCCGCCCACAGAGCTGCCGGTGATACTGCGGCTGCGGCAGGACAGCGATGAAATCTGCACGTTGACGATTCCCGCGCATGCGACGACGTCGAACGTGGTGGACGGATTCGGACTACCGCCCCTGCGCGAGGGCGCGCTTTTGCGGCTGGATGTTGTGTCGGTCGGCCAAACGGTCGCCAGCACGCCAGGCGCGGACTTAACCGTAACGATTCGACTTTGACAGGAGTGTCATGCCGGAAATACTGGAAAAACTGCGACCTGACCGGGACCTACAGGTTTACTTCGAACGGCCATCGGCCATCGCCGCCATCAGTGGCGCCACTCCCAATGGATTTACAGCCAGCGGGACGTGGCGCCAGCAGTTTGACTGGTGCGTGATCGAATGGAACCGGGACAACGTCTTCGAGCACCCGCGATTCCGGAATTTGCCGGACGGGGACCTGAGCGGGTTGACGCTCAGCTATGAGGAGACGCGCGAGAACTGCATTCCGATGGACTCGACGCTCTATCCAACGGTGGATTGGCCGTTCCTACGTATCTGGGCCGAGGAGAACGGGACGGAGAATTTCTATCAGGTGCCACTGCGCGAGTATGCGACTCCAATCGAAGGAGAGTATGTCTGCGCGACGGCAACGTTTGAATTGAAGGGTTCGTCGACGGCGGGGGATATCGTCGGGCTCGCGTGGATGGACGAGAACTTCAAACACGATGTGGAAGTTGGCGATACGCTGGAGACGATCGCCGAGTCGATCCGGCAACGGATCAACGCCGACTCCTTGCATATGTACGCGTCACGGGTGGGCGCCACGTTGACTTTATCGTATGTCGGGCCCGGGGCGTCACCCGCAACGGCAACAACCGGCGCGAACGGAAACATCGTTGGCGCCTACGGGACTGTGGCCGGCGCGGCCACCGAATCCTGGGAACCAGTGGCGGCGACGTTCAGCGGAGGAGCATCACCGACCAAGTGGCGTGTTGTGCTTCCGATGGGTTCCCTGCTGGACCGGGTGGGCAATCCGGTACCGATGGGGAAGGTGCGCAAGATGCGCTGGACCTATTCGGCGGCTATGCAGGCCGGCGCGTATGAGCGCAGCGAGTTCAGCGCAGTGGTGAGCAATTGGACGGTGACAGGGACCAACCGGACATACCGCGTCGCCGGCCCGGGCAGCCGCCGGATAGAGGACAATCACAAAGGCGTCAGCTACTACGGCACGCATTGGCAAACGACCCGGGGAAACTACTCGGGCGGGACAATCCGGCTGACGGGTAACTATAGTGACAGCGTCACGGTGCCATACCGGTGTCCGCAGACGCACGAGCTATTTCTTGGCGCAAGGCTCCTGACGACGGGCGCCGATATCGCGTTGCGGGTGGACGACGAAGCGCCACGGGTCCTGAGCCTGCGCGCCAACGGGGAAGACAGGCTGATTCGGATTCCACTCGGAGAGTATGGCCCGGGCGAACACACGGTGCTGATCTCTCACAACGGACCCCAAGGATATGCGTTCTATTTCGATTTCATCGAAATGGCGATCCCCTCCGGGACGGTGGAGAACCAACCGGTCGACACGCGGGTAACCCCGGCGACCGACTGGGACACGGACCACTCGTTGGCGATCGCGGCGGAGCGGACGGCGTGGATGATCCATTCGTTGGGCTTTCACGCCCGCGTCAACCATTACGTGGGCGCGCTGATCTTCTACGAACTGTATCGGAAAGGACATCAATATGCTTCGGCAACGGTGGACTTCGCCGGGATACCGGTGGTGAATGAGTTCACCGACATCACGATTGGCCGGGTGGGCGAACCGGGGGCAGACCTGACGGTCCGGCATTTGAACCTGTACGGAGACACCGCGGAATCAATCGCAAAGGCATTCGAAATGGAGTTCAATCGCGGCTACACGGCGATCCGGGCAGAGGCGTCGGGGACGAGGTTGACGATATTCGCTCGCGCGATGGGAGTTGCCGGGGAGCAGGTGAGCCTGGCGGCGGCGCCGGGAACGGGCTCATTCACAGCAACGGCTTCGTCGGCTCAGTTAGAGGGCGGAGTGGACGGTAACTGGCATACCGATACGGCGGCGACACCGCGGATCAACCGGGCCTGCCGGGACTGGTCGCGGGCGTTCTATGTTGCCTGCAAGGGATACGGGCTGGACATGACGGCCGCGTTCTCGCTGGAACTCGAGCATGGAGACCCAAGTGTGGAGGCCGGGATTGCGCAGCGTTATGCGACCGGCGAGCCGTGCATCCTGAACACGCCGGCATTACAGACAAACTTCTCCCCGACGAGCCGGGCGTTCTGGGAGCAGGTACACCTGGAAATGGCCGACATCATGGTGGAGGCCGGATACGTGCCCTACATGCAATTCGGCGAAGTGCAGTGGTGGTACTTCCCGAACATGGGCCCGTTCGATCCACCGATCAGCATGCCTTACTATGACCAGTACACCAAGGACCGCTTCCTGGCCGAGTATGGATTCCCGATGCGGTTCATCGAACACAATATGGTGGACCCGGCCGATTTCCCCGAGGAGGCGCAACTGCTTCCCAAACTGATCGGCGAATTCACGGATGCGATCCGGGCTCATCTGCTGGCCGCCCATCCGAACTGCCGCTTCGAGGTGTTGTATCCGACCGATGTGAATGACACACCGTGGGGACACGTCGTCAACTACCCGGACGACGCCTGGACCCCTGCCAAACTGGATAATCTGAAGACGGAGAGCTTCAGTTTCACGTTCGCGCGGGACCTGAACAAGTCGCGCTATTCGATCGGTTATCCGGAGAGCAAGGGGTTCTCGCGGGAAAAGCGGAGTTTCCTGGTCGGTCCGGGCGATTCGACTACGAACTGGCAGAAGGAGGTCCGGCTGGCAAAACGGGAGAATGTGGAGTCGATCGTGATGTTTGCGTTGGATCAGTTCTGCCTGATCGGCTATCCGATCCCGATCTGGAACGGGCCGCGAAAGGCGAGACGGTTCTAATCAGGACATTAAGCGATTTAATAGCAACGACCAGTTGCATTTAGTTCGCTTTTGGCTTAGCCTGAAGTGGTGAGCTTTGCATGCACCGGAAACAATCCCC
>CAZWDD010000167.1:0-11747 GCA_964632345.1 uncultured Solibacteraceae bacterium | reverse complement strand
TCTCGGTCACGGTGGCCAGCATGATGTTCATGATGCCGATACCGCCGACCAGCAGCGAGATGCCGGCGATACAGATCATGACAACATTGAAGATCAGGCCCGTGCGGCGGCGCTGTTCGAGCAACCCGGCCGGCACGGTGATGGCGAAGTCACCGGCGTCCTTGTGGGTGGCCGTGAGAATCGCATTGATGATGTTGGAGGTTTCGATGGAATCCGTGCCGTTCTTGACGCGGATGTACATGCCGTCAATTTCGTCCTTCAGGTAGCTGTTGTTGTCCTCAAAGCGGCACATCACCGTGTTGAGCGGAGCGATGACCAGGTTGTTGCCGCTGGCCACTTCCAGGCCCTCGACGCCGGTATCGGCCGTAGCCTGCGGAGCCAGGACGCCCACCACCTGCAGCCAGGTGTCGTTAATCTTGACGAACTTGCCAACGGCTGGATCGAAACCGAGGAGGTTGATCTTGGCGGCTTCGCCGAGGACGCAGACGGGGGCGGAACGGTCGTTGTCGTCCTCGTTGAAGAACCGGCCTTCCACAACCCGGAGGCTGTTGATCTGCATGTAGTTGGGCAGTACACCAATGAGGATCGGCGGCTCGGCGGCCGTCTTTGGAAGGACTTTCTGCGGCTTGAAACGCTTGCGCGGGGTCATCGCCTCCAGGCCCTGCACGTTCTCGGAAATCGACCGGAAGTCGCGGAACGACATACCGGGCGAGATGGCGCGGCGGGCCTGCAGTTCGTTGCGGTCCACGGCCTCCTTGGCCTCAATGATGATGTTGTTCACACCGAGCAGGTCGATGTAGCTCATCATCTCCTTCTGCGCGCCGGCCGTGATGGACAACATCGCCACCACCGCGCCAACGCCAAAGATCATGCCAAGCATGGTCAGCAGGCTGCGCAGTTTGTGCACCAGCAGGCTGGAAAGGCCCATTTTAATCTCGGGCAGGATGTCGGCAAGCATCGACATTCGATTCAAACTCCTCGGGTGTGTGGAACTACGACTTCGGGCCGCCGCCGGGCAGCGCGTTCATGGGGCCGCCGGAGCCCCCCTTCTCTTCCTTCTGCTTGGCGCCGCCCTTGGCTTCGGGATCCGCCATGGCGATCGTTTCGTCAGCCTTCAATCCGTCAATCACGACCAGGGTCGACTCGCTGCGCTTCCCGATCTTGATCGGTCGCAGCACAAACTTGTCGTTTTCCTTCACAAAAACCACTAGCTTGCCTTCGCGCTCAAACACGGCCTGCGCCGGGATGTGGATCGCGTTCGGGATTTTTTCGACGATGATCTCGACGTCGGCCAGCAGTCCGGGCCGCAACAAAACGTCGAGATTGGAATCCTGTTCGGGAGGTGGAGGCAGCTTGGCGTTGGCAATGTCAGCCGCACTGAAACGGCCGCCGCCGCCCATTCCCAGCATCGCCATCATTGCACCGTCGCCGCCACGGCCGTTCCGGCCGCCGCCTTCTCCCCGGCGCCGACCTTCGCCGCCGCCGGCAGCCTGCGTGCCATCCTCTGATGGCTTGGCTCCATCCGGACGCGGCCCGCGCGCCCCGGCGCCGCCGGGACGGACTTTCGCCATCACTTCCTGCATCAGCTTCGTACGCTCCTCGGCCGACAGGTCCTGCATGTTGCGGCCCTTCAGCGCCGCCTGGATCGCCTGGCGCATCTTCGTCCGGTCTTCTTCGGACATCCCGCCGCCGCCCGGAGCACCGCCGCCGCCCGCAAATGCCATCATGCGCGGCCCGCGCTGTCCACCGCCTTGCCCGCCTTCGGCTCCGGCTCCCCCGGGGCTACCGCCGGGCATTCCGCCGCCGGGCATTCCGCCGCCGGGAGCGCCGCCGCCCATACCGGGAATCATCGGCATCCCCGATCCCATCGCCATGGAAGCAACCGGCGGCTTCTTCCGGTTCGCCTCCGCCGTCGCCAGTATTCGTTGAATCTGATCCTGCTTGGCGCCGAGCTTGGTGAGCAGTTCTTTCATATCAATCGAGAACACCACGTCAAACTTTTTGGCCGGATCGGACGACTGCACGCTCGCGCTCGCCGTCGACGACATTGTCTTGATGCGTCCGCGGAACGTTTCGTTCGGCACGGCGTCGAGAGAAAGAATCACTTCCTGGTCCTCGCTCAGGTTGGCACGATCGAGTTCCCCCACACGCGCCACCACTTCGAGCTCCGACAGGTCCAATACGTCAGCAATCGGCATACCCGGCTGCACCTGGTCGCCTTCGCGGATATCCGGCACGTCGAAGCCGAAGCCCATGCGGCTGGAGCTGTTCTGGCGGATGGCCACCAGGCCGCTCATCGGCGCCAGTACCTTCACCTGCGTCAGACGGGACTTGGCGCGCGCCATTTCGAGCAGCGCCTTCTGCTTCCGTTCGCGAAGCACGGCGAGTTCCGCTTCGGCCTGTTCCTGCCGGCTCTTGATGTCGCTCTGCAACTGCACGAGGCGCCGCTTGGACTCCTCCAGGTTCAGCTCGTTTTTCTTCTGGTCGATCGGCGAAAGCAGTTCGTTCCGCTTGACTTCCAGCTCCGACCGGCGCACGGAGTACCGCGCCCGCAGCAGTTCAACTTGATCCTGATTGTTGCGAATGGCCAGATCGGCCTCGGACTTTTTATACTGCTCGTCGATCTGGTCGATCTCCAACTGCTTCTCTTCCACGCTCGACACCAGTTCGGCGTCGTCGAACTCGATTACCAGATCCTTCTCGCGGGCGAAGGCGCCGATTTCGGCGAGCTTGGTCACCTGTACCGTGCCGAACAGGTTCGGCGCGGTGAGCGTGGCCGAGCGGACCGCACGCAGTTCGCCGCGGGCAAAGGTCCGGACAACGACGTCACCCTGGCGCACTTTGGCCGTGGCGATCGTCCGCTGGCGCTCCGGCAACTGCTGCATGAACCGGTAGCCCGCCCATGCCGCGCCGACGATCGCCGCGAGAATCACAAGCCGAATGATGATCTTGGTCATGGAAATTCCTGGTGGTGTTACAGCTTCTTGGCGCGCTTGGCCACTTCGTTGGGGTCCTCCATCGCAATCACGTCGCCGGCCTGCAGCCCGCTGACCACCACGATGTCGGTATCGTTGCGCTTGCCCACCTCGATCTGGCGGACTTCAAACCGCTGGCCCTTCTGAATCCAGACCGCCGGCTTGCCCTTACTCATGAAACTTGCCCTTGCGGGAATCAGCAGCGCATTCGGGACGCTTTCGATAATCACCTCCGCACTGCAGCTCATGCCGGGGCGGAGGCGCGGGTCCACCTTCTCCAGCGTTGCGCGGGCGGGGAACGTTTTTTCCGTCAGCCCCATTCCCTTCCACAGAATCGCTGCAATCGGGCTGATCCAATCGAGCGACGCGCCGAGTTCCACTTCCGGAATCGCGTCGACACGCACCCGCAGCCGCTGCCCAAGTTGCAGCTTGCCGCGGTCCACTTCGTCCAGCTTCAGCTCCACACGCATCTCCGAAAGATCGGGAATCTCCGCGATGGCCGCACCGGTCCAGGCCCGATCGCCTTCCTTGAAAGGCGGCGGCGTGGACCCGAATGAACCGGCCGTTCGCGTGTTCGGCAGAATGTTCACGATGCCATCAATGGGCGCCACAATCTTCATGCGCGCCAAGTAGCCCTTCACTCGTTCCACGTCGCGGAGCGTCTTGTCGCGCTTACTGTCGAGCCGGTCAAGGTCGGCCTGCTGCGTCGTCTTGTGGGCCTTGATCGTCACGTTGACCTGCTGCAGATCGCCCTCAGCCGTCGTGACGTCGATCCGGTTCTTCTTGCCTTCGATCTCCGACAGAATCTCCGCTTTGGACGCTTCCAACTTGGCGCGGTCGACGTTGTAGGTCGCCGTCATCAGGTTCATCGAGTCCATTTCCTGAGTGATGCGGTGGGAGGCCTTCATCTGGACCACTTCCTTGTCGACCGTGCGGACCGAGGTGGCGCGGTCGAGGTAGAACTGTTCCTGTTGCGCGGCGTCGAATTCGATTACCGTCTCCCCCTTCCGCACGGGCTTGCCGGATTCGGCCAGCATGACAATGCGGGGGTCGGGAATCTGGGGCGCCGAAAGAATGACAGACCGGGAGCTCCGCACTTCGCCGCGGGTCTTCACTGAAATAATGAATTCCCCCGTCCGGACCCGTGCCACCGGCACCTCGACTTTCGTCTGGCCGGTATAGCGGTAGGCGGCATATCCGCCCGCCGCCAGCAGCACGAAGGTCACGAAGAGCAGGATGGCCCGGCGCCGGTTGCCCGACGCGCTCTGGCCGAGACGCACTTTAGGTTTTAGATCTTTCGACATACACCATCCAAACTTGTTCTTGTCACTCGCCGGCCCGCATTCGCCGGATGCTTCAGCTCGCCGCCGCTGGAGCCGTCTGTGGAGCCTCCAGCGCAATCACTTCGCCAGCCTTCAAACCGGACTTCACGGCCGTGTGCGTATTGCTCGTAATCCCGGCCTGCACATCCCGCCGCTCCCAGCCGCCGCGGGCATTCCGTACCAGCACGTAAGGCTGGGGCGGGGCGCCAGCGACGGAACTGTCGCTGAAGATCGCCTCGGAGGGAACCACAACGGCCTCTTCCGATTCGTCGAGCACCACATCGGCGGCCACGCTTAGATCCGGAATCACGCGCGGGTCAACGGAATCCAGTCGCAGCACCACCGGGACATCCTTCTTGAAGCTGGCCCGCATACCGCCCGTCTTCGTGATCGCACCAATCGAGATCACCCGTGCGCTCAACTCCAGACCAGGAAAGGCATCAAATTGCACCTTTGCCTTCTGTCCCAGCCGCATGGCCTGCACGTCCACCTGGCTGACGGTGGACTTCACCACCATCGAACTCGGGTCCACCACCTGCATGAACATCATGCCGGGATAGATCTGGTCGCCCTGCTGAATCGCGCCGAAATCACCGCTGCGGAACGTATTCTGCACCACCACCAACCCATCCATGGGGGCCTTTACCACCATGCGGTCGGCATTCGCCTGGGCGCGGCGCAGTTCGAGTTTCGATGCCTGCAACTCCAACTCGGAAACCTTCAGCGTGGCGCGCTCCCCGATGTCCACATACCGGGCAGCCTCCTGCAACTGCTTCAGATTGGCCTTCGCCTCTTCCAGCGCCAGACGCAGACGTTCGGCATCAATCGCGCTGCGCACCGGGACGGTCTTCATGTCGAGTTCGGCCTTGTCGACAAGGTTTTTCGCCGCCAGAATCTGCTGCTGGTAGGACTTCCGCGTCACTTCCAGGTTGGCCATGCTCGCTTTCTGGGAATTCTCGGCCTGCTCGACGTTCGCCCGATAATCATCCAAACGCAGCAACATGTATTGCCGGTCAAACTCGGCAACCGTTGCCCCTTTGGAGACGCGGGAACCATTGGGCGCCAGCATCTGGATCTGCATCATGAAGTCGCTGCCGCGGCCGCCGCCACCGCTGGAACCACCGCCACCGCCCCCACCACCGCCGGGAATCTGACTGGAAGTCGAACCCATACCGTCCGAACCCAGCGACGACGAGGCCGATGGACCACTCGACCGCGAACTGGAACGGGCGCTGGAGGCAGCGCTGCTGACTCGTCCGCCGCTGGCTGCCGAACGCGCCGAGCGCAGCGTGGACCCGCCGCCGCCGGCCGACGAAGCCAGGGAATCCCCACCTGCGCCGAAGGCGGATCCGCCGCCGCCGGCGCCTGACGCCGCGCTGGAAGTGCTGGCAAGCGCCGTACCGGCCGAGGCCACCGAACTGCCGCTGGCGCCGGTACGGCTGGCGCCTGAGCTGGAGGAAGACGAAGAAGAGGAACCCCCGCCACCCGACGTCGTAACCACCGTCACCCCACCGCGGCCCGACATCTGGACGGAAACCGAACCACCCGAAGACCCCATCCGCCCGCCGCGCAGCGAGGGCGCGATCAACGACACGTACTTCTCTGCCGCGGTAACACCCGTCAACCGCAGAGTCTTGGCAACCTTCCCGGACTGCACCGGCACCATCCGCACCGCTACCACCGTTGCCTCGGCCGCCTTCGCCTTCTGCTTCTCCCACGCCCAATACCCGGCCCCCGCGACTGCAACCAGCAACACCAACCACACCCAGCCATACGAGCGGCGATGCGGAACTTCAGGCGGTGTAACCACTTGCGGACCGGATCCGGACTGGCCGGGGGCTCCCGGTTCCACATTCGGAACGGCCGCGCCCGACATCTGCATCGGCGTCGTCGCCATTCCGGGATTCATGTCTGACTGTGGGGAAAACATCAAGGGACGCTCCTCGCCGCTGGACTCCGGGCCATCCTACTCTGGACCCGGCGAACAGGGTTGCTTATGAGCATTGACGACCGCGAATCGAAAAAGGTTATGGGGGGGCGCCGATTAGTATGGCGTGTTCTTAATCTTCGGTGCAACTCCCCCTGGTTTCAGTACTACCCGTTCATCGATGCCAGGAACTCCGCGTTCAGACGAGTTTTTGCCAGCTTGTCGAGCAGAAGTTCCATCGATTCGGTTGGCGAAAGCGGATTCAAGACCTTCCGCAGGATCCATACGCGGTTCAACTCCTCCTTCGGCATCAGGAGTTCTTCCTTCCGCGTTCCGGACTTGTTGATGTCGATGGCCGGGAAGACGCGCTTGTCCACCAGCTTCCGGTCCAGATGGACCTCCATGTTGCCGGTACCCTTAAACTCTTCAAAAATAACGTCATCCATGCGGCTACCGGTCTCGATCAGGGCGGTGGCGATGATCGTCAGCGAGCCGCCTTCTTCAATGTTTCGCGCCGCGCCGAAAAATCGTTTCGGACGCTGCAGCGCGTTCGAATCGACGCCGCCCGACAGAACCTTGCCCGACGGAGGCACCACCGTGTTGTAGGCCCGGGCCAGGCGGGTGATGGAGTCGAGCAGAATCACGACATCGCGCTTATGCTCTACCAGCCGCTTCGCCTTCTCGATCACCATTTCGGCCACCTGCACGTGGCGGGATGCAGGTTCGTCAAACGTGGAACTGATCACCTCACCCTTGACGGACCGCTGCATGTCGGTGACTTCTTCGGGCCGTTCGTCGATCAACAGAACGATCAAAGTCACATCCGGGTGGTTGGTGGTGACGGAGTTGGCGATCGCCTGCAACAGCATGGTCTTGCCGGTGCGGGGCGGAGCGACAATCAATCCGCGCTGGCCCTTGCCGATTGGCGTCAGCAGATCCATCACGCGGCCAGAAAAGTTGTCCTTACCGGTCTCGAGCTTGATTCGCTCCTGGGGATACAGCGGCGTCAGATTGTCGAAGAAGATCTTATTCCGGGCCTCTTCGGGCGGCTCAAAATTGATGGCGTCCACCTTGATGAGGGCAAAGTAGCGTTCGCCTTCCTTGGGCGGGCGGATCTGGCCGGAGATGGTGTCACCGGTGCGGAGGTCAAAACGGCGGATCTGCGATGGCGAAACGTAGACGTCGTCCGGGCCGGGCAGGTAGTTGTATTCGGGCGCCCGCAGGAACCCGAAACCGTCCGGAAGACACTCCAGAACACCTTCGGAGAAGATCAGACCGCTTTTTTCGGCCTGGGTTTGGAGGATCTTGAAGATCAACTCCTGTTTCCGGAGTCCGGCGACGCCGATGACTCCCAGGTCCTTGGCGATCGTGTTGAGTTTCACGATCGACATGTCCTTCAATTCCACCAGGTCCAGCGTGCCATCGCGGCGGGCGCTGGTGAGGTCGGCCGGTTCGGCCAGCGCGGCGCCGGCCCCCTCGGTCCCGGCTTTGGGCCGTGCCGCCTTGGGCGCCGCCTCGGCGGGCTCTTCGCCGGAAGCAGGTTCCTGCATTACCGGGTCTTTGATGTCTTGATCGCTTGCCAAATTTCCCTCGCTCCCTGGCCGGTTACGGCCGAGAACGGCACTGGTTCCGATCCGTCGTCTTCCCGGCGGATCGCGGCCAGGCCGCGGTGCAATTCCGATTGATTGAGTTTGTCGATTTTAGTGGCGACTACCAGATACGGCCGGCCGTTGTGCCGCAGCCATTCGCGCAATTCCAGATCCTTCTCCATCCAACCGCGCCGCGCATCGAGCAGAAGAAAGCTCAACACCAACGGCTCTCGGTGGACGAGATAAGCCTCTACGAGGCCCTTCCAGGATTTTTGAACATGTATGGGAACTTTTGCGAAGCCGTAGCCAGGCAGGTCGGCGAACGTCACGGTCTCGCCGATGGTGAAGAAGTTGACTGCTTGCGTCCGGCCCGGCTGCGAGCTGACCTTGGCCAATTTCTTGACGCCGGCCAGCACGTTCAGCAGGCTGGATTTTCCAACGTTACTGCGGCCCAGGAACGCAAACTCCGGGAGACGGAGGTTTGGGAATTGCGCTGGGCTTGTAGCACTTAGTATAAACCGAGCGTCCACATTGGGGGATGCCATAAAAACAGGGAGCCCGGCGTTGCCGCCGGGCCGCGATTCAATGCGTGATGTCGTCGGCTGGCCGCGTCTCAGGTTGCACGGCCGCCGCGGTCAGCGGCAACGGCGTAACTTCGCGTTCCAGCGCGATCTTCAGAACCTCGTCCATCGACTCGACGAAGTTCAACTTCATGTCCTTCTTGATGATCTCCGGAATGTCGTAAAGGTCCTTCTCATTCTCCTTCGGCAGCACGAGTTCGTGGATGCCGTTGCGGTGCGCCGCCAGCATCTTCTCCTTCAGCCCGCCGATGGGCAGCACTTTCCCGCGCACCGTGATCTCCCCGGTCATGGCGATATCGCCGCGAACCGGGATATTGGTCAGCGCGCTGGTGATCGAAGTGGCGATCGTGATGCCGGCCGAAGGACCATCTTTCGGGATCGCGCCTTCCGGCACATGCAGGTGGATGTCAAGGTGACGGTAGAAATCCCGCGCCAATCCAAGCGAGTGGGACCGGGACCGCAGATAGCTCATCGCCGCCTGCGCCGATTCCTGCATCACATCGCCCAGTTTTCCGGTCAGCGTCAACTTCCCACGGCCTTCCATGACCGCCGCTTCCGTCGTCAGGATCGATCCGCCAACCTCAGTCCACGCCAGCCCGACCGTCGCACCTACTTCATTCTTGTGATCGGCAACCGTATCGCGGAACCGCGGCGGCCCGATGAGGTCAATCAGCGACTGCGGTGTGACGCTCACCGATGGCAGCTTGCTTTCAATTTTCTCCAGTTCAGCCGGCTCTTCTGCTTCCACCGGCGCTGCCTTCTTCTTCCCCTTTTTCTTCGGGGCCACAACTGGTTCGTCAATCACCTCACCGGCCTTGGCGATCTCTTCCGGCGTATCGGTGGCCGACGTCTCCACCACCTTCCGCGCCACCTTCCGGCAGACGTTGCCGATCTCCCGTTCCAGGTTCCGCACGCCAGACTCCCGCGTGTACCCCTGGATCAGCGCGCCAAGCCCTTCGGGCGTAAACTCCACCTGCTTCTCTTCCAGGCCCGTCGCGTCCTTCTGCTTTGGAATCAAGAACTTGCGGGCAATCTCCGCCTTCTCGAGTTCCGTATACCCGGACAGCCGGATGACTTCCATACGATCCTGCAACGGTCCGGGAATCGTGTGCAGCACGTTCGCCGTGGCGATGAAGAACACCTCGCTCAGGTCGTACTCCACATCCAGGTAGTGGTCCTGAAACATGAAGTTCTGCGCCGGATCGAGCACTTCCAGCAGCGCAGCCGAGGGATCGCCCCGGAAGTCGGTGGACATCTTGTCGATCTCGTCCAACATGAACACCGGATTCTTCGTGCCGGCCTTCTTCATGCTCTGAATGATCTGCCCTGGCAGCGCGCCGATGTACGTCCGGCGGTGGCCGCGGACCTCGGCCTCATCCCGCACGCCACCCAGCGAGAGGCGGACAAATTTCCGGCCCGTGGCCTTCGCCACCGACATGCCAAGCGACGTCTTGCCGACGCCAGGAGGTCCGACGAAGCAGAGAATCGACCCCTTCGGATTCTTCACCAACCGACGCACGGCTAGGAACTCCAGGATGCGTTCCTTGATCTTTTCCAGGCCATAGTGATCCGCGTCCAGCACGGAATGCGCATACTTCAGGTCCCGGATCTCGCGCGTCTTCTTCTTCCACGGCACGGCCAGCAGCCATTCCAGGTAGTTCCGCGAAACGGTGGACTCGGCCGACATCGGCGGCATCTGCTCCAGCCGCTTCAATTCCGCATGCGCCTTCTCCTGCGCATCCTTGGACATGCCGGCGGCGTCGATCTTCTTCTTCAGTTCGTCGTACTCGCTCTTTTCGCCGCGGCCGAGTTCCTTCTGGATGGCCTTGATCTTCTCGTTGAGGTAATACTCCTTCTGCGCGCGCTCCATCTGCCGCTTCACGCGGCTCTGGATGGAACGGTCGACCGAAAGCTTCTCGATCTCGATGTCGAGCATCTCAGCCACGCGGGTCAGACGGTCGATCGGGTCGAAGATCTCCAGCAGTTCCTGCTTTTCCTCAATCGTCAACTGCAGATTCGCGCCGACGGTGTCGGCAAGCTTGCCGGGGTCGTCCACCTTGATGGCGGCGATCATCGTCTCATAGTTCAGGTTCTGGCTGAGCTTCACATACTGCTCAAACAGCGTGGTGACGCGGTTGGTGAGCGCTTCCAGATGGGAACCCGCCTCAATGCGCGAGGCAAACGTCCGCACCGTGGCGCGGAAGAACCCCTCTTCACTGGCAACTGAGACGACCTTGGCCCGCTCCACGCCCTCCACCAACACCTTGATATTTCCATCGGACAGCTTCAGGCTCTGCACGATATTGGCGATCGTACCGACCGAGTAGATCTCATCGGGACGCGGATCGTCCACCGAGGCGTCGTGTTGCGTGGCGAGAAAGATCTTCTTATCCGCGGCCAGCGCCTCTTCAAGAGCCCGGACGCTCGAATCGCGGCCCACCACGAACGGCGTCATCATGTGAGGGAAGATGACCACGTCGCGGATCGGCATCATCGGGAGGCGTCGGGCTTCTGTGCGTTCTCGTGTACTCATGCGTGCGTTGACCTATTTTCAGTGTGACGACTACTACTCTACTTGGATTCCGGAAAAGGGGGGCGGGACTCCCAAACCTCGTTTATTTATCGAGACCGGGATCGCCACAGGGGATGGGGAATTGGGAGGGTGCGCGGAAAGGCCGTTGTTAACCGGCCTTCTCGAGCAGAGCAAGACTGATCTTCTGATTCAGCACCATTTCCTTGGTGACCAGAAACTCTCGAACCTTCTTATGTGACGGCAGGAAGTACATGAGGTCGAGCATCAGGTCTTCCAGAATCATCCGAAGACCGCGTGCGCCGACCTTCCGGTCCATCGCCATCGAGGCGATCGCCTCCAGCGCGTCATCGCTGAACTTCAGCCGGACATTCTCGAACTCGAACAGCCGCTGGTACTGCTTGATGACGGCGTTCTTCGGCTTGGAGAGAATCTGGATCAGCGCTTCGCGATCCAGATCGTCCAGCACCCCGACCACCGGCAGTCGGCCGATGAACTCCGGGATGAAGCCGTAACGGATCAGATCCACCGGCTGGATGAGGCTGAGCAGGTGCTC
This sequence comes from uncultured Solibacteraceae bacterium, assembly GCA_964632345.1. GTDB lineage: Bacteria > Acidobacteriota > Terriglobia > Bryobacterales > Bryobacteraceae. The sequence goes on along the minus strand of CAZWDD010000167.1, from coordinate 267 downwards.
GTCCTTCCGGCCGCTCGACTTGAGCGCGCGCACCGGATCCTTCTCCTCGCCTTCCGAAAACCCGATCGACCGGCGGCCGACCCGCCGTTCGACGATCTTGTCGAGTCCTACAAACGCGCCGCCGCAGATAAAGAGGATATTCGACGTATCCACCGGCGTGAACTCCTGGTGCGGGTGCTTCCGGCCGCCCTGCGGCGGCACGTTGGCAATCGTTCCTTCCAGGATCTTCAGCAGCGCCTGCTGCACGCCCTCGCCCGACACGTCGCG
>CAZWDD010000166.1:0-11775 GCA_964632345.1 uncultured Solibacteraceae bacterium | reverse complement strand
AGGGGAAGAATTCAACGACGGAGGTTCTGGTTCTGCCGTCATAGAGGCGGACGACGCCGATCCAGCGGCCGTCGGGCAGGACGACGAAGTTGGGACCGCCGACGCGCGCGCCGACATCGATCCACTCCCACTCCTTGTACGGCGGGCGCGACTTGCCGATGAGGCCGTGGAACCCTTTCGTATCGCGACGGGTGAGGCAGAGGGCGGTGCCATCCTTCTGGAAGACGATGGTGGATTCGTTGGGGTAGCCCTCCTTGACGAGTTCGGGGACGAGGGTGGAAAAGGTTCGTCCGTCGGTGGAGGAGTAGAGCCGGGTTGCGCCGGTGCCGCCCTTGCCGGTGGGATAGCCGACCATCAGCACCTGCTTCTTGTGCCAGGTGGCGCGCCAGAGCCAGTAGTTGGGGTCGCCAATTTTGACGGGGTCCGACCAGCTAATGCCGTCCTTGGAGAACCAGACCATCGAGTCATGATCGACGCCGGTCTGGCGATCCTCCTTGCGGTGCGCGGCGGCGCCGGTCATCATCAACTCGCCTTTCGGGGTGATGGTGATCTTGGGGTCGCGGAGGTCGAGGCCGTCGCTTTTGATGAGCGCGAGGGACTCCCAGGACTTCCCGTCGCGACTGGCGATGACGCGCAGGGCGCCATCGGTAGAGACATGGCCGCGGCCTTCGCGGAAGACGCAGATCCAGCGGTCCTTGAACCGGATGAGGTCGGTAAAGGCGCTGTGCGGGGCGGCGTCCCAGATCCTGGCGCTTTCGGCGGCCAGCAGGGGCAGGGAGAACAAAAGAAGGAAAAATGTACGCACCAAGTTATCCTATCCTGCGTGGCCTGGAAATTACTGCACTCTCGTCTGCACCTGGAAAACCGCTGGCTGACACTGCGGGAAAACGATTATGAGCTGCCCGGGGGTAAGCGGCTGTCGAGCTACTGGCTGGTGGAAAAGCCATCGTACGTTCTGGTGATCGGCGAAAGCCGGAAGGGTCTCGTGTTGGTGCGGGAGTACCGGCCGGGCAGCGGGAAGATGCATTTGAGCTTCCCGGCGGGCTTCATCGATGCGGGCGAGACGCCAGAAGAGGCGGCGCTGCGGGAGTTCCGGGAGGAGACGGGCTTCCATGCGGCGAATGCGCGGCTGCTGGCTGTTTTCGACGCGCAGGCGGCGTGGCTGAACGCGCGCTGCCACGTGGTCTACGTCGAAGCGAGCGACCGACCGGAGGTGACGGCGGTGGATGCGGAGATCGACGCGGTGATGGTGATGGACTGGGACCAGGTGCTGGAGAAAGTCCGCGCCGGCGAGATCACGGAGATGCACTCGGTGGCCGGTTTCTACACAGCGCGGGATTTGTTGGACAGGAGCTGATTTTCCGAGAGCGTGCGAAGTTGGGCCTCCAACTCGGTGACGCGGCGGGTGAGATCGGCAATGGCCTGGCCTTCGGGATCGGGGAGTTTGCCGTGTTCCAACTGCTCGCCGGCGTCGGCACGGGTGCGGACGACCTTGCCGGGGATGCCGACCACCGTGCTTCCGTCCGGGACGGGATGGATGACAACAGACCCGGCGCCGATGCGAGCGCCGTCACCGATGCGGATATTGCCGAGAACCTTGGCGCCGGTGCCGACCACCACTTTGTTGCCGAGCGTAGGATGGCGCTTGCCGCACTCCTTGCCGGTGCCGCCGAGCGTTACGCCCTGGTAGACCAGGACGTCGTCTCCGATTTCCGCGGTCTCGCCGATGACGACGCCCATGCCGTGATCGATGAAAAATCTGCGGCCGATGGTGGCGCCGGGGTGAATCTCAATGCCGGTGGCCCAGCGGGCGAACTGGGAGATGAGCCGCGGCAGAAGCGGGACGCCAGCCTTGTAGAGGGGATGGGCCAGGCGGTGCAGAAGAGTCGCGTGGAGCCCCGGGTAACAGAGCAGGATCTCGACTACACTCTTCGCCGCCGGGTCCTCCCGGAAGATCGTGTCGATCTGCTCACGTATGGTTGCAAACATCGGGGTAGCTACCATTATGAGATGTACAAGGGCGGTTTTGGATGCTATCCTTCCGGTAAGCCGCCCGGCCGACCTCCCGCCGCGTTCCTCCCGTTCGCCGTTCCTTCCAAGAAAAGCCCCAGGAATTAACCCCATTCGCCTCGTTTCGGCGTCCAAAACAAAATAAACTGAAAATGTTTTGATGAGAGGTACTTTTTTTACCATGAAAACGATTCTTAGCTTGCTGGTGACGACGCTGACTGTGGCCGCCGCCCCTGCGTTGCGCCTCTCGGAGACGACGATCGGCCCGGTATCCATTGCCGCGGGGGCGAATGGCCCGACGCGGTCCGTGGAGTTCACGAACGCGGGGGATGGGAGCCTGAACATCAGCCTACGCAGTTCGGCCACGTGGGCGGCGCCGGCGATCGGGACGCCGCGGCCGTGTTCGGTGTTCGGGTCGAGCGGGGGGAACTGCACGCCGATCAACGTGACGCTGAATACGGCGTCGCTGGCGGCCGGGGTACACACGGCGGCGATCACGGTGAGCGACCCGAACGCGCTGGATGCGCCGCAGGTGGTGACGGTGACGGTGGCGATTGGCGGGACAATTCCCGAATCCGTGAACCTATATGTCTCGCCGGACGCGGGATCGCGGGATTCGGTGCGGGTGACGGCGAACGGACTGCTGCAGGGGGCGCCTTCGACGACATCGGGGGGCAACTGGCTGTCGCTGGCGTTTGAAGGCCAGGGGAGTTTCGCATTCGTGCTGCCGTACGCGATTGCGGCGCAGAACCCCGGGAACCTGGCGGAGGGGACCTATAACGGAACGCTGCGGATCACGAGCGCGACGCAGCCGGTGGACAACAAGACGGTGAACGCGACGCTGCGGGTGACGACGCAACCGATCCTGTCGCTGAGCGCGGAGGATGTGTCGCTGCGCGCGGCCGCGGGAGCGCCGGTGCAACTGGCGAATCTGGTGGCGGCCAATCGCGGGCGGGGGACGCTGGCGATGCAGGCGCCGGCGACGGCGATGCAGAGCGGCGCGGGGTGGCTGACGGCGGAGTTGATTGCGGGCACGAATATTGTGCAAGTGCGGGCGGCGCCGGGGTCGTTGAGTCCGGGCGTCTACACGGGCGAGGTGACAATCAACAGCAACGCGGCCAACGGTCCACGGAAGGTGCCGGTGCGGTTTGAGGTGGTGGCGAAAGGCAACCCGTTCGTGGCGGCCGGGGGCGTGGTGAACAATGCGACTTATGCAGGCGGGGACACGCTGGGCCGGGGAACGATTGCGGCAGTGTTCGGCGAGCAGTTTGTCTTCGGGGCGCCGGTGGCGGCCTCGGCGCTGCCGCTGCAGAACGAGATGGGGGGCGTGAAGGTGCTGGTCAATAACGTACCGGCGCCGGTGTACTTTGCTTCCTACGGGCAGATCAATTTCCAGGTGCCGTATGAGGCGGCCGAGGGCGTGGCGACGGTGCACGTGGAGGCTGGCGGGCTGCGGTCCAACGGCGTGACGGTGCGGATTGCCGACCGGGCGCCGCGGTTGCTGCGGCTGGGGATCGCCGAGTACGGGATCATCGTCAACCCGGATGGGACGTTTCCGCTGCCGCGCAATTCGGCGATAGGCGGGGCGGGGCGTCCTGTGAGGGCTGGCGAGACGGTGGTGATGTACGCGATCGGGCTGGGGCCGACGTCGCCCGGGGTGCAGAATGGCGCGGCCGCGCCCGCCTCGCCGCTGGCGCAGATCACGCCGATGCCGCTGCTGCAGTTCGGGCGGAATTCGATTTCGTCGAACGACGGGGTGACGCCGCTGTTCGTGGGTTTGACGCCGGGATTTGTGGGACTCTACCAGATCAACGTAACGATCCCGGACCGGGTGGAACGCGGCGCGGACGTGCCCGTGTTCCTGAACATGGGCAACAATGTTTTCAGCAATATTGTGACGCTGGCGATTGAGTAATGACGTGACGGAACGGATCTACTACACGGATTGTTATGTGACGCGCTTTTCCACGCGGGCTGTTTCCGTGACGGACGAAGGGCGGCGGGTGGTGCTGGATGAGACGGCGTTTTACCCCACCTCGGGCGGACAACTTTACGACACGGGGGAGATCAACGGCGTTCGAGTACTGGAGGTGATTGAAGAAGGGGACGAGGTGGTGCACATCCTGGCGGGGCCGCTGGAAGCGGGTCCGGTGCAGTGCAGCGTGGACTGGCAGCGGCGGTATGAGTTCATGCAGCAGCACACGGGGCAGCATCTGCTCTCGGCGGTGTTTCACGGGCTGCATGGGATGGAGACGGTGAGCGTGCATCTGGGCGAGGAGGGGGCCACGATCGAGCTGGGCACTCCGGCGGTGAGCGCGGAGCAGATACGGGCGGCCGAGACGCGGGCCAATCAGTTGATCTGGGAGAACCATGCGGTGTCCATTTCGTTTGAAGAAAGCCCGGAGGGGCTGCGGAAGGCGTCCGAACGGACGGGAACGCTGCGGGTGGTGACGATCGAGGGGCTTGACAAGAGCGCGTGCGGGGGGACGCATGTGCGGCGGACGGGGGAGATCGGGTCGATACTGATCCGGAAGGCGGAGAAAATCCGGGGGAATCTGCGGCTGGAGTTTGTGTGCGGCGCGAAGGCGGTGCGGCGGGCGCGGGGGGACTATGAGACGCTGACGGCGGCGGCGCGGGCATTTTCGCGGCCGTTGGAAGAGGTTCCGGCGGCGATCGGAGGGCTGCAGGAGGGGGCGAAGGAAACCGCCAAGCAGCTGAAGGCGGCGCAACTGGAACTGGCGGCGCTGCGAGGCCCGGCGTTGTATGCGGCCGCGCAGGCGGGGGCCGTGCGGCGCCACCGGGAGGAGTTGGCGGCGATCGACGAGACGACCAGGGCGCTGGCGCAGGCATTCACGGCGTGCGGGCCGGCGGTGTTCCTGGCGGTGGCGGGGAGCACGGTGCTGCTTGCGTCATCGGCCCCCGGGATCGCCTGCGGCGAACTGCTGAAGCAGCACGGGCGCGGCGGAGGGACGGCGACGCTGGCACAGGGCAGCGTGGCGGACCCGGCTCCCCTTGCGGCGGCGCTCGGGTTCTAAACTGTTAGCAGGAGAAACCTGCGATGCGACTCCCTCTACTTGCCGCGCTGACGGTCACTGCCGCTATGGCTGCGCCGACGTATACGAAGGACGTGGCTCCGATCCTGTATAAACGGTGCGTGGAGTGCCACCGGCAGGGAGAGGCGGCGCCGATGGCGCTGACGTCCTACAAGGAGGTGAGGCCGTTTGCGAAGGCGATCCGGGAGGCTGTTCTGGCCAACCGGATGCCGGTATGGCTGGCCGATCCGGCGCATGGCAAGTTCCGGAACGACCGGCGGCTGACGGAGAGCGAGAAGGAAGTGATTACGCGGTGGGTGGCGGCGGGCGCACCCGAGGGCGCGGCGCACGAACTGCCGCCCCTCCCGCAGTTTTTGTCCGGCTGGAACATCGGGAAGCCGGACCGGGTGATCGACATCGGCACGGACTTCGAAGTGCCCGCGACGGGGACGGTTCCGTATCAGTACTTCGAGGTGGACCCGGGGATCAAGGAAGACACGTGGATACAGGCGGCCGAGGTACGGCCGGATCAGCGATCGGTGGTGCACCATGTGATCGTGTTCATGATCGACGCCAAGGGGAAGCCGGTGGATAACGCGGGCGGAGACCTGCTGGTGGGCTGGGCGCCGGGCGATCCGCCGCTGCAACTGCCGGAAGGGACGGCGATGCGCATTCGGGCGGGCACACGGTTTCGCATCCAGATGCACTATACGACCAACGGGAAACCGGCGAAGGACCGCAGCTACTTCGGGTTGAAGTACGCGACCGCGCCGCCGTTGCGGGAGGCGATCACGGGGCGGGCAATCAACATGCGATTCACCATTCCGCCGATGGCGCCGGACCACGTGGAGAAGGCATCGTGGACGTTCAAGCGCCCGGTGGAGATCTTCAGCTTCATGCCGCATATGCATGTCCGCGGCAAGGCGTTCGAGTACTCGCTGGTGCATCCGGACGGGCGGCGGGAGGTTCTGCTGAACGTGCCGAAGTACGATTTTGCGTGGCAGTTGGCCTATGAGCCGGAGCGGCCGGTGGCAGTGGCGGCCGGGGCGAGACTGGAGTGCGTGGCGCGGTTCGACAACTCGCCCAACAACCCCAACAATCCGGACCCGACGAAGGCCGTGCGATGGGGCGACCAGACGTGGGAGGAGATGTTGATCGGCTGGTTCACCTATACGGTTCCGGTGGCGCAGAGCGCGAAAGGCGACTGAGCGGGATGTGGATCCGAAAGGTAACGCGGGACCGGGCGAAGGGCGTGGATTCGCCGATCCCGACGCAGGTGGTCTCCAACGAGGAGTTCACGCCGAGGCCGCAGAACGCGGCGCAGAAGCAGGTGGAACATCTGATCGGGGAGATGGCCGGCGAGCGGGCCGGGAAGCTGGGGATGGACCGGGGAACGTTTCTGCGTTCGTCGATGGGGATGGCCACGGCGCTGCTGGCGGCCAACCGCGTGTACGGCGATGTGTTTGCGGTGGACGAAGCCGAGTCCTGGGAGCAGGCGGCGAGCCCGGACGACCGTTACTTCATCATGGACGTGCAGGGGCACTTCACCGACGGGTACGCGCTGGGGTTCCGCAACAACGACATCATCCGCGGCATGGGGTTTCAGCTGAGCGAAGACAAGGAGGCATACAGCTACCGGAACTTCGTGAAGGAGATGTTTTTGGACAGCGAAACGTCGGTGGTTGTGATCAGCGGCGTGCCGGGGCGGGAGGTGGACAAGAGCGCCGACGGGAAGAAACTGGAGGGCCGGGCGCGGGGCGGCGGGATACTGCCGAGCTGGCTGATGTCGCGGGCGGCAAGGGAGATCAACGGGCTGGCCGGATCCGAGCGGGCGTTGTGCCAGGGGAACCTGGCGCCGAATCATTACAAGGACCGCGCGCAACTGCTCGACCAGATGGACCGGGAGGTGAAGCAGTACGGCATCAAGAGCTGGAAGTGGTACTGCCATTCGGACCCCGGGCGGTCCGGAGGCGGGTTCCAACTCGACGATGCGGGGGCGGCCGACTTCTACGCCGAGTCGCGCAAGCGGGGCATCCGGCTGTTTTCGGTGCACAAGGGCTACTCGTATCAGTCGAAGACGCTTGGGCATCTGGCGAACCCGAAGGACGTGGAGAAAGCCGCGCTTGCAAATCCCGACATCAACTTCGTGATCTACCACTCGGCGTTGCAGCATGGGCCGTTCGAGCCGGAATGGAAAGACCTGAAGAAGGTGGACCCGACGACGGGGGACATGAGCTGGCACAAAGTGCTGATGGACATCAAGCGGCGGAATCCCAAGATCCAGAACGTATACCCGGAACTGGGCAGTTTCTTCAATGTACTGGTGATCGCGAATCCGATCCTGGCGATGCACGGAATTGGGAAGAACATCCAGACCTACGGCGTGGATCATGTCGTGTGGGGCACGGATTGCCTGTGGTGGGGTTCGCCGCAGTGGTGCATCGACGCGTTCAAGCGGTTCCAGATTTCCGATGAGCTATGCGAGCGATTCGGATACCGGAAGCTGACGCGCGAGGACAAGGCGAAGATATTCGGCCTGAATGCGGCGATGTTATACGGGATTAACCCGGCAGCGCCGCGGAAGGGGCTGCCGGCGGATGCGCTGGACCGGCTGAAGGCGGCGTATGTGGAGCGGGGCGGGCAGCGGGAGAATGCGGCGTACGGGTGGGTGCGGGCCGGGGATTAGCGCGACGGGGCGTTGGCGCGGAAGTGGGCCAGGGCCGCTTCGAGCACCTGTCGAAACTCGGCGACATCGACGTCGCGTTCGCTGCAGGGCAGGAAGAGCAGGCCGTCGTCACGGAAGTTATCGTCCCAGGCGATTAGTTGCTCATCGGACCAGGCGGGGTCATAGGCGAGTAACTTGTCGAGCGGGACACGGTCAAAATAGGCACGGAGGTTGATACTCGTTTCGTCATCACCGGGGTGTCTGCCGGCACTTTCGAAGTCCATTGCCCTCTATTTTATGCGGTCCGAGCGGGAGGAGGCGGTGGGGGGAGGCGAGGGTTACGAGCACCTCGTGGCGGCCGAACCAGGCGCGGAGTTCGTCCGGCAGTTCGGCGCGCATGTCGATGCCGCTGGCGAAGGGAGAAAACGCGGGGAGGACGAGGAGGCCGCGCCCCTGGAGGAAGGCGCGGTGGCGGCGCCTGATGCCGGAGGCGTCGCGCAGTTTCATGACGGGATGGAAGTGGCCGACGACGGTGAGGACGCCCTCCTCCGGGGCAGCGGGCAGCGCGTCCCCGTGAATGGCGCGGAGGCCGGGGGTGCGCCATTCGGGGGCGAAATCGCGGCCGCGGTCGTGGTTGCCGGCCAGGCAGATCAACTCGGTGCGCTGGCGGAGGGCGGCGAGGGTATCGTCGATCGAGCGGGCTTCCTCCGGGGCGGGGTTGGGGGCGTGGACGATATCACCAGCGAGCACGAGGCGGCGGGGGCGCAACTCGTCGCAGAGGGAGAGAAGGCGGTCACGCGCGCCGGCGTCGGTGAGGGGCCACAACTCTCCTCGGCGCCGCTGGGCCCAGGCGAAGCCGAGATGGAGGTCGGCGAGCAGGGCAGTTCCCTGCTCCGGTAGCCAGGCGGCGCCGCTGGGGTGGAGTTCAATCATTCCAGTCCTCGTAGACCGACTCGGCAAACTCGTCGAAGGCACGGGCGGGGTCCTGGGCCAGGAGCACCTCACGATTGAAGGCGGCAAACAGGGGGAGGGCGAAGGGAGAGGGACGGGGGTGTTCGAAGATCTCCCATGGGGCGGCGTGGAGGCGGGCGGCCTGGCGTTCGGCGTTGGGAGCGTCGAGCATATCACCGAGGACCTCGCGGACGGTCTCTTTCACGAGCAGGTGGTCTGGCTCATAGGTGAGTAAGGTCTGGTAGATGAGCGCGCCATTCCACGCCTGGACGCGGGGGCCGGCGTTGCGTTTCTTGACGAGCTGGCCGGTTTCGGCCACGTTGCGGAAGCGGCGGCCGAGGGTGTCGGTGGTGCGCAGAACGGCTTCGAGGTCGGCGAGGAAGCCGGCGGGATTGTAGGCGCGGCGGAGTGCGGCTTCGCTGACGTCGACCCTGGCGGGCAGCACGAGCAGATGGCCGTGGTCATCGGAGTTGGAAACGACACTTTCCCCGGCGGCGAGCCTGTGGGCGGCGACCCAGGCGAGCGACTGGTTGACGGCGCGGCCGGCGACGCAGTGGACCATGATGACGCGCCGCTTTGGTTGGGCAATGAACTCGATCTGCACGGGGGTATCCACAGGCACCGGGGCGGCGTGGCACTGGCGTTCGATGAACTCGCCGCCGAGAGCGGCCTGCTGCGCGGTGGCCTGGTAGACCTCCCGCAGGGTCTGTTCGACGGCGGGGCGTCCGCCGGAGGACCACGCGTCGCGAAGGGCGCGGCGGAGGCGGAGTTCTTCCTCGGCCATGCGGGTGGACAGGGGCATTTTTCCGCCCATCCAGCGGGGCGTAACGACGCGGTCACTGGCCGAAGGGCGGACGACGGCAAGGTTGCCATGTAGCGTCTCCACCTCCACGGCCTTGCCGCCGATGGTGAAGGCTTCACCGGGGCGGAGGCTGGTTAGGAAGCCTTCCTCAACCTCACCGAGGCGGCGGTTGTTCTTGGTGACGATGCGGACGCGGAAGTCCTCCGAGATGGTTCCGATGGCCTGGAAGTACTCACGGGCGAGTTTCGGGGAGGCGACGCGGAAGGCGCCATTCTCGATGACGATTTTGCCGAAGCGGGCGAGGACGCGGCCCCCGCCGGCGAGGTAGTCGAGCGCGCCATCGAAGTCCTCGCGCCGCAGTTGGAGATAGGGGCCGGCGCCACGGACGATGGCCCAGGCTTCCTCAATGGTGTGGGGACGCTCGACAGCCATACCGAGCAGGCATTGGGCGAGGACATCGAGCGGGGCTTCGGGAATGCAGAGGTCTTCGATGTGGCCGGCCATGACGGCCTGCCGCATGGCGAGGGCTTCCAGCATGTCGGGCAGGCTCAAGGGGACGATGCGTCCGAAGGCTACGCCGCCGCTGCGGTGGCCGCTGCGGCCGAGACGCTGGAGGGCGCGGCTGACGCCGCGGGGAGTGCCGATGAGAATGACCTGATCGACGTTGGCGTAATCGACGCCCATTTCCAGGGAGGTGGAACAGACGACGGCGCGCATGAGGCCGGCCGAGAGCCGGCGTTCCACCTCCTCGCGGACAGCGCGTTCGATGGAGGCGTGGTGAACGCCGATGCGGTCTTCGTCCTCGGGCAGCAGGAGCGACAGGGCGAGGCCGAGGCGTTCGGCGGACGAGCGGGTGGCGGTGAAGGCGAGGGTTACGCTGGCCGACGCGACCGCGTCAATGACGGCATGGGCAACACGGCCGGGATCGTAACCGGCGGCCGGGAGGCGGGCGGGCGTGTGAATCTCCAGCCGGTGCATGCGGCGAATGGAATCGGATACGATGGCGCAGGGACGGCGGCCACTGAGCAACTGCGCGACGGCGGCGGCAGGCTGGGCAGTGGCCGACAGGCCGATGCGCTGCAGCGGGTGTGGGGCGCGGCGTTCGAGGCGTTCGAGGGTGAGGGCGAGCAGGGAGCCGCGCTTGTTTTCGGCAAAGGAGTGGATCTCGTCGACGATGACCGATTCCGGGGCGAAGCCGTCTCGCCAGGGCTGCTGGGAGAGGAGTGAACTGAGCGACTCGGGCGTGGTGAGCAGGAGGTGGGGGCGCTTGCGAGCCATGCGGGCGCGGTCGGCCTCGGCGGTATCCCCGGTGCGGATCTCCATGCGGATCTGCTGCGCGGAGGGGAGCGCGGCGTTGAGGGCGGCGAGGGGCGCCTCGAGGTTTCGATGAATGTCCCGGCCGAGGGCGCGCAGGGGCGTGACGTAGACGGCGAGCGTGGCGTTGGGCAGGCGGCCGAAGCGGGCGCGGTCGCCCAGTTTCGCTAGCACGCTGAAGAAGGCGGCGAGCGTTTTGCCGCTACCGGTAGGAGCAAGGATCAGCGTGTTTTCTCCGTGAAAGGTGCGTTTCCAGGCGAGGCGCTGCATCTGGGTGGGCGCGTCGAAGCTGGCGGCGAACCACTCGCGGAGCGCCGGGGGCGTCCAGTCCGGCCAGGGCGACTTTTTCGGGACGGGAGCGGTCATACCCGGTTAAACAACTCCCGCACGCGTTCGAGGGTGTCGATCTGGTCAACGGGCTTGTCGCGCCGCCAGCGAAGGATGCGGGGAAACCGCAGGGCAAAGCCGCTCTTGTGGCGGGAGCTTTTCTGGAGACCGTCGAAGGCGACTTCGAGCACCACTTCGGGCCGGAGCAACTGGACGCGGCCGCCGGCGTAGCGTTCGACGGTGATGGAACGGAAGATGCGGGTCAGTTCGCGAATCTCGGCATCGGTGAGGCCGGAATAGGCCTTACCGATGTTGAGGAACCTGTCGCCATCCCGGACGGCGAAGGTGACATCGGAGAGAACGCCGGCGCGGCGCCCATGGCCCTGCTCGGCGGCGGTGACGACGACGTCAAGGGTGGCGAAGGGCTTTTTGACCTTGCGCCAGGTGGTAGCCCGGCGGCCGGACTCATAGAGCGAGCCGGCGCGTTTCAGGACCAGACCTTCGTTGCCGCGGGCGCGGGCGGCGGCAAAGAGGGACTCGATGTCCGACCGGTCGCGCAGGGGAGTCTGGACAGAGATGGCGGGCAGGCCGAGACCTTCGAGAAGTGAGCGGCGCTGCTCGAGGGGATGGTCCAACAGGAGTGCACCGCGGTGCATCAGTACATCGTAGGCCAG
>CAZWDD010000165.1:0-11798 GCA_964632345.1 uncultured Solibacteraceae bacterium | reverse complement strand
GTTCGGCCTTCCCATTTCGCGAAGATCAAGATGGGCGCCAAGGCCGATGGAACGATTACCGCATGGCAGTCGGACTCCTGGTCATCGGGCGGTTTCGGCGGCGGCGGTATGTCGCCCATCCCCTATGTCTTCGTCAACATTCCCAACCGCCGCAACAACCATGCCGCGGTATCACTGAACGCCGGACCGCAACGCGCCTGGCGCGCCCCGAACCATCCGCAGGCAGCATTCCTCACCGGTTCGGCGATGACGGACCTGGCCGCAAAGCTGAACATGGATCCGCTGGCGCTCTACCTGAAGAATGCCAACCTCACGCTGCGCGCCTCCACCTACACGGACCAGTTGAACAAGGCCGCCGAGCTGATCGACTGGAAGAGCAAGTACCACGCGCCCGGCGAGGGGAAAGGCACCATCCGCCGCGGCGTCGGCATCGGCGTTGCCACCTGGGGCGGCGCGGGCCATGCCTCCAAGTGCAAGGTCACCATCAACCCGGACGGTTCGGTGGTGGTGGAACTCGGCTCGCAGGATCTCGGCACCGGGACGCGCACCTGCATCACGCAGGTCGCGGCCGAATCGCTGGGCCTGCCGATGAGCGCGATCACGACAAAGATCGGCAGCAACTCCTACCCGGCTTCCGGGCCCTCCGGCGGTTCAACGACCATCGGCGGCGTCTCCACCTCCACGCGCAAGGCATCGCTGAACGCGTTGGAAAAGCTGTTTGAGAAGGTGGCGCCATCGCTCGGCGTTGCCCCGGATCAACTGGAAGCGGTCGACAGCCGCATTCAGGTGAAGGGCAACCCGGACAAGGCGATGTCGTGGCGGCAGGCCGCGCAGAAGATCGGGCCGTCCCCGATTGAAGAGATGGGCGAGAATGTCCCGGCGCAGGCCGCTCGCGAAGGCCTGAACACGCTCGGCGCGGCCGGCGTGCAGATGGCCGAAGTGGAAGTCGACACCGAAACCGGCATCGTCAAGATGCGGAAGCTGGTGGCAGTACAAGACTGCGGTCTGGTGGTGAATCCGAAGACGGCCGAAAGCCAGGTCTTCGGCGCCTGTATCATGAGCATCTGCGCGGCGCTGTACGAAGAACGGGTGATGGACGCGGTGACTGGCCGCGTGCTGAACCCGGACATGGAGTTCTACAAGCTGGCCGGATTGCCCGATATCGGCGAGATTGTGGTCCACATGGATATCCAGGAAATCCACGACAAGCGCGGCGTGATCGGCCTGGGCGAACCGTGCGCCATCGGCGGCGTTTCGGCCATCGCCAACGCCGTCTACAATGCGCTCGGCGTCCGGGTGCCGATGGTTCCCGTGACGGCAGACCGTGTTCTCAATGCCCTTGGCAACCGGAGGTACGCATAACATGCAGAGCTTTGAATACGCCAACCCGGCATCGCTCAAAGAGGCCTTCGCGGCGCTCGGATCGAACTGGGAGGACGCCGCCGTTCTGGCCGGCGGGACCGACCTGCTGAGCCTGATGAAGGACTACGTGCAGACGCCCAAGCGCGTCGTGAATATCAAGGGCATCAAGGAACTCGGTGGCATCGCCCGGAAGGGCGGCAATATGCGCATCGGGGCAACGGTGACGCTCGATGAGTTGGCCTCCAACGCCGCCATCCGCGCATCCTACCCGGCGCTGGTGCAAGCCGCCCTCGGCGTCTCCAGCCCGCAGATGCGGAACATGGGGACGGTGGCCGGCGACCTCTGCCAGCGCCCGCGCTGCTGGTACTTCCGCCGCGGTTTCGGTCTGCTGGCCAAGGGGCCAAGCGGCGAAGCGCTGGTGCCGACCGGAGAGAACAAGTTCCACGCGATCTTCTCCAACGGCCCCGCCTACTTCGTCAGCGCCTCCACGCTCGGCCCGGCGCTTGTCGCGCTCGGCGCGAGCGTTACGGTGGCTAGCGCTTCGGGCAACCGTTCGGTTCCCGTGGAGAAGTTCTTCCAGTCCCCGTCCGGTGACGGACAGCGGGAAATCGACCTGAAGCCGAACGAAATCGTGACGGAGATACTCATCCCGGTTCCGTCCACGAAGAATGCCACCTACGAAGTGCGACAGCGCGAACTGCTCGACTGGCCGCTGACGGCAGCCTCTGTGGCGCTGCGCATGAACGGCTCGACGGTGACGTCGGCATCCATTGCCCTCGGCCACGTGTCGCCGGTCATCTGGCGGGCAACGCAGGCCGAGAAGATGCTGGTGGGCAAAACCATCACCGCCGCAACGGCCGAAGCGGCCGGCGAGGCGGCCGTCGCCAACGCAACCCCGTTGAGCGGCAACCGCTACAAAGTCCAGTTGACCAAAGTTGCCGTGAAGCGAGCCCTCCTGGCCGCCGCCGGCATCAAAGCCTGATAGGAGGCATTGCGAATGGAACGTGCCGGCTTAACCAGGCCTGACGACGACCGTTGCGACAACCTCCGCTGGAAGGGTATGTTCATCGACGCCATGTGGGACCCCAAGGTTCCACATGGCAACGATCGAGCCTTCTGGTGCCACCTGACACAGAATTGTCTCGGCCCCGATTCCAAGCTCGTGGACGAGTACGAATGCAACGAAACCCGCAAGTGCTACAAGGCGCTCTAACCCAAAGAAGGAGACAACGGATGAAAAAAGCTGTTCTGGCGCTGTGCAGCGCCTCGTTGATGTTTGCCGCTCCGCTGCCCACCAAGCAGATTCGCGGACAGTATGTGGAAGCCCGCACGGCAGATGTCTTTGTCGGGCCCTGCTTCGCCAACTCGGAAGTGGAAGTGACCGGCAATCTGGCCGTCATGGGCTGGAAGATCTCGAAGGGCTCGTGGGAAGGCGTGAGCCTGGACGGACTCGGTGTCGTCGGCGTCGTGAAGGCTTCGGCCACACTCGGCGACGTGCACCACACGGCCTATCCGGTGAAGTCCGTTCTGATCATTGACGAAAAGGCAAGCCCCGAACAGCGGCTGGCACTGAAGTCGTTCGCGCAGCGGATGAGCAAGGATCTGCTGAGCGACGTGGTTCGCATTGAGTACAAGCCGATCTCGCTGACCGTGGAAAATGACAACGTGCACACTGCCACGGCGCGCATGAAGGCCGGCGAACTGGCGGCCATACAGACGCGCTCCATCCGCAAGACCGATCAGGTGTGCTCGCACGAAGACGTGTGGTATCAGCCGCTGACCGAAGTGGGTCACGCCATGCCCGCCTTCGCACTGCAGAATCACTATAAGGGCGATGCGCTGGGCACGACGTGGTCGAGCCCCGAGAAGGCGTCGGCGTTTGTGGCGGACTTCAACCTCAGCGAATAGCATCCGTAGCTGACGAGACGGCCCGTGCTCCGGCGCGGGCCGTTTTGCATTTACGGGGTGGCGCTACTCGTCGGGGGCCTGGCTTAACCAGTCGTCCCAGGACTCCTTCAGCGCGGCGGCATCAGGATAGTGACTGGGACTATGCGTGTGCCAACCGGCCAACGCGGCGCCGTAGCTGGGCAACATCTCGCGCTCGAAGACGTATTCCAGATGGTCGGCGCGAGGAAGACCGGCTGGCGGTGGGGGCGTGCGATTCAGGAATAGCGGCTCGAGTTTCCGCCACAGCGCAACCCGCGGCTGGCGCAACTCCGGCGGCAGCGCGCGGAGGCAGCCCACCAGGTGCGCCACGGCCCGCCAGTCCTGCAGCGCAGCCGTCTTCATGGTGTACCGCTTTCCTGCCCCGGCCGTGATGGCATCGACCAGCCACTCCTCGTTGAAGCCGGCCCACTCGCCGGCAATCGACATCAGATTCGGCTCAAGTACGGGCGCCACCTCGTCGCGGAAGATCACCTCCAGTTCGTCGAGGGAAAACGTGGACGCCGCCGCCACCTGGGCCACCCACGCATAGTGCAGGCGGACGTCCGTATCGAGGAACAACTCCGACATGGCGACCCAGACGGCGCGGCGATCCGGGATCGGGGATAATTCGTTCATGCGTATTCTGCCCATTCTACTCGCCTTCAGCGGCCTGGCCGCTGCCGCACAGGAGCAGCAGTTTGCCGAGTTGAAAGACTTCCGGTTCCAGAGCGGGCAGTCCCTGCCGAGCGTGCGGATCGGCTACCGGACACTGGGCGCGTTGAACGCGGCGAAGTCAAATGCCGTGCTGTTCCCGACGTGGTTCGGCGGGCGGACGGAGGCGCTGCTTCCGCATGCAGGGCCGGGGAAGATGCTCGACACCGACAGGTTTTTCGTCATCTTCATCGATGCGCTCGGCAATGGAGTTTCCACATCGCCATCGAACAGGAAGGGGATGCCGGCATTCACGATTGGAGACATGGTGGAGAGCCAGTACCGGCTCCTGCGGGAGCGGTTCGGTATCAGCCGGCTGCATGCAGTGATCGGCATTTCCATGGGCGGCATGCAGGCGTTCGAGTGGGCCGTGGCCCAGCCGGAATTTGCCGCGCGGATCGTCCCGATCATCGGAACGCCCAAACAGTCGACGCCGGACCTGCTGCTGTGGCAGGCGCAACTCTGGGCCATCGAAGCCGCCGTGGCAAACGGGGCGGACCCGCAGACGGCAATGCCGGCCGTGCAGGCAATGCACAACTTCGCACTGCGCACGCCGGAGTACGCGGCCGAACATCAACCCGCCGCGGAGTTCGCGCAGCTGCAGCAGACCATGAAGAAGAGTGCCGCCACGGGCCTCCATCCGCTCGACTGGGCCAGCCAATTGAGGGCGATGATGGGCCAGGACATCGGCCACGGGAAGCCGCTGCAGGAGGCGGACGGACGGGTACGGGCGAAGATGCTGATCGTCGTCGCCACCGAGGACCATATGGTGAATCCGAAGCCCTCTCTCGACTTCGCGCGGATCGGCGGACACGAAACCCTGCTGCTCAAGAGCAACTGCGGCCACATGGCCATCGGCTGCGAAGCCGGACGGCTGGCCGAGATTGTCCGCAACTTCCTGGAACGGGATGGCATCTGAGGCTTCATGAGGAACCTTCTGATGACTCTGGCTCTCTCCACCGCCGCGGCGTTTTCCGCCAGCAGCGTTCACGAATTCACGCTGAACTCGATTGACGGCAAGCCGGCCGCGCTTAGCGCCTACAAGGGCAAGGTGCTGCTGCTCGTGAACGTGGCCAGCAAGTGCGGCTACACGCCGCAGTACGCGGGCCTGCAAAGCCTCTACGCAAAGTACAAGGACAAGGGACTGGTGATCATCGGCGTGCCGGCCAACAACTTCGGCGGCCAGGAGCCGGGCTCGAACGAGGAGATCAAGACCTTCTGCACGCGCACCTATAACGTCACATTCCCTGTCATGGCGAAGGTATCGGTGAAGGGCTCCGACGCAACGCCGCTGTATCAGTATCTGACCGACAAAGCTGCCAACCCGGCCGTGGGTGGGGACGTGCGTTGGAACTTCACGAAGTTTCTGGTGGGCAAGGACGGTAAGCCCGTGCAGCGTTTCGAGCCCGGCGTGACACCGGACTCTCCCGAACTGGCAATGGCGATTGAGAAGGCCCTGAAGTAGAAACTCAGCCGTGGCCAAGCTTCATCAGCCACCCCAGCCCGAACAGGGTGGCCAGAAAGCAGCCGAAACAATATAGGCCGTAATGCAGGCGCTCCTTGTCGGTCTTCTTGGTCACCACGCCGAGAACGACCGATATCAGGAGCGCCATTAAAATGGCCGCTTCCATGTGGCTGAGGTTTACCTTCGGCATCGCAGTCAGTCCTTCTCCTCGGTGGCGATCTCCCAGGCATCAACCATATTCAAAATATTCAGTAGTCCCGCGCCCACCAGGAACTTCGTGCCATAGTCGTGCACATGGCCGGCAACATCCGGCTGATCGTAGCCCAGCCAGGTGGCCAGATAGTACGGGATACCTGTCATCATGTTGGCGATGTGCCCGCCGACATTGATGAGCGTGATCAACAGATCCCCCGTCTGCGGCTCAAAAAATGCGCCGCGCATCATGAGGCCGAATAGAAAACAAAGGATCGTGGCGGACCCGACCAGCGCTCCGCGAAGTGTTCGCTTCAGGTAGATATGCCCGCCACCAGGAATGGCCCAGGCGATCAACACCACGGGCAGCCACTTGGAGATGGGCACGCTCTGCTTGGGCGCCTGCGGCTTGGCCGGCTGGGGGACGTTCGAAGCTTCCGCGCTCATGGTTATCTCTTCATTGTATAGAATCTCACTCATGACGAGAAGATCGGTTCTTGGAGCGGCCGCGGCCGGATTGAGCCTGCAGGCACAGGGCGGGCAGATGCGCTACGTGCGGTTCCGCAGGGGGACGCGCACAGCCTACGGGGTTGTACGCGGCGAGGAAATCGAGGAGTTGACCGGCGACTATCTGAAGGGTGGCCGGCCGAACGGAACCCGGCACCGGATGCGGGACGTGAAGCTACTGGCGCCGGTGGAGCCAGGCAAGGTACTTGCCATTGCGCGGAACTACCAGAGCCACCTGGGCAAGATTCCACCGCCCCCGCGCCCCGAGCTGTTCTACAAGCCCGTATCGAGCCTCTGTGGGCCGGACGACGCCATCGTCCTGCCGAAGGATTCCACCGACGTCCACTACGAGGGCGAAGTGGTGGCGGTGCTGGGAAAGAAGTTGAAAAATGCCACCAAGGCTGAGGCCGCGGCGGCCGTATTCGGGCTGACTTGCGGGAACGACGTGAGCGACCGGCAGTGGCAGGGCGGACCGGACAAGGACATCCAATGGTGGCGGGCAAAAGGCGCCGACACCTTCGCGCCCCTCGGCCCATGGGTGGTCCCCGGCCTGGCGGCGGAGAAACTGATGCTGCGAACGCGGTTGAACGGCAAAGTGGTGCAGGAACAACCGGTGGCCGAGTTGATCTATGACATCCCGACGATGATCTCGTTCATGAGCCGGTACGTGACGCTCGAGGTGGGGGACGTCTTCTATACGGGAACGCCGGGCATCACGCAGAAGATGAAACCCGGCGATGTGGTGGAAGTCGACGTGGAAGGAATCGGAGTGCTGCGCAACCCGGTCCGGGGGGAGTAGAAGCTACTTCTTCCCACCCTGGCGCGCAATAATGCGATCCTTGATCTTGTCATAGGTCGCCTGGGGCACGCCGGCTTTGGATACGATTTCGTCCTTGCCCTTGTACGGGCGGTTCTTGATGATCCTGTCGGCATAGGCGTCGCCGATGCCGGGGATGGATTTCAGCGAGGTTGCGTCGGCGGAGTTGACGTCGATCTGGCCACCGGGAACAGCCTTCTGCGCGGCGGCGGCAGCCTTCTTGGCGGCGGCGGGCTGCGCGGGCAGGAAGGACGCAAGAGCAAACAAGGCAACAAGAATGCGGGCGAGTTTCATAGGGTCAAATTGTAGCGAAAATCACCGTTGGACGCGACGGGGCTGGCTGGCTGCGGCCGGGACCTCCGCGCTGCGGGCCAAGGGGTGGGAACCGCTATTCGACGGGCGAACGGCGCGCGGCTGGATCTCGGCGTCAGGGGAGGCGTTTCCGGAGAGTTCGTGGCGCGTCGAGGACGGGTGCCTGCGCGTGGTCGTGGAGCGGCCAACGTTCCAGGACATCCGCACGGTGCGGGAGTTTGCGGACTTTGAACTGGCCTTTGAGTGGAAAATTGCGAAGGGCGGCAACAGCGGGGTGAAATACCTGATCCACCGGTTCGACGCCTGGACACCGCCCGGAGCGGCCCGGCCGCAGGCGCGCGCGCGGGGCTATGAGTATCAACTGACCGACGACGCCCACAGCGAAGAGGCGCACCGGGATGCGACGCGCGGCACCGCCTCGCTCTACTCTCGACTCGCGCCGCTCGACCCGCCCCTGCAGCCGGCCGGCGCCTGGAATGAGTCGCGCATCGTGGTGCGTCGCCCGGTCGTGGAACACTGGTTGAACGGACGACGAGTGGTGGAGGCCACGGTGGAGGCTGGCGCGCCGGCGCGGTCGGCCATTTCGCTGCAGAACCATTCGTCGGAGTGCTGGTTCCGAAGAATCGAAGTGAGGGAGCTATGAGAATCGCTGGGTTCGTTTTTCTGGTTGGAATGGCGGCGTTCGCGCAGTGGCCGCAGTTTCGCGGACCGGCGGCAAGCGGTATCGGCACCGGGACACCGCCCCTGACGTGGGACGGCGAGACGGGGAAGAACGTCCGTTGGAAGACGGCCATTCCCGGTCTGGGCTATTCGAGCCCGGTGATCTGGGGCGAGCGCATTTTCCTGACCACCGCAGTCGGCGCCGGCACCGGCGCTGCGGTGAAACTGGGTCTGTACGGCGATATCAAGCCTGTCGAGGGCGAGGGCGCCCAGGAGTTCCGCGTCTACTGCCTGGATCGGAAAACGGGCAGCGTGTTATGGACGCGCACGGCCGCCAGCGGCAAGCCCAAGGTGAAGCGACATCCCAAGTCGAGTCACGCCAACCCGACACCGGCGACCGACGGCCGGCATCTGGCGGTTTCGTTCGGATCGGAGGGTTTGTACGTCTATACGCTCGATGGGGAACTGCTCTGGAAAAAGGATTTGGGGGTGCTCGACTCCGGGTTCTTCCAGGCCCCGGAGGCGCAATGGGGCTTTGCGAGTTCTCCGGTGATTCATGATGGCAAGCTGATCATCCAGGCCGACGTGCAGAAGAACTCCTTCGTGGCCGCATTCGACGTTCGGAACGGAAAGCAGTTGTGGCGGACGCCGCGGCAAGACGTGCCGACATGGTCCACACCGGCGGTCGTGGAAGGCCGGCAGGTGGTTGTGAACGGGTGGAAACAGATCGCCGGGTACGATCTGCAAACAGGTAAGGAGATGTGGCGGATGCGCGGCGGGGGCGACATCCCGGTGCCGACGCCGCTCTACGAAGACGGCCTGATTGTGATTACCAATGCCCACGGCCCGGGGCGGCCGATCTATGCGATCCGTCCCGACGCGAAGGGGGACCTGAACGAAAACGCAGCGGCGATCGCTTGGAGGCATGACCGGGCGGGCAACTATATGCAGACGCCATTGCTCGCCGGGGGCGTCGGTTATTTCTGCTTCGACAACGGCGTGCTGAGTGCGTATCAACTCGCGACGGGAGAACGGCTCTTTCAACAGCGGCTCGGCGCGGGACAGAGCGGCTTCAGCAGTTCGCCGGTGGCGGCGGCCGGGCAATTGTACGTGACCAACGAGGAGGGCCATACCTACGTTCTGGCGTTGGGCAGGGAGTACAAACTGCTCGGCGAAAACGAACTGGGCGAGCAGGTGATGGCGTCTCCGGCAATTGTGGACGGCGTGTTGTATCTCCGCGGCCGCGGGCACCTGTGGGCCATCGAGGGACGCCCTTAAAGCGAATCAAGACCGCGGCGAAGGGCGTCCAGCCCGCGCGCGAGCGTCTGGCCGCCGGAAGCGAAAGAGACACGCAGCGTGCCCTCACCCGCGGGACCGTAGGCAGCACCGTGAATGACCACGACGCCGAACTCACTGAGCAGGCGGGCGCGAATGGCATTCGAAGAGAGTGCCTTGTTCCGCACGTCGGCCATAGCGAAGAAGCCCCCCTCCGGCGCCAGCGCCATGGGAAGCGACGCCAACACCTGCGCGCGGCGGCGCGCGTATTCAGCCCGGATGGCGGCGACGCAATCCTGCGGCCCGGAAAGAGCAACGGCGGCGGCATCCTGCACGAAGGTTGCCGGGCCGCGGCTCGACTGCTGCAGCACCAGCAGCATCGCCTTTACGAACGGTTCGGGCGCGGCCACATATCCGACGCGCCAGCCGGTCATGCAATAGGTCTTTGACAGCGCGTTTACGACAACGGTGCGATGGGGCAGGAAGGCTGCGGGAGACAGATGTTGGTGACCGTCATAGACGATGGCTTCGTAGATCTCATCGCTGATTATGGTCAGATTGCGGTGCGCGCAGAAGGCCGCAATCGCCGTCAGTTCGTCTCTCGTGAAGACGGTACCGGTAGGGTTCCAAGGCGTGTTCAGCAGCAGGGCGCGGCAGGCGGGAGTCCACGCTGCTTCCAGTGCGTCGATCGACAGCGTGAAGCGGCCTCTGACGATGGCGGCGGGAACGGACACGGGCTCCGCGCCGGCCAGCCGGATTGGGGAGAGATACGCGTCGTAGACGGGATCGGGAACCAGGACGGCATCACCCTCGTTGCACATCGCGGTCAACGCGGAGTAGATGCCGAAGGTGCCGCCGGTGGTGACGAGGATCTCTGAGGCGGGGTTGTAGGTAAGGCCGTTGTCGCGGCGCAGCTTCTCGGCGATGGCCTCGCGAAGGCCGGGTTCGCCGCGGTTGTCCGGGTACATGGTGCGGCCGGCGGCCAAGGCTTGGTTGGCAGCCTCAACAATGTGAGACGGAGTGGGGAGATCGGGCTCACCGCGCATCAGGGAGACCAGTGGTCCGGGGGTGGCGCGGACTTCGGCGAGGATGGTATTGACCGCCGTAGGGCGCAGCGCGGCGACACGGCGGGATATCGGGATCACGCGGGCATCCGCCAGAGTTGGACGGATTTCTCGCCGGCCGCAACGGCAAGCGTCTTTCCATCCGGAGAAAACGCCAGTGACGACACCCGGTGCGGCGCATCCACCGTGCGCACGGCTTGTCCAGTGGCGACGTCCCAGACGGTGACCTTCACCGGATTCCGCAGCGTCAACTCGCTGAACCCGCCAGAGGCGAGCAGGCGCCCATCCGGGGAGAACGCCAGCGCCGACACCATTTCCGGCAAGCCGGTCAACTTTCGCGTCAGGCGCCACGACCCGGCTTCAAAGAGGTAGATAACGCGGTCCGCTCCGGCCGCGGCAAGCACCTTTCCATCCGGGGAAAATCGCGCGTCAAACATCGAGACCGGCAGCTCCTCCACGCGTTTGAGTAACTCACCGGTACGGGAACTCCACGCCCGGACATCCGCATCGTAACTGGCGGCCACGATCGTAAAGCCGTCGGGAGAAAGCACGAACGCGCCGAGCCCTCCGAGGCCGGCGGGCAGCGTATGGATTTCCCGCCCGCCCGCATCCCAAACGCGCACATAGGTCTCAGCGTCTCCGTCCTTCATGCGGATATTCCCCGCCACCAGCCGGCCGTCCGGGGAGACGGCAATACGGCGGGAAACCGGGCCGGGCGGCGAAAGGCGCCGCAGCACCTTTCCCGAATGTAGGTCCCAGGTCTTCAGGCTGCCATCCTTGCCGACCGTAACCACGCCGGCGGGCGTCAGATACGGCGACGTGTCGCCCGTGTCCCAGGCGATGGCCTTCCGGACGGCGCCGGAGTTCGCATCCCAATGACGCAACTTCCCGTCCTGGCAGATACCGAGAATCGCGTCCCCCGTCGCGGAAAAGGCCAGCGAAGTAATAACCACGCCTGTATCGAACTTACGATCCATGTTATAGAGTCTCCAGACACAGATCGAACCGGATGGCGGCGCGCGGCTGGCCCGGTGCTTCGTAGAGCGACACGGGGCGGATCAGGTCCGGGTGGGAAACGATGTTGCGCTTCTTATAGTTCTTCAAAGGGTCGCCGTCGAAGAACGGATCAGTAGCGAAGTAGACCTGCGTGATGAGCGGCTTGTGGCCGGGCGCGGTGATCAGGTAGTGGATATGCTGCGCGGGGCGGTCATCGTAATGCCCAGGCAGAATCGTCTCCACCGCGTACTCGGACGCGGTGGCAATCTGCAGTTTCGCGCGGAAGCGGTAACCCAGTACATCGTAGAGACCCTTGTGGTCCGCATGCCAGAGCTCAATCCGGACTCCCTCCACCTTGCCGCCGCGGGTATTGGTGACTTTGCCCGCTACGCGGAGTGGGAAACCGGGGTCGCCGGACGCACGCAGCATCGTCTGATCTGGTGCGCCCTTCCGGTAGAAGGGCCCGAGAACCTCCGCCGGCGTCGGCCGCGCCGCGCTGGCCTCCCCCTGC
>CAZWDD010000164.1:0-11819 GCA_964632345.1 uncultured Solibacteraceae bacterium | reverse complement strand
CGCTTGGCGTCGAGGTTGCCGAGGTACAGTTTTTTCTGCAGGCCGGCCTTGATGTGGGCGACGGCTCGGGCGATTTTGCGGGTGACGAAGGTTTCGCCGCGGCGCGGAGATTCGTGGTTGAACAGGATGCCGCTGACGGCAAACATGTTGTAGCTCTCGCGGTAGTTCACCGTCATGGTGTGGGCAAAGAGCTTGGCGCAGGCATAGGGGCTGCGCGGGTAGAAGAGAGTGTTCTCGCTCTGCGGGGGGGGCGTGGAGCCGAACATCTCGCTGGAGGAAGCCTGATAGAAACGGGCCTTCACGCCGGTCTTGCGCAAGCCTTCGAGGAGGCGGAGGGCGCCCATGCCGGTGATATCGCCGGTGCTTTCGGGAATGTCAAAGCTGACGCGCACATGGCTCTGAGCGGCCAGGTTGTAGACCTCATCCGGGCGGATGTCGTAGAGCAGGGTCCAGAGGCTACTCGTGTCGGAGAGATCTCCGAAGTGAAGGAAGAAGCGCTTATTGTGCTCGTGCAGGTCGGTATAGATACTGTCGACGCGGCCGGTATTAAAGCTGCTGGAGCGGCGCTTGATGCCGTGCACCTCGTAACCCTTGTGCAGAAGGAATTCTGCCAAGTACGAACCATCTTGACCGGTCACACCGGTGATCAATGCTTTTTTCATGGAATCAGATCAAAAGAGATATTTCTTTCACGATAGCACGGCGGTTGACAGGGAGCCGGGAAGGGCGTAATCTAACACTTGAACAGATGTTCAAATGAACATCCGTTCGAGGAACTGATGCCAGTGCGAGCCGCCAATCCGAGTTGCGAACCGGGAGAGCACGGGGAATCGCGTCCGGTGCTGACGGCGGAACCGCGGGCGCTGGAGCGGGCGTCGCGGATTTTCCGGGCGCTGGGGGATCCGCCGCGGCTGCGGTTGCTGGCGCTGCTGGCAGTGCGGGAGTTGTGCGTGGGCGAGGTAGCCGAGGTGGAGGGCGAGGAGATTTCGACGATCTCGCAGCGGCTGCGGGTCCTGCGGAATGAGGGACTGGTGTCGCGGCGGCGGCAGGGGAAGCACATCGTGTACGGGCTGGCGGACCAGCATGTTGTCGAACTGATTGCGAACGCGCTGGCCCATGCGGCCGAGCCGCTGGGCATGTATCAACAGGCAAAGGAAAAGGAAGGGTAACAACGATGTCGCATCACATTCACACCGAGAGCGCACACATTCATGTACACGGGCCGGGCTGCGGGCACACGGCGGTGCAGCATGGGGACCATGTGGACTACCTGCACGACGGGCATCTGCACAATCATCACGGCGACCATTACGACGAGCATGTGATTGAAGTGGGGGCGGCGAACCCGGACGAGTGCACGGCGGGACATGAGTGCGCCGGACACACGGCTGGTCATGTGCACGGGCCGGACTGCGGGCACGAAGCGGTGCCGCATGGAGACCATGTGGACTACCTGGTGGGGACGCACCTGCATCATCCGCATGGGGGGCACTGCGACAATCATGGAGAGCTGAAACTGGCGTAGTGGAGAACAAGGTAATGGCCGAGCAAGTACGGTCCGAGAGCGACCGCGCGGCAACGCGCGACACCCGGCAACGGCGGGCGATCCGAGCCGCGTTTGAGGCGAACGATCACCCGCTGGACCCGACGGAAGTCCTGCAACTGGCGGCGGTGGAACACCGCGGCCTGGGAATCGCGACGGTGTACCGGAACATCAAGATGTTGCTGGAAGAAGGGTGGTTAACGGCGGTGGAGTTGCCGGGCGAGGTGACACACTATGAGCGCTCCGGGAAGGCGCACCACCACCACTTCCACTGCCGGACCTGCGGGAAGGTATACGAGTTGAACGCATGCCTTCCGAATGTGCAGAAACTGGCGCCGGAAGGGTTCCAGGTGCTCGGCCATGACCTGCTGTTGTACGGCGCGTGCCAGGATTGCGCGGCGTCGTGAGAGAATAGTGGAGATAGCGGGCGGTTAGCTCAGCCGGTTAGAGCGCCTGCCTTACAAGCAGGAGGTCCACAGTTCGATCCTGTGACCGCCCACCACCGCTTTATTGTTGATCGGCGAGGATTTTGAGGACGGCCTGATTCCACCCGGCGGGGCCGGGTTCCGGCGCGACTGTGGCACCGGGGAGCAGGGCGCGCATGGCGTCGAGGTGCGGTGAAGGCACGATGACGGGTTGGCGTACGGCGGCGAGGAATGCGGCGTCGTTGGGAGCGTCACCAAGGCCAACGGTATTGGCTTCGGCGAGGCGTTCGGCGAGCGCCAGAACGGCGCGGGCTTTATCCGACCCGCCGAGGACGTGGAAGAAGCGGCCGCCGCGGGTCATCTGAAACCCGCGGGAGCCGAGGGCGGCTTCGAGGGCAGCGATATCGCCACCGAGCAGAATGAACGGTTCACCGAACTCGCGGCGGGCGGCGAGTGCGGCGACTTCGGGGCGAAGGCCGGAATGCGCGACGATTTCGTCGACGGTCATCTGGCTGAAGCCCTGCACCTGGACGCCGGAGGCGGCGGCCGCCTGGCGGAGGGCGTCGCGGGCGGCGGCAGCGGTGGCGCCGAGGATGATATCGGGCTGGCCGGGAACGATGATAGCCGCGCCGTTCTCGACGATGTAGGGATCCGTGTTACCCATCTGCTCGCGGAGGGCGGCAACTTCGGCACGCGTCTTGCTGGTGACCAGGACGAGCGGGATGCGGCGGGCGCGCAGTTGAGCCATTGCGGGCATGGCTTGCGCATAACTGTATGTGTCGCGGTCCAGCAGGGTTCCATCCAGATCGGTAAAGACAATCATTCCCCCCAAGCTATCGCAGAACGGGGCCGCTGCTATACTGGCGCACGTAGACGCGACGATGATTCTACCTGTTCGACTGGAGGGCACCGGCGCTTATCTGCCCGCGGAAATGGTGAGCGCCGAAGAGTTGGACAGGCGCCTGGGCGTTGCGCCCGGAACCGTGCTGGCGAGGAACGGAGTGAGGAGGCGGCACTTTGCCGGGCCGGAGGAGACGGCGAGCGCGATGGCGGCCGAGGCGGTACGGCGCGCACTGGCGGCGGCGGGCGGGGGCGCGGAGTCGCTCGACGCGATCCTGTTTGCGGGGGTGATGTCGGAACAGCCGATGCCGTCGACAGCGGTACTGATCCACCGGCGGCTGGGAGCGCGGGCGGACGGGGTGACGTGCCTGGACGTGAACGCGTCGTGCGCGGGGTTTATGAAGGGCCTGGAGATGGCGGGGGCGGGGATCGCGAGCGGCCTGTGGCGACAGGTGGCGGTGGTGGCGGCGGAGTTGTCGTCAAAGGGACTGCGGTGGGAGGACCTGGACACGTGTACACTTTTCGGCGACGGAGCGGCGGCGGCGATTGTGGGAGCCGGGGTGGACGGGTCCGGCATTCTGGCGGTGCGGAATGCGACGTACTCGGAGGGGGCGGAGTTGTCGGAGATGCGGGCCGGGGGGTCCCGATTCAACATGCGGACACCACCGGCAAACACAGACGACTACCTGTTCGCGATGGACGGGCGGGCACTACTGCGGCTGGTGCGGCGGCACTTTCCGGCGTTTCTGGATGAACTGTTGCAGCATCCGGTGGACGTCGTGATCCCGCATCAGGCGAGCGCGGCTGGATTGGCTCTGCTGCGGAAGCACCTGGCGGGCCGGGCGGAAGTGGTGGATGTACTGGAGGAGACGGGAAACCAGGTGAGCGTTTCGATTCCGTACGCGCTGGACTGCGCGGTGCGGCGGGGACAACTGCAACGCGGGCAGACCGCACTGCTGGTGAGCACGGCGGCGGGCGTCATGTTCAGCGGAATGGTGATACGGTACTGATGCCGGAAGAGGTTGAGCTCCATCTGTTCGCGGCGGGAAGCTGCCGGCACTCGGCGTGGTTTGTGGAGGGAGGGCCGCTGTGGTACGGGATGGAGCTGCCGGCGATGATTGCAGTGATCGGCCACCGGCGGCTGGGGACGATTCTATTCGACGCGGGGTACGGGCAGCCTCTGGTGGATTCCACCGCGCTGCCGGCGCGGATCTACCGGCGGCTGCTGCCATTCCGCTACGGGCTATCGGATTCGATCGGCGCGCACCTACGGACACTTGGGCTGGGGGTGCGAGACCTGGCGATGGTGATCCTATCGCATTTTCACCCGGATCATATTGGCGGGTTGCGGGATGTGCCGCGTGTGCCAATTCTGCACAGCCGGGATGGCCTGGCGGCGCTGCGGGGATTGACGGGGCGTGCGCGGGCGGAGGCTGCCTTCTTCCCGGAGTTGCTGCCGGAGGATTTTTCGTCGCGGGGGGAGGCGCTGGAAGATAGGCCGCCGGTGGAGCTGGACGAGGAGTGGAGGCCGTTCCGGGAGGCGTTCGACATTTCGGGGGACGGGACGCTGCTGGCGGTGGCGCTGCCCGGGCACGCGCTGGGGCAGTACGGACTGCTGTGCCACACACGGCGGGGGTGGGTGTTTCTGGTGGCCGATGCGGCATGGACGCGGCGGAACATCGCGGACGCGGCGTTGCCGGGATGGCCGGTACGTCATCTGGTCGCGGATGCGCGTGCGTTCGGAGAGTCGCTGGAGAAGCTGGCAGAGTTACGACGGCGGCGGCCGGACGTACGGCTGATTCCATCGCACTGCGCGGCGTCGATTGAGGCGTACCGGAATGAGCAGTAGGCTGGCGGTGGCGCAGGCCTATGTGCGGGCACGGCGGCAGCGCGCGGCGGCGAGGCCCGCACTGGAAGGGCCGCTGAGCGACGCAGCGGCGGTGGCGGAGGAGTTTGCGCGGTACAACGCGCTGGGGCTGACGCTGGCCGAGGCGCGGGCCGCGGCCGAGGAGGAGTTGCAGACCGGGCGGAGTCCGCATGAGGGATACAGCTTCGGCCTATCGACGGGAACGATGGGGGAGCCTGGCGTGTTCGTGACGACGCAGCGGGAGCGGGACCGGTGGCTGGGGACGATATTGGCGCGGTTCCTCAGCGTGGGGCAGGTACTGACGCTGCGCGCGGCGCTGCTGTTGAAGCACTACAACCGGCTGTACGCGGTCTCCGACCGGGTAGCGTTTTTCGATCTGCGGCGGCCGGTGGAGGAGTGGGCCGGGCGGGTATGCGAGCGGAGCCCGAACGTCATCATCGGTCCGCCATCGGCGTTGGAGGCGCTGGCGCGGACGGCGGCGTTTGCCCGGCGGCCGGTGCGTCCGCATACGCTGCTGTGCGGGGCCGAGCCGCTGTTTCCGCAGGACCGGGAGGAGTTGGAGGCGGCCTACGGCGTGGCGCCGCGGAACCTGTATCAGGCGCGGGAGGGGTTCCTGGCGGCGGGCTGCCGGCGCGGGGCGCTGCACTGGAATGAAGACCTGGTGGCGGTGGAGGAGATGCCGTTTGCCGGGCGGCGGGACCGGTTTGTGCCGGTGATCACGGACCTGGCGCGAGAGAGCCAGCGTTTCCAGCGGTACCGGATGGATGACATCGTCGTGCGGGGCGAGTGTTATTGCGGATCGCCATTCGGGAGCGTGGCAACGGTGGAGGGCCGGCTGCAGGACGTGCTGCTGCGGGCGGACGGGGCGGGGGGCTACGTACCGCTGTTTCCGCTGGAGCTGAACAGGGCGCTGCGGTGCGCGGGCGAGTATGTGCTGCGACAGCACAGCGCGGAACACTTCACGCTGGCGTGCGAGGTGACGCCGCGCGGCGCGGCGCTGGACGGCGTGCGGGAGGCGCTGCGGCATCCGGAGCGGCTGGAACTCGCGCCGCTGCGCCCGGACGCGCCGGGAGAGAAGCGGCGGCGGTTCAGGCGGCTGTTCGATGGCGGGAACAAGATCATTCTGCGGACGATGCTGACGGCGCCGCGATAATCGAGTTTAGAATGCGCAGAAATGCGTCAGCAGGGCGATAGCGCCGGGCGTGGGCGCGCATGGCTGCGAGGGGCATGCGGTTGGGATGGTCGAGCATGCGGCGAAGGGCGGGGGCGGCGGCCGGGAGGGAAGGGGCGCGGAGGCCGAGGCGGTGGTGCTCGATGCGGGCGGCAAAGTCGAACTGGTCGTAGTCGTGGGGGATGACAACAGACGGGACGCCGGCGAGGATGGCCGCGTAGGTGACGCCGGCTCCGCCGTGGTGGACGATGGCATCGAAACGGGTGAGATCGTCCGTATAGGGGACGAAGGAGTGGACGGTCACGTTCGGGGCTGGGGCGGGGGTGGACGCGGTGACCGGGGCTCCGCCGAGCGAGACGGTGAAGTGGACATCGGGGAAGTGGGCAGCGAGGGCGGCGGCATCGGCAACGAGGGTGGACTTAGCCCAGAGCAGGTGGGTGCCAAGGGTGACGAGGACGTGGCGGGGGGCGGCGGGCAGGGCGAGTGGCGGGGCGGCACGAGGGGTATCGATGACGGGGCCGATCATCCGGAAGGCGGGGGGCCAGTCGCGGGGGAGCTCCAGTTCGGCGATGCCGAAGCCGAGGATGGCGCGAGGGGAGTAGATGGTCTCCGTGCCGTCGCGGCGATAGGGGAAGCGGCCGCCGAGCGGGGCGAGTTCCGGGCGGAGGTACCAGGCGACCGCACGCTTGAAGGCGCAAATGGCGGCGCGGCCGAGCGCATCGCGGCCGGGCCAGCCGCGCGGACGCCAGCCGCCGCAGTATGCGGGAATGCCATGGCTGTTTTCGATTGCGAACGGGGTGGCAATGGTGGTGATCCACGGGATACCGAGCGCCTCGGCGGCAAGCCCGGCGACTGGGGCGACGGAATCGGCGACGACGACGTCCGGGGGCTGTTGCGTCCAGCGGCTGGTCAATTCCTGTTGAATGGCGGGCAGGAGCGCGAGATTCCGGCGGAACTGCGCAAGGAGCCGGGCGGGATTGCTGCCGATGCGGACAGGGGCGTTGGCGATGGCCTCCAGGGCGCCGGGCGGAATGGAGCGGAGGCCATCGACGGGCAGACCGGCGGCGCGGACGGCCTCGTGCTGGGCCTCGGTGGTGAGGACGGAGACGGTGTGGCCCGCGTCACGAGCGGCGGCGGCGAGGGGCAGCTGGGGATAGAGATGGCCGGCGAAGGGCGGGGCAACGAAGACGATGCGTTTCAACGGAGCACCTCACGGACGGTGCGGATGGTGTCCGGGCAGCGCCAGTAATCGAGATGGCCGCAGGGCGGACGGTAGTGGACCGGACCGCTATAGAAGAGGCGGCTCCATTCGTCGCGGCGGCCCTGCAGGACGGTAGCGGGAACGTGAAGAGGGCCGAAGCTGGCCGGGCCGAGCGCGACGACATCGATCTGCAACCGGGGGGGCAGGCGGAGAGCGGGCCAGGCGGCGTTGGCGAGTTGGAGTCCGCAACTGCCGGTGATGAGGATGAGGCGGCGGGAGGTGGCGGCGGCCTGCTGTAGACGGACGGCGACATGGGCCGTAAATGTTGTGTCCCGCATGCTCCAAAAGACTTGCAGCGCGTTACGCCAGGAGGCGGCGAGGAGGCCCGGAGAGTTGGGGGAAGGAGAGAGGAAATCGGCGTGGAAAGGGAAGCCGGCATCGAGGGGGACGGCGCCGGGTGGGGCGACGGCGGAGAGAAAGGCGAACTGCTCCGGGCGCAGAACGGAGGAGCGGAAGGAGCTTTGGCCGGTGAGCAGGAGGACGCGCGAGGAGGCGGGAGTGAGGAGGCAGCCGGCGGGTGGGAGCGCGGCAAGACGTTGGCGGAAGCGGCTCATCGGTAGCGGATGCGGGCGCCGTCCATGGCGATGCGGCGGGAGCGCCAGGAGAGGCGCTGGGGCCGGTAGAGCGAGGCGGCGTAGAAGAAGGGGGAGAGGACGTCGGCCAACATTTCAAAGATAACGTCGAGGGGGCCGGAGCGAAAAGTGGTGATGCGATGGAGGAGAGCGCGATTGAGCAGCGCCTTGGCGAGGAGGAGAGGCAGCCAGAGGCGGGGACCGCCGGTGAGGAGTCCGGCGAGGGGAAGCAGCGAGGGAAGGGCGACCAGCAAGATGGTGGCCGGGGAGAGATTCTCGCGGAGGTAGCGGTTGGCGAAGAGGAACCAGCGGCGGAGGACGCGGGCGCAGTGGGCGGGGGTGCGGACGGTCATGCCGACGGCGGCAGGGATGGGTGTTTGGAGGATGGGGCGGCCGGCGCGTTCGAAGAGTTGGGCGATGGCGTAGTCGTCGGTGAGTTCGCCGGCAATGGCAGCGAATCCGCCGAGAGTACGGAGTTCGGCGGTGCGGGCGGCGTAGATCATGCCGTTGATGGTGTGCTGCGCGCCGGCGGCGGCGGCGGGCAGGTAGGTGAGCAGGGCATTTCCATTGACGAAGCCGCCGATGAAGCGTTCATAGACGGAGCCGTTGGAGACGAAGACGGGCAAGCCGGTGACGAGGGCGGCGGGGCCGAGCGCGGCTTTGAGGCGGGAGAGGGAGGGAGCGTCGATACGGGTGTCGTCATCGAGGACAACGACAATGGGCTCGGGGACTTCGGGCAGGATGCGGGCGAGTTTGGCCAGCTTCGGGTTCTCCCCGTCGCGCGGGGGCGGCGCGGAGAGGATGCGGACGTTGGGGCGCGCGGCGGCGTGCGCGGCGGCGTGGCCGGCGGGGTCGTCGTCGTCGACGAGCCAGTAAAGGCGTTCGTTGGGAAGGGCGCGGGCGTTGGCGGCGAGGGTTTCTTGGAGAGCGGGGTCACCGGAGAGGATGGGCTGGAGGATGGCCGCGGGCTCATGGGTGACGCTGAGGGCGGCGGCGCGGCTTGCGTACCGCAGCGCGAGGAGGAGCCGGGCGAAGGTGATGGCGGCGTAGACCGTGGCTAACGCTGCTGCCATGCGACGAAGCGCTCCAAGCCTTCATGCAGCGGCACGGGCGGCGGACCGAAGGTGGCAAGCGCGCGCGAGACGTCGAAGGTTTTCGAATAGGCCATCACTTCGACGCCGAAGCGGGTGATGGGGGGCTCGCGATAGCCGGCGAGCCAGCGGGAGCCGAATTCGAGGAGGCCGGCGAGGGCAAAGGCGAGGGGGACGGGGACGGGGCGTTCGACAGGGCGGAGGCCGAGGCGTTCGACGACGCCGGCGAGGAAGGCAAAGAGATCGACGGATTCGTTGTTGGTGAGATTGAAGACGCCGCCGCAGGGGAGGGCGATGGCGCGCTCGATGTAGTGGCTGAGGTTGTCGATATAGATGAGGTCGCCTTGGGGGGTTGCGCCATCGGCGCGACGCATGCGGGGGAGAAAGCCCTTTTGGGCGGCCCGGAGGATACGGGGGAACAGAACGGTATCGCCTGGGCCGAAGACGGCGCGGGGGCGGAGGACGACGGTATCGAGACCGGAGGCGAGGACGAGGGACTCGGCCTCCCGCTTGGTGGCGGCGTAGCGGTTGATGGGCTGCGGGGGCAGGGGCGTCTGCTCGGAGATGCGCAACTGGTCACCGTGGCGGTAGTGGACGCTGCTGGAGGAGATGAAGACGAATTTGCGGCAACCGCTTTCGCGCGCGAAGGCCAGCATATGACGGGTGGCGTCGACGTTCTGCGCGCGAAAGGCGGCGGGTGGACCCCAGGGGGAGGAGAGAGCAGCGGCATGGACAATGGCGTCGAACGTGCCCAGGGACGGCGGGAGAGGGCGCGTGAGGTCATGCGCAACAAAGCGATCCACAGCGCCGTCGCGGGCGGGCGTCCGGCTGATGCCGGTGACGTGATAGCCGCCTTGCGCGCGCAGATGCACGCCCAAGGCGCCGCCAACAAAGCCGCTGACGCCGGTGACCAGCACACGACAAGCCATGCTTCCTCACAGTAACGTAGTTACCTGGGCATGACCAAACCGATTCCGAACCTGCGGTGGTGGATCGCGGGCGCGCTGTTTCTTTCCACCGTCATCAATTACATCGACCGGCAGACGCTTTCCGTTCTGGCGCCGCATATCAAGGCGGAGTTCGGGTGGAACAACGAGACGTTCGCGTGGCTGATCATCGCGTTCCGGTTGGCGTATTCGTTCGGGCAGTCGCTATCGGGGCGTTTCCTGGACTATGTGGGAGTGCGGAAGGGGCTGCCACTGGCGGTGGGGTTCTATTCGGTGACGGCGATGGCGACATCGCTGGCGAGCGGGTTGGGAAGCTTGGCGGCGTTCCGGTTTCTGCTGGGGGCGGGCGAGTCGGCCAACTGGCCCGGGGCGGCGAAGACGGTGGCGGAGTGGTTTCCGCGGCGGCAGAGCGGATGGGCGGTGGCGATCTACGACAGCGGGTCGGCGATCGGCGGGGCGGTGGCGCCGGTGCTGGTGTACTCGATCTACCGCTGGTTCGGCGATTGGCGGCCGGCGTTCGTGTTTACGGGGCTGCTGGGGTTGCTGTGGATTCCGCTGTTCCGCTGGCTGTATCATCCGCCGGAATCACACCCGCGCGTTTCGCCAGAGGAGCAGGCCGATGTGCTGGCCAACCGCGCCGACGATTCGCCGGTGGCGGAGCCGCCGCTTTCCTACCGGAAACTGTTCCGGCTGCCGCAGACGTGGGGCATCGTGATTTCAAAGTCGTTGACGGATCCGGTATGGTTCTTCATCACGGACTGGTTTGCGATCTATCTGGTGGCGAAGGGGTATCAACCGGAGCAGAGCCTGCTGGCGTTCTGGGTGCCGTTTCTGGCGGCCGACATTGGGAACTTCGCGGGCGGGGGACTATCGAGCTGGTTGATCGGGCGGGGCTGGGAGACGCTGCGGGCACGGCGCCTGCTGGCGGTAGTCTGCGGGTTGGGAATGGCATCGCTGGCCGGGGCGGCGTTCACGGATTCGTTCGGTTGGATGGTGGCGTGTTTCGCGATATCGACGCTGGCGTACGCGGGCTTCTCGACTATCGTGCTGGCGCTGCCCGGGGACTTGTACCCCACCGGGAGCGTGGCGTCCGTCAGCGGCCTGGGCGGGACAGGGGCGGGAGTGGGAACCATACTGGCGACGTACCTGACCGGGGTGGTGGCGGACCGGTACTCGTTCGAACCGATTCTGATCACGGCGAGCCTGGTGCCGCTGGTGGCCACGCTGGCAGTGGTGATGTTGATCCGGCGGCCGGTGAATAAGGTAATGTAGCTGGCATGTCCCTTTCGCGGCGTCAGTTCCTGGCGGCAGGCGGCGGTGCGGCGCTGTCCGCGCAGCGAGCCGCACGGCCGAATTTTGTGATTCTCCTTTCCGATGACCAGGGGTGGGGGGACTTATCGGCCCACGGCAATACGAACCTGAAGACGCCGCATATCGACTCGCTGGCGCGCGACGGCGCGTGGTTCGAGCGGTTCTTCGTGTGCCCGGTCTGCGCGCCGACGCGGGCTGAGTTTCTGACGGGACGCTACCATGCGCGAGGCGGGGTGCGGGGCGTCAGCACGGGCGAAGAGCGGCTGAACATCGGGGAGCGGACGATAGCCGAGGTGTTCCGCGACGCCGGGTATGCCACAGGGATTTTCGGCAAGTGGCACAACGGGACACAGCCGCCGTACCATCCGAATTTCCGCGGCTTTCAGGAGTTCTACGGCTTCACGTCGGGACATTGGGGACAGTACTTCACGCCGGAGTTGGACCACAACGGAAAGATGATCCGCGGGCGGGGCTATATTATCGACGACCTGACGGACCGCGCCATTGAGTTCATCGGGAAGAACCGGGCGCGACCGTTTTTCTGTTACGTTCCCTACAACAGCCCGCATTCGCCGATGCAGGTGCCGGACCGGTTCTACGACAAGTTCAAAGGGGCCGCGCTGCCGATGCGGGCGGCCAACGCGGAGCAGGAACAGATCGAGCATACGCGCGCGGCGCTGGCGATGTGCGAGAACATCGACTGGAACGTGGGCCGGCTGCTGGCGAAGCTGGCGGAGTGGAAGCTTGCTGAGAACACGGTGGTGCTCTATTTCAGTGACAACGGGCCGAAC
>CAZWDD010000163.1:0-11927 GCA_964632345.1 uncultured Solibacteraceae bacterium | reverse complement strand
ATCACCAGCTCCGGCCCATGCACAATTGCCTGCGCCAGCTTCGCCATCTGCTTCATGCCCAGCGAATACGTCCCAATCTGCCGGTATCGCGACTCGCCCAACCCCACATGGAACAACACTTCGTGTGCCTTCTCCAGCGCCGCCGCTTTCGGCAGCCCCGAGATCTCCGCCATCAGCCGCAGAAACGCCACCGCCGTCATGCTGCCGATAAACGAGTCATTCTCCGGCATGTAGCCGATCCGCGCCTTCACCTCGCGCGCCTGCCGGTGGCAGTCGAACCCCAATATCCGCGCGCTCCCCGCCGCCGGCCCGTGGAACCCGAGCAGTGTCTGAATCAGTGTCGATTTGCCCGCACCGTTCGGCCCCAGCAGCCCGATCGCCTTCCCCTCGCCCGATTCCCCCAGCCGGCAGGAGATCCCTCGCAGAATCTCCCGCTTCCCCAGGTTCACCCGCAGCGAGTCCACTTCGATCACGGCACTCATCTCGGCCGTGTCCGTCCTGCTCCAGCGCTCAACATCGTGTCCAACATAAGGTTCGTAAATCGAGTACGAGACGCAATCTGAATTCGTTCCGTTTCTCCATTAAACGTAATCAGCGAAGGCTCCCGCACCGCCAACAGCTTCCGCATCGCCGGCGACTTGGCGAACCCGGCCAGCAGATCCGCCGTCGATCCCAGGTTGAACCACGCAAAGCCCGATATCTGCGTTCCCGCCAGCGTCGGCATCTGCGCCCGGAACTTCGCGGAACGCACCAGTGGAAAGCCGCTCTCCCGCGTCGCCATCGCCCGCAGCGCCACCGCCCGGTCCATTGCCACCAGCCAGTAGCCCCGATCGAACGTCCAGTGCAGCCCGATGCCGGACATCGTCAACGAGTGCCACTCGCGCCCGTCGGCCGTCTCCCGCGCCAGGGTCAGCTTGCGCTCCGCCGGCGCCTCCCGGTTATAGGACTCCGCCAGCCGCGCGATCGCCGCGTTCAGCGTCGACGGTTGATAAACCTCTACCGCCGCCACCCAGCCCGGAATCGGGATCGTCGCCGTCTCCAGCGACAGCGTGAAGTCCGTGCCCAGCGCCGCCGCAAGGTCGTTGGCAACATTCACGCCCGTCCGCGCCTCGAACTCCCGCACGTGTTCCGCAATACCCGGCGCCAGCCCGATCGCATCGTCGAAAATCTGCCGCGGGTTCCGCGTCGCCGCGCTGAACACCGCCACCGCGTCCGACGACGCATACTCGGCTGACCCGGCCGATCCCGGCGCCGCCAACCATGCCGCCACCCCTTCCCGCGGCCCGTCAAACTGCACCGTCGCCTCGTTCTCCTCGTTGCCTTCCACCATCCGCTGCTCTGCGAACGCATACCGCACGGCCGGTGTTCCCGCCAGCGCCTTCCGCTCCTCGCCCTGCAGCGCCTTCACGTCCGCGCCCACCATCCACGCCACGCCGCGTGCATACCGCCGTCCCAGTTCCTGCGCAAACTCCGTCTGCGCTCCCTGTCCCAGCAGCGCCGCCACCGTCTGCAGATGCGCCGCCGAATCCGACACCAGCAGCATCCCGTTCTGGATCCGGTACGCTCCGCCCGCCGGCATCAGCCGCGTGAGTTCCGCTGCCAGCGCCTCCGCCTGCCCGGTCTTCACCTCGGCCATCATCAGCGCCATGCCCGGCTTCATCACTAGGAACACCATCTCGTCCCCGATCATCGGCGCCAGCACGCGGAACCGCTCAATCATCCCCTTCACACGCTCCGCGCTCGCCGAGCCCCACCACTCCCGCAGCGCCGCGTTATCGCGCGACCGCTCTTCAATCAACGCCACCGCCTGGTTCACCGTCGGCCCCAGGTTCGGGATCGCCGCATAGATCTGCACGTCCGGCGGCAACATCGCCAGCGTCTTCCCCGCCGCCCGCGCCTCGGCTGCCGGCAGTTGACGGCTGATCGCGGCCAACTCCCCCAGCAGCGCGAAATGCTTCTCCCGCTCCTCGCTCCAGGAGACCGCTTCCCGCACCGTCACCTTTCCCAGAGCCGCCGTCGTCGCCGCCTGCTCGCCCGGTTGCAGCACGCGCTCCGTTCCCGGCTGCGTCACCGCCACCGCGCCCTCCACCACGCCCACCAACGAACCCGCCGTCCCCGCCGACACCGTGAAGATCGTCCCCTTCACCGCGGCTTCCGAATCCCGCGTCACCACCTTCAAATACCCGCGCCGCTGCTTCGCAGCGTGCACAATGATGTCGCCGCGTTCCAGGTGAATCGTCTGCCCGCTCCATGCCCCGGCGATCGATAGCTCCGTTCGCTCGTTCAACTCCACCATCGATCCGTCCGCCAGCCGCAGCTGCGCCCGCGCGCCCGCCGCCGTGCGAATCACTTCGCCGTCGCCCACTGCCGCGCCATTCTCCAACGTCGCCGCCTGCAGTGCGTACAGGTTTCCGCTCGCCGCCGCCACCGTGGCCCGCGGTCCGCCCGGCGCCAGCGCCCGGTCGATCGTATCCCGCCCCAGAAAAAGCGCCACCGCCGCGATCCCCGCCGCAATCGCCCATCGCGGAACCGCGAACCGCCGCGCCGGCGCAGGTCCCGCCGGCATCGCCACAATGTTGTCCTTCGGGCGGAACGCGCGCCGGCAGTTGGCGCAACGCGCCAGGTGATCCTCCAACAGCATGCGGGGCGCCTCCGCCAGGCCCCCCTTCCGGTATTCATCAAACTGTTCCCGGAACTGCGCGCACACCGCGCCGCCGCTGATCCGGTCCCATACTCTCCGCCGCGCCGCCGCCTCAGCCGCCGCGTCGGGCTCTTCCTGCCGCAGGTCGTTCAGAAGTTGATCGAGTTCTTGTTCATTCATGGCAGTAGCTCTCTCTCTTAGCGGTTCAGGTAAACCAACAGATCCTGACGGATCCGGTGCAGCCGGCTGGCCACCGTTCCGCGCTCCACGCCGAACATCACGGCCAGCTCTTCGTAGGAGAACCCTTCCAGGTTCCGCAGCGTGAACAGTTGCGCATCCTCCGGGTCCAGGCGCCCCAGCGCCCGCCGTAGCGATTCCTTCAACAATGCATCCTTCGCCGGCGTCGTCTGCTCCGGGCTCAGGTCGATCGGACTCTCCCGCTGGGACTGCTTCCGCCGCAGAATGTCGATCGCCGCATTCGTCGCCGCCCGCCGCAGGTAGTTCTCCGCCGCCTGCCCGAACTCGTGCGACGGCTGGTTCATCAGCCGCAGGAATACCGCCTGCATCGCGTCTTCCGCATCGGCCGTATTTCCCGTCACGCGCAGCGCTGTCCGGTAGACCAGCGGCGAATATTGTTCGTATAGTTCCTGAAAGCTCGGTGGCAGCGGCAAAACGTTTGGTCCCGCTGTTAATGCTAGCCCGATGGATGCCATGTTCGTGGTCTCACCTACCCAAACGTGGCCCGCCCGCTATTTCTTCCCGAAAAGTTTTCGCCCTCGCTAACGCGCCAGTTGAAACGTGTGGAATGGTTCCAGACCGTCGATCTCGCTCTCCGCCCGGCCCATCTTCCAGGCGTACATGCGGAAGTCAATGCGTTCGCGTGTGAAATCGATGAGCGTAAACCCGTTCTGCTCCGTCGGCGCCAGGGTTTCCCGCAATTCCAGACCCGTGGCGATCAACGGCGGTGTCCCTCGCGCCGATGACGGCCACCCCCGCGGACCCGTCGAAATCGGCCCCGTCAATACCGTATGCACCGGGTTCGCGCGCAGGTCCATTCGCCCGTTCTTCGCCATCGCGCCGTGCCCCAGCGCGTGCAGATCCCCGCTCAGAAACAGCGGAATTCGCCGCATCCCGGACGCCGCCTGCACCAGCCGGTCATGTTGATTCCGCCATCCTTCCTGCCAGAAATACTTCTCCTTCGCCACGCCCAGCCGCCCGCGCTCGTCGAGCACATCCGGGTACCACTCGCCCCACTTGCCCGCGCTCCATCCCAGCGGCATAGAGGGTACCTGCACCACATGCCGCGCCGCCGAACTCTCCATCCGCCGCCGCAGCCACGCCTCCACGTTCTCCGGCACCAGCCCCGCATGGGGGCCCCGCAGCGTCTGGAATCGCCGGCAATCGTACAGCAGCAACTCGGCCAGACTGCCCATCCGCAAAGTCCCGTAGCACTCGCTCACGCCCGGCCGCCGGTCCGCCGCGCTCGCCCCCGGCAGCCCCAGCGGCCGCTCCCGGTCCGGCAGATGCTCGGGGAAGTAAAGCTGCTGCGTCGCCCGCGCCAGCCGCGTCATGAAGTCGTCGGGCGGAAACGAAATCCCCGCGGCGATCGCCTCGTCGTTCTCGAAATAGTCGTGGTCGTCCTGGATGAAATGCACCGGTGTCGACCGGAACAGCGTGCCGTACAACTCCGCAATCTGCCGGTCCACCGCCCGCTTCAGCAGCGCCTCGTTCGGCGTCCCCAGCACCGGAATGTCGCGTTGGAACTCCGCCCCCAATAGCTGTCGCGCCCACGGCTGCTGGCCGATCGGAAATCGCCCCGTCCCCCTCCCATAGCGCAGGTCCCAATACACGTGGTCGCCGATCGCCACTGCCGCGTCGGGCTTCTCCGCCAGCCCCCGCTGCAGCAGCCGGCGCCGCGCCGGAATGCTCACCCAATACGGCTCTTCCGTACCCTCGATCCGCATCGCATCGTGGCCCCCGGCGCAGGTATACACCAGCAGGCGGAATCGCTCCACCGTCGCGTCGGCCGGCGGCCGCGTCCGCAGCGGCCATGGTTCGCCCCCGTTGATCCGCAGCGAATACTCCGTGTCCGGCCGCAAACCCGCCACGTCGAACAACCAGAACTGTCCGTCCGTATCCGTGCGCTCGCCCGTCACCCGTTGATTGCCCACGCGCAGCTCCGGCGCGCGCTGCTGTGCCGTATGGAACGATACCTTGAGCAGAAACCGGTCCTCGCTCACCGCCGGGAGCAGATGCCGCACGCCATCTCCCGGCGCCGCCTCCACGCTCGCTGCCACTCCCGCCGCCATCCATTCCCGTCGCGTCATCGTGGCCCGATCCTATCCCACATACCCCTCCGCTGCAATACACTGTCGAAGTCATGAACCGCCGCACCTTCCTCGCTGCCGCCACCGGAGCTTCGCTCTTCTCCACCCTCGCCGCACCCCTCCGCGGCAAGGTCAAGATCACCGCCGTCAAGTGCATGATCGTCCGCGGCACCTGGGATTGGAACCTCATCAAAGTCGAAACCGACTCCGGTATCTCCGGCCTCGGCGAGGCCTACTGGGGCCCCGGCGTCAAGGACATCGTCCTCAACCTCCTCCAGCAGCACGTCATCGGCGAGGACCCCCTCAACGTCGACAAGCTCTACCACAAGATGCTCATGCTCACCGCTGGCGCCGGCGCGCAAAGCGGCGTCACCGTCACCGCCGCCAGCGGCATCGAAATCGCCCTCTGGGACCTCGCCGGCCGCATCCTCCAGACCCCCAGTTGCAACCTCCTCGGCGGCCGCTTCCGCGATCGCGTTCGCTTCTACCGCACCCTGCAGGCCGTCGATAACGTCGAGGACATGTCCGCCTGGCGCGACCAGATGCAGCAGGCCCGCGCCGAGAAATTCGGTTGGACCGCCTTCAAAGTGCAGGGTGACGGCATCCCCCGCAAGGCCGACCCCCTCTACCGCGAACACGGCCACGACCAGTACACCCGCGGCCTCACCCTCCAGGATCTCCGTCGCATCGGCAAGGCCATCAACACCGTCCGCGACACCCTCGGCCCCGATATCGACTTCGGCGTCGAGGCCCACTGGAAATACGATGTCCGCGACGCCATCAAAATGGCCAACGTCATCGAGGACTCGAACCCCATGTGGCTCGAAGACCCCGTTCCCCCCGGCAACGTCGACGCCATGGCCCGCGTCACCCACTCCGTCAACGTCCCCATCTGCACCGGCGAAAATCTCTATACCCGCAGCGAATTCCGCCGCCTAATCGACCTCCAGGGCTGCGACTTCGTCCACATCGATATCCCCAAATCCGGCGGCCTCCTCGAATCAAAGCGCATCCACGACCTCGCCGAAAACTCCTTCATTCCCACCGCCGCGCACAACCCCGCCAGCCCCGTCGGCACCATCGCCTCCTGCCACGCCGCCGCCTCCATGCGCGACTTCCGCATCCACGAACTCGCCAAATACATTGACTGGTGGCAGGACCTCGTCATCCACGACGGCCCCATCTTCAAGGACGGCTACCTCACCATCCAGGACAAGCCCGGCCTCGGCATCGAACTCAATCCCGACGTAGCCCGCCGCCACCTCGCGCCCGGCGAAACCTGGTGGGGCTGAGCAAACTCTGCGAAAAAGCCTACG
Source organism: uncultured Solibacteraceae bacterium (assembly GCA_964632345.1). Taxonomy (GTDB): domain Bacteria; phylum Acidobacteriota; class Terriglobia; order Bryobacterales; family Bryobacteraceae. Next base: position 5,643 of record CAZWDD010000163.1, on the reverse strand, counting down.
GTAGTTCCCGGATCTGAATATTTCGGAACCGGTGCTTCCCGCCCGGCACCCAGCGGCTGCCCGCATGCACCTGCACCGCCACCATGCCGTCGGTCGCCCCTTCCGGCAGATGGTTCGCCGTGTCGCGCCAATCGGTGATCTGGATCCCGTTCATCCATACCTGTATGTGCGGCGCGTCGCCTTCAATCCGCGCCCGCAGATGATTCCACTCGCCCCGCTTGTACCACTCGCGCCACGCCGGTACGAAGGTCTTCACGTCCTTCAGTCGCTCCCCGTAGACGCCGCCCACCGCCCCGCCGTCCAGGTAGTCCAGCAGCACCTGATACGCCTCGCCCTTCTCCGTCGCCCGCAGAAACAGGCCACTGTCGCACCCGTAATCCGGGTTGATCTCCAGGCTGATCTCAAAATTCTTGTACTTCCGGTCCGTCAGCAGAATTCCCCCATGCCCCGGCCGGTCCTGCGTCCCGGTGATCGCCCCGCCATCCACCACCCATCCGCTGGTCTTGCCGTGATGGTTCACCTGGCTGATGTGCCACCCTGTCAGGTCCGTTCCATTGAACACCGGACGGAACTGCGACTCCCCCGGCACCAGTTCAAAGGCGTGCGGCTTCGGCTGCGCCATCGCGCGCTGCTTCGCCGTTAGCTCCGCTGTCAGCTTGTCCAACGCGGCCATCGCCCCGCCCGTCTCCGCCAACTCATCCGTCTCCAGCGGCACCTGCACCGTCCGCCACCGCGCCTGATGAATGCTCGTCCGCTTCAGCGTCAGCGCATGCACCCGCGCCGCCTGCTCCCACATCGGCGTCGGCAACAGCGCAATGTTCACGCCCTGCGCCCACTCCGCCGCCGTCTTCGTCACCACCTCCGACCCATCGATTCGCAGCGTGTACTTCCCCGCCGCCAGGCCCGTCACCTTCACCACCTGCCGGTTCAGCGTCTCTTCAAAGTCGCTCGATCGCACCGCCAGCGCCATCACCGGGTCGCGCATATCCACCGGCATCGGCAGCGCCTCGTCCGTCTGCGTCCACTTCACTCCCGGCCCGAAACTTACGTTCACCACCGAGGCGCCTTCATACCCCGTCACCCCCTTCGCCTTCGCGTCGATCTCCACCACGCTCACCGTGGCCGGCGCGTTCCACGCCTTCAGCAGCGCCGCCGCCATAATCAGATGCCCCGCCGGCCCCGGATGCACGCGGTCCGGAATGATCTTCGGCGCCAGTTCGGCCGATGCCGCCTTCGCCTTCGCCAGCATCGCCGTCACCGGACGGTTCAGGTCGGCTACCGTCAGACTCTCGCTCTTCCCCAACTCCTGCACGAAGTCGCTATAGCGCAGCAGCACGCCGTTATACCCGCCAGGGAACCCCGGCGCCCGCGTCACGTCGTCGTAGGGTGACGGCTGTATCGCCGTGATCCGCGTCCCCGCGTCCGCCGCCTTCAACTGTTTGATGATTTCCTTATACCCACGCGAATACAGCGTGAACAGCTCTTCGTTGAACGCCCGCACCCGCCCGTCGTTCATCCCCAGCATGATCGTTACCACCGTCGGCTTGTACGGAAATACGTCCCGCGTCAGCCGCTGCTGAATGCCGCCGCCCGCCCCGCCCGTCACCCGGTCCCCACCCCACCCCGAATGCACAAACGTCACGTTCCGTCGCGGAAACCGCGTCACCGCATAGGTCTCGGCAAACGTCGTGTACAGCCGCTGATCGGTAATGCTGTCCCCGAAAAACACCACCCGGTCGCCATCGCGCAGATGGAATGCCTGCCCCGGCAGCATCGCGGCCGCCATCAGTCCGGCCGCAGCCAGTCGAATCATCATGCCGCAATCTTACCGGATCGTGATCTCCTGTTGCTGCAGCAGCACCGGCGCGCGATGCGGCGCCAACTGCCGCAGAAACGCCTCGTCCAGCCCCTCGGCGTGCCGCGGCGCAACGCTTTGAAACAGCGTCTGAACCGTAACCCGGAACGGCCCTTTCCGTCCTCCCGCCGCAATCGAATACCGCACCCGGTCCCCGCCCGCCACGAAGTCCCCGTCCCCTGCTACACCCACCGGCGCAATCTCCGGCGTTGCCCGGAAGCCTAGCGGCAGCAGTCGGTTGTCCTTCCCATAGCCGCTCGCCCGCATCAGGGACATCGTCGGCTTGCCGTCCGGCGTCTTCATCTCGGCCTCGTAGATGGCCACCTCGTCGCCCCGCGTGATCACGTCCCGGTGCGGCTGCCGCGCGCTTGCTCCAGTCAACTCGCCCGTCCGCGCGTCCCACCCGCCCGACGCAAACACCACCGCCCCCGCCCCGTCCCGCACATCCACCCGCACCCACATCCGCCGGCTCGGAAACCCCGTCGGCAGCTTATGCCCCGTCTTGTTCTTCAACTCCACCGCCAGCGCAATCCGCTCCCCCTCCATTCGCCCCGTCGCCTCCATCGTCAGCCCGCCCCGCAGGAATCCTTCCGTCCGCTCCGCGCTCGCCGCCAGATCCCCGCCCATCACCCGCATCATCTGCACATTCCCGCCCAGAAACAGGTGCTGCCCGAACGGCGTCCGCGGTCGCGTCCGAGGGAAAAACCAGTCGTGCGGCGAATGCGCGATGTATTGGCCCACCTTGTTCCCACCCGCGTCTTCCAGCACCGGTACATGGCAGCTCTGGCATGTGATGTTGCTCTTGGCGTAATCGCTCGCCTTCCACTCCAGATACGGCGCCTGCTCCATAAACTCCCCCGTCTTCTTCCCGTTCGCGTCCAGCGTCGGCGTGATCACCGTGTGGCAGCTCCCGCACAGCGCCGCGTCCAGAATCTGCTTCCCGTATTCCGGCATGTCGTCGGTGTGCATCCGCATCGGCATCGGGAACGGATCCTGGTGCGGCCCGTAGATCGCGTGCTCCGTGTTGATCCGGAACCCGCCCGTAAACGACGCCGGCGTCCCCAACCCCTCTGGCGTGATCTTATGACACACCGTACAACTCACCCCCTCGGCCCCCTTCGCGTTCAGGTCCGCCATCCGCATCAGTTTCCCTTCGCCCCGCAGCGGATACTGCTGCATCGGCGCATGACACCGCAGGCACTTGTCCTCAATCTCCGCCCGAGCCGCCGGCGTCGTGTCCCCCTCGAACTTCACCTTCGCCTTCCAATACGGATCCTTCGCCGCATGCGCCATCATCGACCCCGCCCACAGCGGATACTGCCCCACCCGCTCCGGCGCCGGCGTCACCACCGCCTTTGCCTCCGCCGGCCGCGTCAGATTCGTGTGGCAGAGCTTGCACTCGGCCGCTTCGGTAAATGGGTCCGCGCCGTACAACGACATCCCCAACATGGCAATCCAGACAATTCGCATCTATTCCCGCAGATGCGCTTGCCGCATATTCGTGACACCCCGCTCGCCCCGAAACGCGCCACAATGTCGGAATGCCGCAATTTGACTACGCCGTTGTTGGCGCCGGCGTCTTCGGCTCCTGGCTCGCCCGCGCCCTCCTGCTCCGCGGCCGCCGCGTCGCCCTCATCGATCAATATGGCCCCGCCTCCACCCGCGCCTCCTCCGGCGGCGAGACCCGCATCCTCCGCATGGGCTACGGCGACAAGGAAATCTACACTCGCTGGTCCTGGCGCGCCCTCGGTCTCTATCGGGACTTCTACCGCACCACCGATCCCGCTCTCCTCCAAACCACCGGCGCCCTCTGGCTTGCCTCCCCCGATGACCGCAACGCCCGCGCCACCGTCGACACCCTCTCCCGCTGCGCCGTTCCCCACGAGGTCCTCGACTCCGCCGCCATCGCCCATCGCTTCCCCCAGTTCCATCTAGACCCCGGTTCCTGGGCCGTCTTCGAACCCGATGCCGCCGCCCTCCTCGCCCGCCGCGGCGTCCAGACCGTCGTTGCCGATGCCATCCGCCGCGGCCTCACCTACCTCCAGCAACCAGCCCCGCCCACCGGCTTCCCCCTCGCCCACACCACCATCTACGCCTGCGGCCCCTGGCTCCCCAAGCTCTTCCCCGAACTCCTCGCCAACCGCATCCGCCCCACCCGTCAGGAGGTCCTCTACTTCGGCGTCCCCCCGGGCGATGACTCCTTCCGCCCTCCCGCCATGCCCTGCTGGATCGATGGCGCCGCCGGCCTCTACGGTCTTCCCGACATCGAAACCCGCGGCTTCAAACTCGCCATCGATACCCACGGCCCCCAGGTCGATCCCGACTCCCAGTCCCGCCTCATCCCGGAGTCTACCGTCGCCGCGGCCCGCGCCTATCTCGCCCGCCGCTTCCCCGCGCTCGCCGCCGCTCCCTTCATCCACGGCGAAGTCTGCCAGTACGAAAACACCGCCACCGGCGACTACCTCATCGGTCGCCACCCCGCCAATCCCAATCTCTGGCTCCTCGGCGGCGGCTCCGGGCACGGCTACAAACACGGCCCCGTCATCGGCGAATACGTCGCCGCTGCCCTCGAAGACGGCGCCCCCATCGACCCCATCTTCTCGCTCGCCTCCAAACTCCCGTATAATCCCCAACTGCGGAAGTCCACCATCTGATCAGGAGCCCACGATGTTCCTCCACGCCCTGCTCGCCCTCACGCTCAGCGTCCTCGTCAGCTATTCCTTCACCACTGCCCGTGCACAGGAAAAAGAAGTCCCCGCCAAAGTCCGCGAAGGCTCCACGACCACTCAACCGTCAACCCGGTCAACAGAGTCACCAAACTCCGACAAAAAAACCGCCATGCGCGATGGCGAACGCGAAGGCCGCAAACCCTCATCTGAACGCGAGGGCGGAACCAAGAAACCCGGCATGAGGGACGGCGAAGGCGCTCGTAAACCCGGCGCTCGTGATGGCGAAGGCGGCGTGAAAAAGCCCGGCACTGGCGATGGCGAAAAACCACGCAGCGGTATGCGCGACGGTGAGAAACCCCGCACGGGCGAGCGCGATGGTGAAAAGCCACGCACCGGCGAGCGTGACGGCATGAAGAAAACCGGCGAACGTGACGGCGAAGGTCGCCCCTCCGCCGAAAGCGGCTCCAAACCCCGCAAAGGCGAAGGCGACTCCGCCTCCACCGGAAGCAGCGGCGAGGTCATCACCATGCACGTCACCGCCAGCGGCGACACCGTCCTCATCAACGGAGAAAAACGTCCCATGAGTGGTCTCCGCGGCCACCTCAGTTCCTTCCTTCCCGAGCACCCCGGTGCCAAGGTCATCGTCTCTGGCGACCCTGACACCCCGCTCAAATCCCTGCATCAAATCGTCGATGCCGTCCGCGACAACGGGAACAAAAACGTCGGGATCAAGGCGGAATAAAACTCTGGAGGATAAGAGGATGATGAGCGTGGGGCATGGTTTCATTTCTTCCCATGCTAGCCAAACCCCCTGATCAATCAGGGGGTGGTACCGGTGGTCGGACTCGAACCGACACATCCTCACGGATACAAGATTTTGAGTGCCCCGTTGAGGATCAACGATTTGCGCATCGTTGCTGATGCTTAACGGGTTATGCAGCTCAGTGCAGATCGGGGTTTCGTCGTTTTGGCAGGTTTCGGCAGGCGTGGGAAAAAATTCTGTCATGAATGATCATGGCAGCTCAGAGCAACCGCCTCAAATCCCGCCGGGGGTGTCAGGGGGTGCGAGCAGTTCGAAAAGCCGGAGGCGCAAAAGCATACCTCGGGACAGATTCAGAA
>CAZWDD010000162.1:0-12027 GCA_964632345.1 uncultured Solibacteraceae bacterium | reverse complement strand
CCCACGGGGACGCGGCTTTAGCCCGGCCCCAAGACGCCGCAACCCCGCACCCCGCAAACGCCCGGCTCAGCCCGGTTGCCCCACCCGCACTACCACGCGCCCCCGCACCTGCCCCGCCAGAATTCGTTCCGCCTCCGCACCCACCTCCTCCAGCGCCACCTCCCGCGTCATCGACTCCAGCAGGTCCCGGTCCAGATACTCCGCCAGCAGCGCCCAGATCCGCCGCCTCTCCGCGTTCGCCACCTCCACCGAATTCACCCCCAACAGGCTCACCCCGCGCAGGATGAACGGAAACACCGTCGTGTTCAACTGCACGCCCCCGGCAAGCCCGCACGCCGCCACCGCCCCGCCGTGTTCCATCGTCCGGATCAGCCCAGCCAGCGTCTCGCCGCCCACTGTGTCCACCGCCCCCGCCCACCGTTCACTCTCCATCGGCCGCCCGCCCGGCGCCGCCAGTTCCGCCCGGTCCAGCACCTCCGCCGCGCCCAGCGCCCGCAGATACGCCTCTTCCTCCCGCCGCCCCGTGCTCGCCACCACCCGGTATCCCTTGCCCGCCAGCAACGCCACGGCAATCGACCCGACTCCCCCCGCCGCGCCCGTCACCACCACGTCCCGGCCCCCCGGCCGCAACCCGTGCCGCTCCAGCGCGTCCACGCACTGCATCGCCGTAAACCCCGCCGTCCCGATCGCCATCGCCTCCCGCGCCGTGAACGCCTCCGGTACCGGTACCAGCCACTCCGCCGCCACCCGCGCCTGTTCGGCATAGCCGCCCCAGTGCGTCTCGCTCAGCCCGCAACCCGTCACCGCCACCACGTCCCCGGCCGCAAACCCCGGCACGGCGGACTCCTCCACCACCCCCGCCAGGTCAATCCCCGGCACCATCGGGAACTTGCGGATCACCCCCGGCCGGCCCAGCAGCGCCAGCCCATCTTTATAGTTCAGGCTGGACCACTCCACCCGCACCCGCACCTCTCCGGCGGGCAGCCAGGCCGCATCGATCTCGCCGAATTGGCACTCGATGCGGCCGTCCGATTTCGTGGCCAGCCATCCGCGCATCGCGGCTTACTTCTTCTTGCCCGCGCTGAAGTAATCCACCTCGCCCATGTAGATCGACTCCACCTTGTCCGTCAGCTTCCCGTTCACTTCCGAAGCCTTCCGCGCCTCCAGCCACACCGGGTCCGCCGCAAACGCCTTCCACGACTTCTCCCGCGCCTCGCGGCTCGGATACGCCAGCACGTAGATCAGGTCCGTCGCCGATCCCTTCTCCTTGTCCGTCGGGCCCCAGAAGCCCACAATCTCCATCCCGTGCTTCACGAACAGCTTGTTCGTGTGCTGGCGGAAGCGGTTGTGCAGCTCCTCCAGCTTGCCCGGCGCGGCATGGTAAATGCGCAGTTCGTAGAACTTGCCTGTCGTCTTCAGCGAAGGCGACGGCGTGGGGGTCTGCGCGAAAGCGGAAACGGCGAGAGCCGAAAAAAGTAGCAGCAGCGTACGCATAGTTTTTCGAGTATATCGCCTCGCTACAATGAAATCTTCCCGCATGCAGGACGCCCTTCTCAGTGCGCTGGAACAGGGAGCACTGCTGCTCACCGCCAACCGCCGGCTCGCCCGCCACTGGCGCCAGAACTTCGACGCCGCTCGCCAGGCCGCCGGCGCCAGCGTCTGGCAGGCGCCCCTCATTCGCGCCTGGCCCGATTGGGTCAACGAGTCCATCGACGCGCTCCTGCCCGATCGCGTCACCCCCTCGGACTTCACCGAGCGCCGCGGCTGGCTCAAGATCATCGGCGACGCCCCGCTTCTCGACCGCCAGGCCACCGCCGCCAGCGCTGCCCAGGCCTGGGCTCTCTGCCAGCAGTACCGGCTCTCGCTTCGTCACCCCGGTTTCGCTGACGCCGAGGACACGGCCCGCTTCCGCGACTGGGCCCTCGCCTTCGAACAGCGTGTGGCGAAGAACCACTGGCTCCCCGCCGCGCGCCGCGAACTCTGGCTTGCCGAAACCGGCCAGCTCACCGGCCGCGAAGTCTGGCTCGATGGCTTCGACGAGGTCACCCCCGCCCAGCAGCAGTTGCTCGCCCGCCTCCGTACCCGCCGCTACGACGCCCCCGCCCCGCCCGCCGCCGCCGTCACCCGGCGCGGCTTTCCCGATGCCCGCGCCGAAATCGAGGCCGCCGCCTGCTGGGCTCGCACTCTCCTCGAAGACGGCGCCGCCCGCTCGGTCGGCATCGTGGTGCAGAATCTGAGCGCCCTGCGCCCCGCTGTCGAGGCCGCCTTTGAAGACGTTCTCGGCCGCCCGCTGTTCAACATCTCGCTCGGCCGCCCGCTCACCGAATGGCCCGTCATCGCCGACGCGCTGCTCTGGCTGCGCTGGCTCGGCGCTCCGCTGGAGGCTAGCAGCGCCGGGGTCCTGCTGCGCTCGCCGTTCCTCGCCGGAGCAGAGCAGGAACGCGGCGCCCGCGCGCTGTTCGACATCGAACTGCGGAACCAGAATCTGCTGGAAGTCACCGCCGCCCGCGCCCGCACCACCGCCCCGCCGCTGCTCGCCGAGGCCATCGGAGGCGCCCTCACGCTCTTCCGCGCCCAGCCCCGCCAACTCTCCCCCGGCGCCTGGGCACGCGTCATCCCCGAACTGCTCGCCGCCGGCGGCTGGCCCGGCTCCCGTACGCAGTCCAGTGCCGAGCGTCAGGCGCTCGCCCGCTGGCAGAGTCTGCTGCGCGAGTTCGCCGCGCTCGATCTTGTCGAAGGCCCCGTCCCCTTCAGTGAGGCGCTATCCATGCTCGCCGGCCTCGCTGGCGAAGCCATCTTTCAGCCCGAGACCGAGGAGATGCCGGTCCAGATTCTCGAAGCCCTGCAGGCCGCCGGTTCCAGCTTCGACGCCCTCTGGGTCATGGGCCTCACCGATACCCAATGGCCGCCTCCGGCCCGGCCACACCCGTTTCTGCCCCGGGCACTCCAGCGCGAATTGGACCTGCCCCACGCCACCCCCGAACGCGAACTCCGTTTCGCCCACGACATCACCGCCCGCCTCGTCCGCAGCGCTCCGGTCGTTATCTTCAGCCATCCGGACCGCGACGGCGATGAACAACTGCGGCCCAGCCGCCTCATCGCCAGCTATCCCGAGGAAGCCCCGCCGTCACGCCGCTTCCCTGGCTACGCCATCGCCGCGCCGCTCGACGAGGCCCTGGACCGGTCCGCCCCGCCGCTCCCGGAAGGCGAGCGGGTCCGCGGCGGCACCTCCATCCTCGCCTGGCAGTCCCAGTGTCCGTTCCGCGCCTTCGCCGCCGTGCGCCTGCGCGCCGAAGATTGGGCCGAACCCGAGCCCGGCCTCTCTCCCCTCGAACGCGGCAACGCCCTCCACGCCGCCCTCGCCACCCTCTGGAAACGCTTCGGCTCCCGCGACGCACTCTCCCGCGCCTCCGCCGCCGAACGCGCCGCCGCCATCCGCGAGGCCGCCCATACCGGCTGTGCCGAACTCTCCCGCGACGGACGCGAAAACCTCGTCGAACTGGAACAGCAACGCGTCGAAGCCGTGCTCGAGGACTGGATCGAACTCGATTGCGAACGCGGTGATTTTGTCGTCGAAGCGATCGAGAAGGAGGTGGACCTGCGCCCCGCCGGCCTCCCGCTCCGTGCCCGCGCCGACCGCATCGACCGCCTCCCCGGCGGCGAGCGCGTCCTCATCGACTACAAGAGCACCGCCCCCGGCCGCAAAGTCTGGGCCGGCGAACGCCCCGACAACCTCCAGCTTCCGCTCTACGCCGTCGCGCTGCCCGAGACGCCCGCCGCCATCGTCTTCGCCCAGATGAAGCGCGGCGAACACAAATTCGACGGCCTCGCCGCCGCCCCCGGCCTCCTGCCCGGCGTCAAGCCTCCGCCCCAGGGCTGGCAGCAGCAGTTGGACGACTGGCGCGCCGTCATCAATCGTATCTGGGCCGAGTTCCAGTCCGGCCGCGCCGACGTCGACCCGAAAGACGGCGGCAAACCCTGCGCCCGCTGCCACCTCCACTCGCTCTGCCGCGTCTACGATACAACTCTCCACCCTGCCGGCGCCGATGCCGATTCCGCCAATCCATAGAGGAAATACTCCATGTCCACTCCCACGCCCAACGATCGCGATCTGGTTCTGACACGGTTCATCGCCGCCGCCCCGGCCAGCGTTTACCGCTGCTGGACCGAGCCCGAACTGCTGCGCCAGTGGTTCGCCCCGCTGCCCTACACCACGCCCCGCGCCGAACTCGACGTCCGGCCCGGCGGCCGCTCGCTCGTCGTGATGCGCAGCCCCGATGGCCAGGAGATGCCCAATCCCGGCGTCTATCTCGAAGTGGTGCCGAATCAGCGTCTGGTGATGACCGACGCCTTCACCGAGGCTTGGGAACTGGCCGAGAAGCCGTTCATGACCCTCATCCTGACCTTTGAGGAGGAGGCGGGCGGGACGCGCTACACCGCGCTCGCCCGGCACTGGTCCGCCGCCGATCGCGAGACCCATGAACAGATGGGCTTCCACACCGGCTGGGGGATCTGTACCGATCAGTTGGCCGCGCTGGCGGCAACGCTCTAAGGTTACTCCCATGATGCCGCCCGACGCCGCCATTCGCGAACGCGCCCTCGACACAAGCGAGTCGTTCCTCGTCCAGGCGCCCGCCGGTTCGGGCAAGACGGAGCTGCTCACGCAGCGCTTCCTGGCGCTGCTCGGCACGGTGGAGACGCCGGAATCGATTGTCGCCATCACCTTCACGCGCAAGGCCACCGGCGAGATGCGCGGCCGCATCGCCGGCGCGCTGGAGTTGGCGCGCGGCCCTGAACCGGCGGAGGCCCACCAGAAACGAACCTGGACGCTGGCCCGCGCCGCGCTGCAGCGCAACGAAGAGAAGCAATGGGGCCTGCTCGAAAACCCCGGCCGCCTGCGCATCATGACCATCGACTCGCTCTGCGCCTCCCTCAACGCGCAGATGCCTTGGATGAGCCGCATGGGCGGCCACCTCGCCCCGGCCGAGGACCCCGAGGCGCTCCACCATGAGGCGGCGCTTCGCACCTTGGCCATGCTCGAATCGGACTCCCCGTTCCACCCGCTGCTCGAACGCCTGCTGCTGCACTTGGACAACAACCTCCCGCGCGCCGCCGAACTCATGATGCGCATGCTGGGGCGGCGCGACCAGTGGCTGCGCCACATCGCCGGCGGCCTGAACCGGGAACGCCTGGAAGCCAGCCTCCGCGCCATCTCCACCCAGGCACTCGCCCGGCTGCGCCCGCGCGTGCCGTTTGAAGCCTGGGATCTGCTGCGCTACGCGGGCCGCGACGTTGCAGATGCCGAAGAGTTGGACAGCTTCCTCGCGCTGGCCGATTTCCTGCTCACCAAGGACGGCTCGCCGCGCCGCAAGGTCACCAAAAACGAAGGATTCCCGCCCGGCAACCCGCGCAAGGCGGATATGGAGTCACTCTGCCGCCGCCTCGACGATGAGTTTGCCGCCGAACTCCACGCGGTCCGGAGCCTTCCGCCGCCATTCTATACGGACCGGCAGTGGGCGATCATCGAGGCGCTCGCCGCCGTCTTGCAGCTCGGCGTGGCGCAACTGCGGCTGCTGTTCCAGGAGCGGCGGACCATCGACTTCGTCGAGCTGACCCTGAGTGCCATCGGGGCGCTCGGTACCGACGAGGAGCCCACGCCGCTGGCCTTCGCGCTCGACTTCCGCCTGCAGCATCTGCTGCTCGATGAGTTCCAGGACACCTCCATCTCCAAGATGCTGCTGCTCGAACGGCTGACCGCCGACTGGACGCCGGGCGACGGCCGGACCGTCTTCGCCGTCGGCGATCCGATGCAGTCCATCTACAGCTTCCAGGAAGCGGATGTTTCCCTGTTCGAGCGCTGCCGCCGCCAGGGGCTGGGGCGGCTGCCGCTCGAGTTCCTGCAGTTGACGGCGAACTTCCGCTCGTCAAGCAACCTGATCGATTGGTTCAATGCGACGTTCCCCGGTGTGATGGCCGCCGGGGAGAACGCAGCCACCGGGGCGGTTTCCTATTCGCCGAGCACGGCGCAGAAGGGGCCGCTCGACGGAGAGCCGGTGGCGTGCCATGCGGTGAGGCGGCACCAGGAACCGGCCGTGGTGGCGGACCTGATCGAACGGGCCGAAGGGCAGGTGGCGGTGCTGGTGCGGCGGCGCGTGGACGCCCACGGTATCGTAGCGGAGCTGAAGCGGCGCGGCGTTCCGTTCCAGGCCGTCGAGATGGACCCGCTGGCGGAACGGTCCATCATCCAGGACCTGCGCGCGCTGACCCGCGCGCTGCTGCATCCGGCGGATCGCGTGGCGTGGCTCAGCGTGCTGCGGGCGCCGTGGTGCGGATTGGAGCTGGCCGAACTGGTGGCGGTCGCCAGCGCCGAGGTGATTCCGGATGCGCTGCGGGCGGTGCCATCGGAGCGGCTGGCGCGCGTGGCGGAGGTTCTGGAGCGATCGGGTGGAGAACGGCGGCGCCGCAGTCTACGGCGGCATGTCGAGGAGACCTGGCGCGCGCTGGGCGGCCCGGCGTGCCTGCGCGACGAGGCCGAAGCGGAGGACGCGCGGACGTATTTCGGGCTGCTCGATACGCTGGATAAGGGGGGCGATCTGCCCGACTTTGCGGCGCTCGACGAAGCGCTGGGGCGGCTGAACGCCGCACCGGACCCGCTGGCGCCGGACCGCGTGCAGATCATGACGATGCACAAGGCAAAGGGGCTGGAGTTCGACAACGTGATCCTGCCGGGGCTGGCGAACAGGCCGCGCGGCGCCGACGGCGGGTTGCTGCGCTGGGCGGAGTTGGACGATCTGGTGGTCGGCTGCGTGCGCGAGACGGGCGGCGACCACGACCGCGTGTATCAGTACCTGAGCACGCTGGAGCGGGACAGGGAGTTTCACGAGGCGGGGCGGCTGCTCTACGTGGCGGCGACGCGGGCGAAGAAGCGGCTGCACCTGGTGGGCGGCGAGGCGGCAAACGGATCCTTCCTGGCGCGGCTGGCGCATGCGGTAGGCGACGCCTTCGCCGCGCCGGCGGCGGCGGCGCCGGAGTCCGGGGATACAGCCCCGGCACCGGGCGTTCCGCTGCGGCGCGTGCCGGCGGGTTGGACGGCGCCGCCGGCGCCGGCGGCGCTCGACTGGGCGGTGGCGGCCGATGTGTTCGTCGAGGAGGAGGAGTCGATCGCCTTTGACTGGAGCGGCCAGACGCTGCGCGATGTCGGCACCGTCGTGCACCATGTACTGCAGCAGATCGCGCTGCACGGCGTGGAGGAGTGGACCGAGGATCGCCTGGAGGACCGGCGGCCGGCCATTCGCGCGCAGTTGCAGACGGTGGGCGTGCCGCGGGCCGAGCTGGACGGCGCGGTGGAGCGGACGATGGCGGCGCTGCGGCAGACGCTCGGGAGCGAAAGGGGCCGCTGGGTGCTGGCCGCGCATGAGGAGGCGGTGAGCGAGTGGGAGCTGAACGGCGTGTTTGGCGACCGGATTCTGCACCGGAAACTGGACCGGACGTTTGTGACCGAGGGCGTGCGGTGGATCATCGACTACAAGACGGGCGCGCACGAGGGCAGCGGCGCGGAGGCGTTTCTCGACAACGAGCGGGAGCGGTATCGCGGGCAGTTGGAGACGTACGCGGAGCTGGTGTCGCGGCTGGACGGACGGCCGGTGCGGCTGGGGCTCTACTTCCCGCTGATGGACGGCTGGCGCGAGTGGGAGTGGGAGCGGGCGGCTAGCGGCGCTCGGCGAGAAGAATCAGCGACTGGCCGAGCGGGAGATTGACGCCGGCGGGCAGAAGGCTGGCTTCGGCCTTGAGCGGGGCGTAGAGGAGCTTGTCGAGCCACGGGGAGACGGGGCGGACGCCGCTTTGGGGTTCGCCGCCGAGCAGCGGTTCGACGACGCGGAACTTGAAGAGGGCGACGGGCATGAGGAGGCTGTTGGCGTAGGTGCAGCGGAGGACGCGGAAGCCGCAATCCTCGGCGAGGCGGACGAGGCGGGCGCGGGTGAAGCGCTGGCGTTCCATGGCGAAGCGGGAGTGGTGGCTGCGGAGGATATCGAGAGCGGAGGCGCGGAGGGCGAGGAAGCCGCCGGGGCGGAGGACGCGGTGGAACTCGCGCATAGGTTTCTGTTCGTCGCCACGGGGCATGTGGACGATGACGTCCATGCTGACGACGGCATCGAAGGCCGCGTCGCGGAAGGGCAGGGACTGGATGTCGCCCTGCGTGAGGCGGCTGATGCCGAGGCCCTTGCCGTATTCGAGGCCTTCCCAGCCGAGGTCGAGGGGGAACATGGGCCACTGGTAGCGGTCAGCGAGTTCGCGGGCGAAGTGGCCGGTGCCGCAGCCGGCCTCGAGGACGCGGCCGAAGCGGTGCTGGCGGGCGACGGGGTCGAGGAGGCCGAACATGATGTGGCGCATGCCGCGATACCACCAGAAGTCGTTTTCGGCTTTGGCGATATTGGCGAATTCGGCGGGGTTCATCATGGCAGGTAGTGCTCGCGGTGCTGGCGGAAGAAGGCGAGGGTGCGGTGAGCGCCGTCGGCGAAGGAGACGCGTGGGGACCAGCCGAGGGTTTCGGTGATGAGGGAGTTATCGGTGGAGTAGCTGCCGATGTCGATGGACTTGTGGCCTTCGGGGAAGGGGCGGAAGCGGAGTTCGCCGCCGCCTTCGGCGGCGAGGGTACGGGCGATAGAGGAGAGGGCGAGGGGTTCGGGGCCGCCGACGTTCATGGTGTTGGCGGGGAGGCCGGAGCGGGCGCCGGCGAGGAGGCAGACATCGACGACATCGTCGATGAAGACGGGGTCGCGGAGCTGCTGGCCGTCGCCGAAGACCTCGATATCCTGGCCGAGGAGGGCACGGCGGAAGAAGTGGCCGAGGACGCCCTGTTCGGGGATGTTGAGAGCCATGCGGGGTCCGTAGACGTTGGTGAGGCGGAGGATGGTGGCATCGATTTCGCCACGGGCGGTGAGGAGACGGTGGTAGCCGGCGGCGGCGTGTTTGTGGATGCCGTTGAAGTCGATGGGGTTGACGGGGTGGGCCTCGTTGATGGGCAGGTACTGCGGGACACCGTAGACCTGGCGGGTGGAGGCGTAGACGACGCGGGCGCAGGGGCGTAGGGAGCGGAGGGCGAGGAGGAACTGGAGCTGGGAGGTGGTGTTGAGTTCGAGATCGCGGACGGGATCGAGCATGCTGTTGATGTGGCTGATCTCGCCGGCGAGGTTGAAGACAACGTCGACGGTGGCGGCGGCATCGGGGAGGAGGGCGAGATCGCCGATGGAGGCGATGCGTAGATCGATGCGGGAGGAGAAGGGCTGGAGGTTGTGGTGGTTGGCGCCACAGCCAGCGACGGCCGAATCGATGACGGTGACGTGCGCGCCGAGTTCGGCCAGACGCACAGCTACATTACTACCAATGAATCCCAGTCCACCCGTGACCAGGACTCGCTTCCCCGCGTAGTCCATGATGATTGCTCATTAGTCTATCGCTTTCGGGGGTGGGTCCTGGAGCAGGTCCGGATTTTCGTCCTGGGGCGACTGGAGGGAGCGGAGGGCTTCGGCGAGGACGATGGGGCCGAGTTGGAGGCAGGGGCAGCGGCGGTAGAAGTCGCGGGTATGCCCCTCGACGCGTGCCCAGGCGGAGCGGATCTCGCGGTAGGCGGCGGCGGGATCGGCGTGATGGGAGTCGCGCCAGTCGGGGATGCGGGAGAGGAAGTGGACGAGGGAGGTGATGAGGCGGCGCTCGTTGGAGAAGAGGAGGTGAACGAGGCGTGACTGGCGGCGGAACTGATCGGTGATGGCGGAGGCGCGGGCGGGGGCATAGACGGCGAGGAGGGAGTCGGGGGCGCGGCGGGCGGCGAGGGAGTCGCGGAGGGAGGCAAGGAGGGGTGCGAGACGAGGGGCGAGGCCGCGGAAGGAGCGGCGGACGGAGTCGCCATCGAGGACATCGACGGCAAGCTGGTCGACGTGTTCGCCGACAACGGGTTTGGCGGCGGCCCAGACGAGGAGGGGCAGGGTGAGGGAGCGGTTGTCCCAATCGAGGGTCGGGAGGAGGACGGGGAGGGCGGCGGCGCGGATGGCTTCCTGGAGGCGGAGGGACATCGTCTTGTAGACGGAGGCGTAGCGGCGGGAGCGTTCGGCCGGGGC
Source organism: uncultured Solibacteraceae bacterium (assembly GCA_964632345.1). GTDB lineage: Bacteria > Acidobacteriota > Terriglobia > Bryobacterales > Bryobacteraceae. The sequence goes on along the minus strand of CAZWDD010000162.1, from coordinate 1,912 downwards.
GGAGGAAAGGCCGGAGGAGACGGGAACGAGGTCCGAGCCGGAGAAGATGGACAGTGGGGTGCTGTCAGCGGAGATGGCGCGGAGGGCGAGGACGACTGCCTGCTGGAAGGCGAGGGTAGCGTCTGGGGTCTGATCAAAGCCGGCGACGGCGTGAAGGCGGCCGGGAGCGGGCGACTGAAACGAGAGGGGCCCTGAGGGCAGAAGGCTGGACTTGCCGGCCGGGGGCAGATGGAGTTCAACGGCGCCATCGGGAGCGAGAGGCGCGGCGGCGGCGACGGCCTGGCGGGCGGATGGGGGGAGGCCATCGAGGGAAGTCAAAGTGGAGGAAACGGGCAGCTCGAGACCGCGCGACGGCGTCTCGCGGACCCAATGCAGGTGAACCTGGGGGGCCGCGTCGTTTCGAGTCGGCATAAAGTTTTCCAGCGCCCTGATTCTACCAGTGGAAAGCAAGGGGAGGGAGGATGGGGGGAGGCGCGGAGTGAGCGGAAGCGTAGACTTATCAACGGGTTCGGAGAGAAAAGACTTTATTTTCGAGGGCTGTGACTAGAGGATGGAGCGGGTACGGATTTCGGTGCGCGGGGGCGGGGCTGCGGGATCGTGGGCGCGGAGGAAGACGTTAACCTCTTCAAGGGAGCCGAAGAGGCCGACGAAGAGGGGGGAACGGCGATCGGGGGAGCGGCGATCGCGGCGGAAATCACGGGCGCGGAACTGTCCGTTGCGATGGACGACGGCGCAGCCCATGGGGCGGTACTCATGGGTGCCCTGGGCCCATGCTTCTTCCTTCGATAGCCAGAGTGCGAATCCCATAGCAGCGCCGTCCTTGATATTATCAAGCCGATGCAACGGAGAGACTTTTTTGCGGGAGCGGCAGCGGCCGCGGCGATGGCAGGAACGGCGGCCAAGGCAGCGCCGCCGGCGCAGGGACGGCTGCGGCAGGGGGTATGCGGCGGCGTGTTCCGCGGATCGAACCTGGACTTCGAGGCGCAGTGCCGCGAACTGGCGGAGCTGGGCCTGCAGGCGTACGACCTGCAGGGGCCGGAGCGGTTCCCGATCATGAAGAAGTACGGGATTGTACCGAGCATGGTGCCGGGTTCGAGCAAGCTGAGCGACGGGGTGAACGACAAGAGCCTGCAGAAAGAGATTGTGGCGCGGACGCTGGAGCTGATCGACATATCGGCAGCGGCGGGGGCGCCGAACGTGATTATTCTTTCCGGGAACCGGCGGGGGCGGACGGACGAAGAAGGGATCGAGAACACCGTGGCATGCCTGAACCAGCTGAAGAAGCGGGCAGAGGACAAGGGCGTGACGCTGTGCATGGAGCTGCTGAACAGCAAGGTGAACCACCCGGATTACCAGTGCGACCGGACGGCGTGGGGGGTGGAGGTGTGCAAGCGGGTGGCGTCGCCGCGGGTGAAGCTGCTGTATGACATCTACCATATGCAGATCATGGAAGGCGACGTGATCCGGACGATCCGGGATAACTATCAGTGGATCGGGCACTTCCATACGGCGGGGAATCCAGGGCGGAACGAGCTAAGCGTGGATCAGGAGATCAACTACAAGGGCGTGGCGAAGGCGATCGCGGACCTTGGGTATAAGGGATTCCTGTGCCACGAGTACACTCCGAAGGTGAAGCCGTGGAAGGAAGCACTGCTGGAAGCGGTGGAGGCGTGCAACGTTTAGCTTCGGATTTTTCCGAGGCGAATTGTCAAAGAACGTGTCGGACCGTCCGAAAACCGGCCCAATGTTTTCAATCACTTCTGGGACGGTCCTGCGATTTTTTGTTGCTCGCGGAGATCGTGCCCGGGGGAAGTGCGCCGATGTAGTGAGGATGGCAAGGGTGGCAAGGGGAAGCGGGGGGTTGGGGGTACGGGGTGTGGCTGGTAAGTTGTTGGCGGGGCGGGGATTAGGA